>JAGRPN010000041.1 GCA_019449555.1 Ramlibacter sp.
GCCGCCGGCTTCGGCGCCGAGGGGATCGTGGTCAAGCAGATGAGCGAAGTGCCTGCCGCACTGGAGCAGGCCCGCGCCTTCGCCAGGCAGGGCAAGCCGGTATTGCTCAACGTATGGCTCGACAAGACGGCGTTCCGCGAGGGATCGCTGTCGATGTGAGTCGCGGGGTCGAACGGCGCAGGCCCCTCAGCGTTGCCTCGGCAACGTCGCGTCGACGGCAGTGACGGCGATCGGCTCGGCAACGGCTTCGGCTGGAAGCGCGGCGTCGGCCGTATCCGGCGCCGGATGCGGGAGCATCACGAGCATGCCCAAGGAGAAGAGGGCGACCAGCACGACGCCGAGGGGAAGCAGGAACCAGCGCTGGTCGAATTCGGTCCGGTGCTTCAGGGCTTCGTCCAGTGGAATCATGGCGTGAGACCTTTCCTGATCTGTTCCCGCACCGGGTTGGCGCGACACCTCAATCTAGGAAGGTCCGGGCGACGCGCACAGCACGCGTTGGCGTCATTGCATCCCGCTTTCGCGGGATGGCGGCGCGGCGGCTTCAGGCGCGTACCGCGATCACGGGAGCAGCCGCACTAGCTGCGCAGCGGCAACGCGATCCCGATCGCCATGAACACGCCGCCGCATGCCTGGTTGAAGCGCCGCCCCACGCGCCGCAGCCACGGGCTGATGCGATGCGCCATGCTGGCGATGAACAGCTCGGTGGCGATCTCGGTGGCGCCGAACGTGCCGGCCATCACGGCGAACTGCACCAAGAGGCTGCGGGCCGGGTCGATGAACTGCGGCAGGAACGCGGCGAAAAACAGCAGCCCCTTCGGATTGGTGAGCGCCGAGAGCGCCCCTTGCCGGAACAGCGACCAGCCGGCGCGAGGCTGCGCCGGCGCACGGGCTTCAAAGCCGATCGGGGGCGAGCGCCAGACCTGGATGCCGAGCCACACGAGATACGCGCCGCCCACCCATTTCAGGATCGCCAGCCACACGATCGAAGCCTTCAGCAGCGCGCCGATGCCGAACATCGACAGCGCGATCAGCGTGGTGAACCCGAGCGCGCCGCCGGCGATGGTGTACAGCGCCTTGCGCCGGCCGTGCAACGCGCCGTGCGTCAGGGCCAGCAGCCCGTTGGGCCCGGGCGACAGCGAAAGCCCGATCGCGGCCAGCAGATAGATGATCCAGGTGTGCAGGTCCATGGCGTTCGATGGTGACGGGCGCGAGATCGACGGTCAAGCGGCCGATGGCTCCTTTCGCTGGACGACCACTTCCCACACCCATTTCGGCTCGGCATATTTGTGCGTGACCCGCTCCTCGGCCGCCAGCGTGTGCCAGCCGTTGGCGAACAGCGCCTCGACGGAAGGCCGGTCGAAGAACCGCTTCGGTTCGCCATTCACGCTGTAGAAGTTCTCCGCGATGCGCGGGTGTCCGCTCGCGCCGTGATGGTGATCCTCGGTCGAGTTGAGCCGGCACAGCAGGACGCCGCCCGGCCGCAACGTGTCGCGAATCCGCCCGGCCAGCGTCAGCGTCTCGCTCCACTCGAAGTAATGAAGCGACAGGCTCGCCAACACGACGCCAAGTCCGGTGGCACGCGCGGGGAACGGAGCGCGAATGTCCTGGCAGTGATAGGCCGCGCCGGGCACTTTGGCCTGCGCCGCCGCGATCGACGATTCCGAAAGATCGATCGCGATCACCGAATGACCCGCCGTCAGCAGCGTCGCGGTGTCGTCCCCGCTGCCGCAACCCAGCTCCAGCACCGGCGCGCCGCCGGCGCGCTCGCGAACCAGCGCGAGCCAGCGCTGCAACCAGGGATCACTACTCACTTGCTCTTCTTCTGCCGGTCGAACTTGCGCCAGTACGCGAACTCGTCCTCGTGGATTTCGATGTCGAGTTCCGCGACGCGCATTTGCAGTCGTTCCTGCACGTCGGCAACCGCCTGGTTGTAGACGAGCGGCCCGAGTTCCTCGAGGAAATACCCGAGCAGCCCCGCGGCGGCGATGTTGCCGATCTTCTCTTCCATGTTTTCACGGAAGTAGCGCTCGATGGAGGCGATCGCCTCCTTGCGCGCTTCTTTGGAGATTTCGATGGTCATGAGACGGCTTCCTGGGTGATCGCGACGCGATCCGGAGATTCAGGCGCGCTTGAGCGTGCCTTCCTGCCGCTCAGCGCGCCAGCGGCCGCAAGTCGCCTTCCTCACTCCGCCTTCACCCCCGCCGCCGTGATCACCTTCGCCCACTTGGCGATTTCGTCGGCCAGGAACTTCGCGGCGCCGTCGGGGTTGTTGCCGACGGGCTCGATGCCCAACGACTCGAACCGGGTCTTGATCTCCGGCGACGCGACGGCCTTGGCCGTTTCGGCGGCCATGCGGTTGACGATGTCGCGCGGCACGCCGGCGGGCGCGAGGAACATGACCCATGTCGACGACTGCAGCGCGGGGCCGCCGGCTTCGGCGATGGTCGGCACGTCGGGCGCGGCCGGCAGGCGGTTGGCCGAGAACATGCCCATCGCCTTGATCTTGCCCCCCTTCACGTGCGGCATCAGCGCGCTCGGCGTGTCCACCAGGATCTGGATGTTGCCGCCGATCAGGTCCTGCAGCGCGGGCGCCGTGCCTTTGTAGGGCACGTGCACCATGTCGACGCCGACGGTTTGCTTGAACAGTTCGGTGGTCAGGTGGGCGGCGGCGCCGACGCCCGAGGAACCGAACGAGATCTTGCCGGGGTTGGCCTTGGCGTAGGCGATCAGTTCCTTCACGTCCTTGGCGGGCAGGTTGTTGGTGGCCGTCATGATCAGCGGGGCGATGCCCACCAGCGATACCGGCGAGAAACTCTTGACCGGATCGAACGGCATGCGCCCGGCGTACAGCGTGGTGTTGGCGGCGTGCGCGGCAATGACCGTCAGGAAGGTGTAGCCGTCCGGCGCCGCCTTGGCGGCCAGGTCGGCACCCAGCATCGAATTGGCGCCGGGCTTGTTCTCCACCACGATCTGCCAGCCGGTTTGTTCCTGCACCTTCTGCAGCACCATGCGGGTGGCGTTGTCGGTGATGCCGCCGGGCGTGTACGGGACGATCCACTTGATGGGCTTGCTCGGCCATGGCGCGCTGCCCTGGGCGAACGCACCGAAGCAGGTGAAGGAAAGCGCGAGCGCGGCGAACCGGGCGAAGCGAAGCGGGGTCATGGTGTCGTCCTCAGTTGTGGCAGCGGCTGGCGCGCATCGTCCGCAGGACGCCGGATGCCGGATGCCGGGATATGGTCGAGCAGGGTCCGCGCAAACTATACGCCCCGGGCCGCGGGCAAGTCATCCTGGGATTCCCCTGCCGAAAGCGGCGCGCCGGCGCGCCCCGCAAACGGTTGAATTACCTTATGCTGCACCTCCTTTCAGGCACCGGCCGGGATCGGCGGAGGCACCATGACGCAATTCCATTTGCTGGACCGGCTGATCGGCGCGCAGCGCCCCGACCTGAGCACCGATGCCCTGCTGCGGGCCTTCGAGGCCACCCCGTACGACGAGCGGATCGCCGCGCAAAGCACCTACGAGGCCCTGCAGCTCGGCGCCGCGCTCGACCCCGACACGCCGGCCCTGCAGTTCCTGCCCAACGCCGATCCGGGCGAAACGCCGCTCACGATCACGTACCGCGAGTTCATCGCGGGCATCAACCAGGCGGCCAACCTGTTCGACCAGCTGGGCGTCGGCGCCGGCGACGTCGTGAGCTTCCTGTTGCCGCTGCTGCCGGAAAGCTTCACTTCGCTGTTCGGCGCGCAGGCCGCTGGCATCGCCAACCCCGTCAATCCGCTGCTCGAGCCCGCGCAGATCGCGGACATCCTGCGCGCGGCCAATACCAAGGTGCTGGTCACCATGAGCGCGCAGGCCGGCCCGGAGATCTGGGCCAAGGTGGAGCGCATCCGGCGTGAGCTGCCGGCGCTGAAAGCCGTCGTCGTGCTCAAAGGCGAGGGCAACGAAGCCGACGGCGTGTACGGCTACGAGCAACTGGCGGCGGCGCAGCCACCCGACCGGCTGCGCGGGGGGCGGCGCATCGCGGCCGGCGACACGGCGGCGTTCTTCCACACCGGCGGCACGACGGGCATGCCCAAACTCGTGCGCCACACCCACCGCAGCGAGGTGTACCAGGCCTGGTTGATGGGGTTGATGCTGCCCGGCAAGTCCATCCTGTTCGGCCTGCCCCTGTTCCATGTCGGCGGCGCGCTCACGCAAGGCCTGGCCACTTTCGCGATGGGCGGCACGGCGGTCGTGCTGTCGCCGGCGGGCTGGCGCAATCCGAACGCGGTGCGCAACGTGTGGCGGCTGGTGCAGCGCTACCGGCCACGCGTGTTCGGCGGCGTGCCCACGGTGCTGGCCGCCGCGCTCAACGTGCCGGTGGGCGACGCCGACGTGTCCAGCATCCGCTATTGCTCGGGCGGTGGATCGGCCATTCCGGTGGCGGTGGCCAGGACGTACGTGGACCAGTTCAAGGTGCCGGTGCTCGAGGTGTATGGGATGACGGAGACCGCCAGCGTGCACCTGATGAGCTATCCCGATCGCCCGCTGCGCCTCGGCTCGGTCGGCCATCCGGGGCCGTACAGCCGGGTGCGCGTGGTGGAACTGGATGGCCAGGGCCGCTACGAGCGCGATTGCGGCGTGAACGAAATCGGCGTCGTGGCGATGCAGGGTCCCGGCGTGTTCCCGGGCTATCTCAGCGAGGCGCACAACCGCAACGCGTTCATCGAGCCGGGCTGGGTCAACTCGGGCGACCTGGGGCGCCTGGACGAGGACGGCTACCTCTGGATCACCGGGCGCGCCAAGGACGTGATCATCCGCGGCGGCCACAACGTGGACCCGGTCGCGATCGAAGACATCCTGTTCCAGCACCCGGCGGTGGCGTTCGCGGCGGTGGTCGGCCAGCCCGATGTCTATGCCGGCGAGCTGCCGGTCGCGTATGTGCAGTTGCGGGCGCAGGCGCAAGCCGATCCGGCCGAGTTGCTGGCGTTCATCGCCGCGCGCACGCCGGAACGCGCAGCCAATCCTGTACAGGTCTATGTGATCGAGGCGATGCCGCTCACCGGCGTGGGCAAAGTGTTCAAGCCGCAACTGCGCTGGGACGCCGCGCAGCGCAAGGTCGCGCAGATGCTGGCCGACCTGCAGGCGCCGGGGCTGGACGTGGCCGTTTCGGTGGCTGCCCATGAAGTGCACGGCAGCATGATCACGGTGCACCTGCGGGCGCCCCGCGATGGCGAGCGCGAACCGATCGAGCGCGAGGTGCACCGGCGGCTCGACCCGCTGGTGATGCGGCACGAGATCGCCTGGGGCTGACCCCGCGCGTTATTCGGCGGCCGGCGCGGGCTCCCCGCCCGCGGCGAGTCGCTTCGGGTCGGGCACCGTAATGTTGCGCCCGCGCACCTGCACCAGCCCTTCGTCGGCGAGCTCGCGGAGCAGCCGCGAGAAATGTTCCGGCGTGAGGTTCAGGTGCGATGCGATCGCGCCCTTGGCCGCCGGCAGCGCCACGATGCGCGGGCCCGGCCCGCCGCCGGCACTTCGCATGAGGTAATCGACCAGGCGCGCCCGGCCGCCGCCCATGGCCTGCCGTTCGAGCTCGTTCACCAGCGCTTCCACGCGCTGGCTCAGCCCCGCGATGATGCGGCGCGCAAAGAGCGGACTGCGCTCGATCTCGTCGAACACCGCCTGCTTGGGAAGGTGCAGCACCAGCGCGTCGCCGGCGGCCTCGGCATCGACCACGGCCGGGCGCTCCAGGAACATGACGGGTTCGCCGAAGCTGCGGCCGGCGCCGACGATGCCGGTCAGGCGCTCGCCGCGGCCCGGGCTGCGCGCGAGGAGCCTGATCTCGCCGTACACCACCACGTACATTCCGGTGACGGCGTCGCCCTTGCTGAACAGCCGCTCGCCGCGCTTCAGGGGCCGGCGGGTGGTCGCCGCGGCCAGCCGGCCCAGCGCCGCGGCACCCAGCGACTTGAACAGCGGCAGGGCCGCCAGGAAAGTCTGCGGGGCGATCTCAGGTCGGCGCGGCATGCATGCTCAATCTTCCACGGCGATCAGCACGGGATCGTCGGCGTGGTCGATCAGCATAGCGCGAACCCAGCCCTGCCAGGCCGATCCGAATGCCTCGCGCGCGGCCGCATCGGCATCCGCTGCGAGGGCGCCCTGCGCCAGCGCGCCCAGGGCGGGCGGCCGCGCCACCGCCTGCCCGTTATGCGACACCTCGACGCTCTTGCCGGTGTCCAGGCGCGTGATGCGCATCTGCCCGCGCAGCGGCCGGCCGAATTCGAGCAGCCCGCGGCGGCCGTGGCGCCCGCCCAGCCCCTTGAAGCCGCCGTCGCCCGCCGCGCCGGTGATCAGGCCCGCGACGCTCGCTATCACCCCGGTCACGCCCTCGTCCTGCGCCTCGCGCAGTTCCACCCGCAGTTCCCCGCGGCGCGGCGTCTCGTCCGGGTACAGGCGTTCCAGCGCGGTGCGCGTCATCAGCCACGCGCCCGCCACGGTGGGGCAGGAGTGGCCGGCCAGTTTCACGGCATCGGCATACGCGTATTCCATCAGCCCACCCTCCGCGGCGCCCAGGATCTCGGCGAGCGCGTCGCGCATCACGATCGGCGGCACCTGGTCGAAGAAAGCGGGCGTGCGCATCGCGAGCGGTTGCGGGGCGGCCTCAGTGGCCGACGTGGACGGGTTTGAAGTCAGGATGTTCAAAGTACTGCCTGTAGTTTGTTCAGGGCGGCCTGGTTAGAGCTTGCAGTTGGCGACGATGCCGGCGGGCTCATACGACGTCTGCGCCGCGATGGCGGGCGCGCTCACGATGGTGCAGGCCGCCACCAGTGCGGCCGCCGTGGCGAGCAGGTGAAGCGCGTGAAGTTTCACTAAGTTCGTCATGTCGATCCCCGGTTCGGTTGCGGATGGCGACCATCGCCTTCCTGCCCATTAGGCAGCAACGCACACTGGCGGTTCAGCCCGGCTAAGGCAGGCTTAGCAAAAGTCAAGAAACGGGGGGCACCCGGCCTTCGGCGGGCTGCTCCAGCGCATGCTGCAGCTCTTCCATGCCACGGTCCCAGGCTTGCGCCATTTCCCGGATCAGCGGATTCGCATCGAACGGCCGGCCGGTGCTCACGAAGCGCGCCGCCTTGAGGATCAGGGTCTTGTTGCCTTGCGCGATCGCGTCGAACGATTGCGCGGCCTCCGCCAGGCGCGCTCTGCCGAAGCCGCCCTGCCAGCGCAAGCACGCCGCAGCCAGTTCGAACGCCGCGCCGGCCTGCCGGATCGAGGCGAAGGCCCACGCGTGATAGCGCTCCAGCCCGCCTTCGCGCAATGCGGGCAGGTCGTCCGCCAGCCGCGCGGCAAAGCGCTCGAACGGGTTGCTTGCCGGCCGCCACTCGAAGTGCTTGCGCAGCAGCTGCAAACTGCGGGCGGCGAGTTCGTCGGGCGGGCGCCGCACGACCCGGTCGATCCGCACCAGCTCGGCGAACAGGGGCAGGAACGCGGGATCGTCGGGCGCGTCCACACGGAACAGGCCGCGGAAGTCTTCGCCCGCGAGTTCGAAATAGCCGGCGTTGTGGAAATAGCCGAGCCACTGCTCGTGCACGTCGAGGTTCGCGAGGGCGATGGTGGTCTTGGTGTGCTGGCGCCGGTAGTCGGTACCCGCCGTGTCCGGCAGCCAGAAAGCGTCGGCCTCCGTGCTGATGAGCTTGCCCGCGCCCAGGTGTTCGACCGCATGCTCGAGCAGCGGGCGCCAGACAGTGAGCTCCTGCACATCGATGCCGTACAGGTCGCGCAATTCGTCCAGGGGCGGCTTGAAGAATGTCCATTGGTCGCCCTCGAAATCCGCCGCCAGCGTGTACGGCAGCGAAGCGAGCGGCTCCAGGCGCAAGGCGTGCAGCAATTCGATCCAGAGATCGCCATAGCAATTCTTCTCGGCCCACGCCGCGTCGTCGCCATGCAAGGGATGGCGCTGGTAATGCTGCGGATCGAGGCCGGGAAAAACCATCTGGCGCATGTTCTCTGGTCTGTTGCGATGAATCGGGGCGAGGCCGGCAAGCCGGCGAAATGGGCGTCGTCTTACATTTGCACGAACCCCTTACGACTATTCTGGGTGCAACCAGTGATGACGTGGGGTGGCAGTTGCAATTTGTTCGCGGGCCGCATCGGACCTTGTTGCGCGAGAACTGGTCGCTGCGTGCGGCGCCGGCCGGCGGACCTGCGGCAGCGCCACCCGATCCGCAGTCGGGCTGGCTGCCGATCGCGTCGGCGCTGCCGGTGGCCGCTGCCCTGCGCGAGCGCGGCGAGTGGTCGCTGGATGGGCCGCCCACGGCGTTCGACGCGCAGGATTGGTGGTATCGCTTGCGCTTCGATGCACCTCGCGCGCAGCGCGGCGAACAGATCGTGCTGGGCTTCGACGGACTCGCGACGCTGGCCGAAGTGACCCTGAACGGGCAGCCGCTGTTCGCCTCCGACAACATGTTCGTTGCGCACGAGTGCGACGTGGGCGCACGGCTCCGGCCGGCCGGCAACGAACTCCTGATCCGCTGCAGGGCGCTCGAGCCCGAACTCGCGCGCCGCCGCCCGCGGCCGCGCTGGCGCACGCCGATGGTGGCGCACCAGCAACTGCGCTGGTTTCGCACGACGCTGCTCGGGCGCACGCCCGGCTGGTCGCCGCCCGCGCCGGCGGTCGGGCCCTGGCGCGACGTGTGGCTGGAGCGGCGAGACCGCCTGCACGTGGACAACCTTCGGACGGAAGCTTTCGTGGAGGGGACAACCGGCGTGGTTCGATGCCGGCTGGAAATGCCGGGCGCTGGCGGCGACGCCATGCATTCCGTGACGCTGGAACTGGAACGCGGCGGCCATGTCCACGTGCAGCGGCTGTCGCCCTGCGCCGCGGGCCAGTTCGCCGGTGAACTCAAGGTGCCGAACGCCGCGTTGTGGTGGCCGCATACCCACGGTGAACCCTGCCTGTATCAAGCGGCGCTGCGAATCCGCGCCGCCGATGGCAGCGAATCGAGATGGGAGCTGCCGGCGATCGGGTTTCGCACCGTCGAGCTGGACAGCGCGGGCGGCGAATTCCAGTTGAGGGTCAATGGCGTGCCCGTCTTCTGCCGGGGCGCGTGCTGGACGCCGCTCGATGCGGCGAGCCTGCGTTCCTCGGCGCAGGCGTGCCGCGATGCGGTGGCCCAGGCCGGCGCGGCCGGCATGAACATGCTGCGCGTCGCCGGCACCACGGTCTATGAGGAAGACCACTTCTACGACGCCTGCGACGAGCTGGGCCTGCTGGTGTGGCAGGAGTTCATGTTCGCCAGCATGGATTACCCGGCGGGCGACCCCGCGTTCGCGGCATCGGCCGTGCTCGAAGCCCGCCAGCAATTGCAGCGCCTCCATGCGAGGCCGTGCCTGGCGGTGCTGTGCGGCAACAGCGAAGTCCAGCAGCAGGCCGCGATGTGGGGTGCGCCGCGCGAGCAGTGGCGCTCTGCGTTCTTCGAGGAGACGCTGGCGCAGTTGTGCGCCGAGCATGCGCCGAGCGCGCCCTATTGGCCGTCCAGCGCCCATGGCGGAGCGTTCCCGCACCAGGCCGATGCCGGCACGACTTCGTATTACGGCGTCGGCGCGTATTTGCGGCCGCTGCACGATGCACGGCGATCGGGCCTGCGGTTCGCAACCGAGTGCCTTGCGTTCGCGAACATCCCCGGCGAGCGCGCGCTCGAGCGCATGCCCGGCGGCTTGGCCACGCGCGTGCACCATCCGGCGTGGAAGGCGCGCTCGCCGCGCGACCTGGGCGCGGGCTGGGATTTCGACGACGTGCGCGATCACTATTTGCGAACGCTGTTCGGCGTCGATCCGCAGCAACTGCGGTACGCCGACCACGAGCGCTACCTGGCGCTCGGCCGGATGGCCACCGGCGAAGCGATGGCGGCCGCGTTTGCCGAGTGGCGGCGCCCGGCCTCGGCCTGCCGCGGCGCGCTGGTGCTGTGGCTGCGCGACCTGTGGGCGGGCGCGGGCTGGGGCGTGGTCGACGAATCGGGTGCGCCCAAGGCTTGCTACCACTACCTCAAGCGCGCGCTGCGGCCGCTTGCCGTGCTGCTCACGGACGAGGGCGGCAACGGGCTCGCCGTGCATGTGATCAACGAAACCGCGCAGGATCGCCAGCTCGAACTCGAGCTGATCGCGTGGCGCGACGGCGATGTCCAGGTGGCGCGCGGCGAGCTGTCGCTGTTGGCGCAGGCGCGCAGCGCCCGCACCCTCTCGTGCATCGACCTGCTGCCGCATTTCATGGACCTGTCGTACGCGTACCGGTTCGGCCCGCTGCCTTGCGACGCCGTGGTCGTGACCTTGCGCGATCCGCTCGGCGTGCAATTGGCGCAGGCGTTCCACTTTCCCGGCGGGCTGGGCGCGCAGCCGCGCATCGACGTCGGCTTGCGGGCCAGCGTTTCGGTGACGGGCGAGCGCACCGCGCAACTGCTGATCGCCACCGATCGGCTCGCGCAAGGCGTGCACATCGACATTCCCGGCTTCGAACCCGAAGACGATTATTTCCACCTCGCGCCCGGGGCCGAGGCGCATGTCACGTTGCGCGGTGCTGCGGGAGCCGCGCCGTCGGGCGCGGTGCACGCGATCAACTCGAGTCGCAGCACGCGCGTCGCCCCGGAACCCCGCCCGTTCGTGCCCGAGCCGTCGCAGGTGGCGCCGGCCGGCGAGATCCCCGCGCCTCGGCTCGCGTAGAAATCGCGTGCGGGAAATTCGCGAGAACTGCAATTACCAGCCGCTCACCAGCCCCGCCGCGCGCGTGGACGACTTCGCGAAATGCCCGGCCAGGAACTCGACGAATGCGCGCACGCGCGCCGAAGTCTGGTGGCGCTGCGGATAGAAAGCATGGATGTCAGCCGAAGGCGTCTGCCAATGTTCCAGCACCTGGCGCAGCCGCCCGCTGCGCAGGTAGCGCGCCACGTCCCACTCGGCACGCATCACGATGCCCAGGCCCGCGAGTGCCCAGTTGACCGCGATCTCGCCGTCGTTCGTGCTGAGGTTGCCGCGCACCTTGACGGCTTCGTTGCGCTTGCCGAGCGACAGCCGCCACAGCCCGTAGCTTTCGTCGCCCTGGCGGATGCCGATGCAACTGTGCTGCGCCAGGTCGTTGGGCACGCGCGGCAGGCCGTGGCGCTCCAGGTAACCGGGCGATGCGCACAATAGCCGCCGGTTGGGCGCCAGCAGGCGGGCGATCACCCGCGCGTCGGGCGGCTCGCCGAAGCACACGCACACGTCGAAGGCATCGTCGCCGAGTGGGGGCGGATTCACCGAGAGCTGCAGTTGCACCTGCACCTCCGGGTGCGCACGCGAGAACTGCGCGATCAGCGGCGCGATGTGGCTGCGCCCGAACCCGAGCGTCGCGTTGACCCGCAGCAGCCCTTTGGGGGCCGCCAGCGCGCTCGTCACCAGCCGTTCCATGTCGTCGATCTCGGCCAGGATGCGGCGCGCTTCGGTCAGGTAGGTCTCGCCCTCGGGCGTGAGGCCCACGCGCCGCGTCGTGCGCGTCATCAGCGCCACGCCCAGCCGCGCTTCCATCTGGGCGAGCCGCTTGCTCACGGCCGGCGTCGTGACGCCGAGCTCGCGTGCGGCGGCGGAGAAACTGCCGCTGCGCGCCAGCACGCTGAAGAAAGCCATCTCGGAAGGGGCGGAAACGGGCGTGGTCATTGTTGAATCAAAGTGAACAATGGGATAACTATAGGC
>JAGRPN010000042.1 GCA_019449555.1 Ramlibacter sp.
AAGTCGCGGCGCTGGCCGCGCAGCAAGGCCTGGACGTGTCGCGCCGCAGCCGTTGGACCGAGCGGCCGCAACCCGGGGAGGTCTGGATCGGCGATTCGCTCGGCGAGATGGCGCTGTACTACGGCCTGAGCGACGTCGCCCTGCTCGGAGGCAGCTTCGAGCCGCTGGGCGGGCAGAACCTGATCGAGGCCGCCGCCTGCGGCTGCCCGATCGTGATGGGCCCGCACACATTCAATTTCGCGGAGGCGGCGCAGCTCGCCGAGGAAGCGGGCGCGGCGCGGCGGGTGCAGAGCATGGAGCAAGCCGTGCGCGTGGCCGTCGAGCTGGCCGGCAATGCGCAACGGCGCGCAGCCGCGATGCAGGCCGCCGCCCGTTTCGCCGCCGCCCATCAGGGCGCCGCTGCGAAAACCGCCGAGGCGGTGCTGGCGTTGATCGAGCGCTGACCGGGAGCGTGATCGCGCCGGGCGGTGGGCAACGAGTTGCCCACCCTACAGGAGCCCGACGACGATTGCATTGCGCGTTCTAGCGCCGGTCACGATTGCATTGCGCGTTCGTAAGGGTGGGCGGCTTGCCTGCCCACCAGCCGGGACTCGGCTACCTCTTCAGCAGCATCGCATTCAATTGCGCCAGGTCCTCGGGCATCAGCGAGCCGTTCGCCTGCCGCAGCTTCAGGTGACCGAGCAGCACGTTGTAGCGGGCCTGCGCGAGGTCGCGCTTGGTCTGGTACAGCTGGCTTTGCGAGTTGAGCACGTCGATGTTGATGCGCACGCCGACCTGGTAGCCCAGGCGGTTGGCATCCAGCGCGCTCTGGCTCGACGCTTCGGCGGCCTCCAGGGCCTTGACCTGGCCCTGGCCGGACACGACGCCGAAGAACGCGGTGCGGGTGGCCTGCGCCACCGCACGGCGCGTCGCTTCGAGGTCGGCCTGGGCCTTTTCCTCCAGGGAAAGCGTTTCGCGGATGCGGTTCTGGATGGCGAACCCGGCGAACAGCGGCAGGTTGAACGACACGCCCACGGTGCCGATGTTGCTGCGGTTGGCCGGGCCGATCGTGGTGCTGCCGTTCGGGTTGCGCGAGACGCTGTAGCTGGCGGTGAGATCGACCGTCGGCTTGTGGCCGGCCTTGGCCTTCTCCGTTTCCAGCTGCGCGATCTCGACGGCCGTCTTGGCCTGCTTGATCGAGGGGCTGCGCTCTTCGCCCTGTTGCACCCACACGTTGACGTCGGGCGGCTGCGGCGCCGGGACCTCGGCGGGAATGGCGAGCGGCTGCGGCTGCACTTCCGGCTTGCCGACCAGCGAGTCGAGCGCGAGCTTCTTCACCCGCAGGTCGTTCTCGGCCGCGATCTCCTGCGCGATCACGAGGTCGTAGCGGGCCTGCGCTTCGCGGGTGTCGGTGATGGTGGAGGTGCCGACCTCGAAGTTGCGCTTGGCGGACGCGAGCTGTTCAGCGACGGCGGCTTTCTGCGCGCGCACGAACGTGAGCGTGTCCTGCGCCGCGAGCACGTCGAAGTACGCCTGGCTGACGCGGATGATCAGGTCCTGGCTGGCGGCGGTGAGTTGCGCCTGCGCGAGCTCCACCTGGCGCTTGCCCTGCTCGTAGGTGGCGAAGTTCGCCGGCCGGTACAGCGGCTGCGAGGCGCTCACCGTGGCGCTCTGGTTCGTGAAAGTGCGTTCCGTCAGGGGCGCGCCGGTCACGCTGTTCTCGAAATTCGAACGCGAAACGCCCGCCCCCAGGTTGGCCGAGGGCAGGACGCCGGCGCGGGCCTGCTCGGCCCGGAACAGGTTGGCGTCGTACTGCGCCTTGGCCGATTGCCACGTGGCGTCGTACGCGCGCGCCGACTCGTACAGATCGAGCAGGCTCTGGGCGTGCGCGGATGCAGCGAAGGCCGCGCCGAGCGCCACCGACAGGGGAAGAAGCCGCAACGATTTCATGGTCCGTCCTTGAGATGGGTGTCGCGCCAAGGCGTTTTCAGTAGCGCGGCACGGCCGGGTCGCGTTCGAGCGACCAGGCGTCGATGCCGCCCGCGATGTTCGCCAGCTGGCCGAAGCCGCGCTGCGCCAGGAAAGACGCCACGCGCTGGCTGCGCGCGCCGTGATGGCACAGGCAGGCGAGGGGCCGCGCGGGATCGAGCTCGCCCAGCCGCGCGGGAATTTCGTTCATGGGAATGACGACGAGCTCGAAGCCATCGGGCCGGACGCTGGCAGTCTGCAGCTCCCACGGCTCGCGCACGTCGAGCACGACGGCCGGCCCCGGGCCTGCCGTCTGGTCCGCGATCCACGCCGGGAGATCGGCAGGGCGTACTTGGGCGATCATCGGCTGCGGGTCCGCTTTTTAGAAATGGAACCGGGACGGCTCGGGGAAATTCGCCAGTCGCGGCGCGACGGTGTCCCAGGGCTTGTCGGTCGTGAACGACGCATCGCCGGTGCGCGTGATGAACGTGGCCCGCATCACCGGCTCGAAGCCGACGATCGCGCCGAGGCGCCCGCCGATCTTGAGCTGCTGCAGCAGCGTGTCCGGCACTTCGGCGACCGAGCCGCTGAGCACGATGACGTCGAACGGCGCTTCCGAGGGCAAGCCCTTGGCGCCGTCCGCCTCTCGCACTTCCACGTTGCTCATGCCCGCGCGCTGCAGGTTCTCGCGGGCCATGCGCGCCAGCTGGGGCTTGATTTCCATCGTGATGACGCGCTGCGCCCGATGGCCGAGCAGGGCCGCCATGTAGCCGGAACCGGCGCCGATTTCCAGCACCTTGTCCTGCGGCCGCACGTGCAGGTCCTGCAGCATGCGCGCCTCGACCTTGGGCTCCAGCATGCAGTAGCCGTGCTGCAGCGCGTCCTCGGCGGGGGCCAGCAGCGGGATCTTCATGTCGACGAACGCCAGGGCTTTTTGCGCGAGCGGCGCGAAATCTTCGCGGCGGACGGCCGACAGCAGGTCCAGGATCGACAGGTCGAGCACGTTCCAGGGACGGATCTGCTGCTCGATCATCTTGAAGCGGGCTTGTTCGAGGTTGGCGGGGGCGTTCATTGACAGGATTCTCCGTAGGAAAGGTTTTTTCAGTGCAAACGATCGATTTTAGAGGCGGGCACCGCCTGGGCCCCGCCGCCGGAGCCTGTCCCGGGCTGCGACCCGGGGGAAGTGCGCCGGCGGCGGCGCAGGATCCAGTTCGCGAAGTCGTCCAGATAACAATAGACGACCGGCACCACGACAAGTGTCAGGAGCGAAGAGGTGATCACGCCGCCGATCACCGCCTGGCCCATGGGTGCGCGCTGCTCGGCCCCTTCGCTCAGCGCGAACGCCAGCGGCACCATGCCGAAGATCATGGCCAGGGTCGTCATCAGGATCGGGCGCAGCCGCACCTTGGCGGCGCGTAGCAGCGCCTCGGTCCGGTCCATGCCTTCCTGGCGCATGCGGATGGCGAAATCGACCAGCAGGATCGCGTTCTTCGTCACCAGCCCCATCAGCATGACGATGCCGATGATCGAAAAGATCGACAGCGTCGAGCGGAACATCAATAGCGCCAGCACGACGCCGATCAGCGTGAGCGGCAGCGACGTCATGAGCGCCAGCGGCTGCAGGAAACTGCGGAACTGGCTGGCCAGGATCATGTAGATGAAGATCACGCCCATCGCCAGCGCCGAGACGGCATACCCGAACGACTCCGCCATGTTCTTGGTGGAGCCGCTGAACTGGTAGCGGTAGCCGGGCGGCAATGCGATCTTGTCCAGCTCGGCGTGGATGTCGTCCGAGACCTCGCCGGCGGAACGGTTCTGCACGTTCAGGTTGATCGCCACTTCGCGCGTGAGGTCGCGCCGGTTGATCTGGTTGGGCCCGGTCGACTCCTTCACGGCCGCCAGCTGGTTCAGCCGCACGATGCGGGTGCTGCCGTCCGCGTTGGTGCCAATGGCGAACGGCAGGCGCTCGAGGTCCTGCGGCGTGTTGCGCGCGTCGGGCGCGAGGCGCACGTTCACGTCGTAGGTCTGGTCGTCGGGAGCGCGCCAGTTGCCCACCGTGAGGCCCGCGATCAGGGTGCGCAGCGAGGTCGCGATCTGCGCGACCGACAGCCCGAGGTCGGACGCGGCGTCGCGCTTCACCTCGACCTGGATCACCGGCTTGTCCGGCTTGACGCTGGAGTCCAGGTCCACCAGGCCGGGGATGGTGCGGATCTTGTCGGTCACGAGCCTGGACAGCCGTTCGAGTTCCTTGAGGTCGGGCCCCTGCAGCGAAAACTCCACCTGCTTGTAGCCGCCGACCGCATCGAGCAGGCCCACGTGGGTGACAGTGATGCCGGGCACCTGCGCCAGCCGCCGGCGCAGCACATCGGACATCTGGTCGACGCTGCGCGAGCGCAATTGCCGGTCGGTGAGGCGCACGTACAGCGACGCGTAGTTCTTGCCCTGGGCCGTGCCGGTGTTGATCGTCGTCAGCGTGTATTTCACTTCCGGGAACTCGCGCACGATCGCTTCCACCTGCCGCGCCTTGGCTTCGGTGGCTTCCAGCGACGAGCCGACCGGGGTGTAGAAATTGATGGACGTCTCCGAGAAGTCGGCTTTGGGCACGAACTCGGTGCCCAGCAGCGGGATCATCACGATGCTGGTGGCGAACACCGCGACCGCGAGCGCCACCGTGGCGAGCTTGTGCACGAGCGCCCAGCGCAGGATGCCCTGGTAAGCGTCGCCCAGCGCATCGGTCGCCCGGTCGAACAGCCCCGTGACGCGGCCGATGGTGCGGTCGTACCACGTCAACCGCGCCCTCGGCTTGCCGTGCGCGGCGATGTCGGGGTCGTGCCATAACGACGAGAGCATCGGGTCGAGCGTGAAGCTCACGAACATCGAGATCAGCACCGCCGCGACGATGGTGACGCCGAACTCGTGAAAGAACTTGCCGATGATGCCGCCCATGAAGCCGATCGGCAGGAACACCGCGACGATCGAGAAGGTGGTGGCGAGCACGGCCAGCCCGATCTCCTGCGTGCCGTCCAGCGCCGCCTGGTACGGCGTCTTGCCCATCTGGACATGGCGCACGATGTTTTCGCGCACGACGATCGCATCGTCGATCAACAGGCCCACGCACAGCGACAGCGCCATCAGCGTGACCATGTTGATCGTGAAGCCGAACAGGTTCATGAACAGGAAGGTGCCGATCAGTGCGATGGGCAGCGTGAGCCCGGTGATCACGGTGGAGCGCCAGGAGTTCAGGAACAGGAACACGATCGCGACCGTGAGCAGCGCGCCTTCGATCAGCGTTTCCCGCACGTTGCTCACCGAGACGCGGATCGGCCGCGAACCGTCGGTGATCTGTTCCAGCCGCACGCCCGGCGGCAGCTGCGTGTTCATCTCGTCCACGGTCTTCTTCAGGCCGTCGATCACCTGGATCGTGTTTTCGTCCTGCGACTTCTGCACGGTGAGCAGCAGCGTGCGGCCGCCGTCGTACAGCGCGAGGCTGTCGAGTTCCTGCGCGCCGTCGGAGATGCGCGCGACCTGGTCCACGCGTACCGCGACACCGTTCTTGCGGGCGACGATGATACGTCCGAAGTCCTCGGGCCGCTGCATGCGCGCGTCGATCTGCACCACGCGGTCCTGCGCCAGCGACCGCACGGCGCCCAGCGGCAGGTCCTGGTTCTCGTTGCGCACGGCGGCCGCCACCTGGTCGGCGGTGATGCCCATCGCTTCCATCGCCGAGGGATTGAGGTACACGTTGATCTCGCGCCGCGTGCCGCCCACCAGCGTGATCGAGCCCACACCGCGCACGTTCTCGAGCCGCTTGCGCAGCACCTGGTCGGCCCAGTTGGTGAGCTCGACGGCGCTCATTTCCTTGCCCTTGGACGCGTCCGGCAGCACGGCCAGCGACCAGATCGCGCGGCTGGCGGGATCGAACCGCAGCACGCGCGGCTCCTTCACCTCGGTGCGGAAAGTGGGCCGGATGTAAGCCACTTTCTCGCGCACGTCCTCGGCGGCCTTGCGGCCATCGATGTAGAGCTGGAATTCGATGATGACGACCGCGTAGCCTTCGTAGCTGCGCGAGGTGAGGGCGTTGATGCCCGCGATCGAGTTGACGCCCTCCTCGATCTTCTTGGCCACTTCGCTCTCGACCACTTCGGGCGAGGCGCCCGGGTATTCGGCCGTGACCACCACGACCGGGAAGTCGATGTTGGGAAACTGGTCCACCTGCAGCCGCTGGTACGAGAACAGGCCGAGCACGACGATGGCCAGCATGACCATGGTCGCCAAGACCGGATTCTTCAGGCTGATGCGGGTGAACCACATGGGGCGGGGGAGGGGAGAAAAGGCTCGGGAGCGGTGCTGGGGGACGCGCGGGTTAAGGGCTGGGCGCCTTGGACGGATTGCGGGCGCCCGCGGGCACGTTCGCCGCGGGCTGCGGACCGCTCGCCGTGAAGCGGACAGCGGTGCCTTCGCGCAGCGGCCCGATGTTGCCCTGGATCACCATCGTGCCTTCGGGCAGGCCCTTCACGGCGACCATCGTTTCCTTGCCGGCCTCGCCGCGCGCGCCGAGTTCCACCGCCTGGTGGGCGACCTGGTCGTTCGCGACGACCTGCACATAGGGCGCCGGCTTGTCCGTGCGCACCGCCGAGAGCGGCACGGCCACGGCGGAGATGCGCCCCGTGCCCAGCGTGCCTTGCGCGAACAGGCCCTGGCGCAAGCCGGTCGCGTCGGCGATCGCGAGATAGGCCAGCACGCTGCGGCTGCCCGCCTGGGCGCTCGGATTGATGCGTGCGACCTTGGCCGCCACCGGCTTGACGCTGCCTTCGATCTGCAGCATCGCCTCCTGGCCGACGCGCACGTCGATCGAGTCGCTCGCGCTGAGTGTGGCTTCGAGCTCGAGCCGGCTGAGGTCCACGATCTCGATCACGCGCGCTTCCACGGCGACGCGCTCGCCGGGCTGGGCCAGGCGCTGCGCCACGACGCCGGTGATCGGGGCCCGCAGGACCGTGTCGTCCAGCGTCTTGCGCGCCAGCTCCACCGCCGCCAGCGCGGCCTTGTGGTTGGCTTGTGCCGCATGGAGATTGTTCAGCGACGTGTCGAGCGCGGTTTTCGAGATGAAGCCCTGGTCGACCAGCGCCTTGTTGTTGTCCCATTGCCGCTGCGCGATCTCGATCTGCGCTCGCGCCGCGTCGGCCTGCTCCTGCGCCTGCTTCACCCGCGACAGGTACTCGGAGGATTCCACGTGCGCGACCACCTGGCCGGCCTTGACGGCGTCGCCTTCGCGCACCGTGAGGCCTTGCAGTTCACCGGCCGCGCGGGCCTTCACCACGGCCGAGTTCACGGCCTTGAGCGAGCCGGAGATCGGCAGGCCCTGCGACAGTTCGCGCACTTGCGCCTTGAGCACGTCGCTCGCGGCCAGTTCCACCACGGTCTGGGCCTTGGCGACGCTGGCCTGCGCCAGCGCGTCCTGCTGCGCCTTGCGGGCCGACAGCGCTTTCCAGACGCTGAATGCGATCAGCAGGACGAACAGCGCGAGCGCGGCCCACTGGAAAACGCGCTTGTTCATTTGCGCGGCGCTCCGTCGCTCTTGCCGCCCCGCACGATCAGGCCGTGCAGCAGCGTGTCGACCTGCGCGGCGATGTAGCGCTCGGGGTCGAGAGGGTAGTCCTCGGGCACGCACACGCCCAGCGAGTGCTTCATCATCATGAGGAACACCATCGGGGCGGTCACGCAGTAAACCGCGTAATCGAGGTCCACCGGCCGGAACTCGCCGCGCTCCACGCCGCGTTGCAGGATCCTGCGAATCAGTTCCTGGCCGGGCTGGATCACCTCGTGCTGGTAGAAGGCGGCGATGTCGGGGAAATTGCGGGCCTCGCTGATGATGAGCTTGGTCAGGCCGCTGGCCTTGCTCGCGCCCACGCGCTCCCACCACACCTTCATGTAGTAGCGCACCATGTCGGCCGTCGTGCCCTCGAACGAGGCGAACTCCTGGTTCCACTCCTGGAACCGGCCCGAGATGTTTTCGCGCACGACCGCCTTGAACAGCTCTTCCTTGCTCGGGAAGTAGAGGAACAGCGTGCCCTTGGAGACGCCGGCCCGTGCGGCTACTTCCTCGGCCCGGGTGGCGGCAAAACCCTTCTCGACGAACAGGTCGAGCGCGGCATCGAGCAGCTCGCCGGGGCGGGCTTCCTTGCGGCGTTCGCGCTTGCCATGGACCTCGTCGCGCTGGCCTCCGATGAGCTTGGAAATGGACATGAAAGTTAATGACTGACTGGTTAGTAATGTAACTTTTGGGGCTCCAGCCGTCAAGCGCCAAACACAAACTTGTTGCGCCAAATCAGCGTTTCGCCCCGGTAAATCCCCGGTAAACCGTCAGAGCCCAATCCGGCCTTTCGAGCGTCCACGACGGGGGGGATGAATTGTCCCATTGACAGGACATTAGGCGCCCCTCTAGCATCGCCCCGATGGTCGCATCGCTGCCGCTGCCCAAATACCACCGCATCTACCTGGTACTGCGCGAACAGCTCCAGGAAGGGCGTTTCGCGGCCGGCCTGCCGGGCGAACTGGCGTTGATGGAGCAATTCGGCGTGGCGCGCGTCACCGTGCGGCGCGCCCTGGAGCAGCTGGCGCGCGAAGGACTGATCTCGCGCGAGCCGGGCCGGGGCACGCGGCCCACAGAACGCCGCGAGCGGCTCGCCACGGGCGCCAATGAGCCGATGCGGACCCACCTCACGGGCCTGCTGGAAAACCTGGTGACCATGGGCCTGCGCACTTCCGTGAAAGTGCTGGACGTGGGCACCGTCGCGGCGTCCGAAGCCGTGGCGGCCGCGTTGGGGATTTCGCCCGGCGACCCGGTGCAAAAGGCGGTTCGGGTGCGCAGCACGCGCGAAGGTCCGCTGTCGCACATCACCACGTACGTGCCCGCCGAGCTCGCGCGGCGCTTCGGCCGCCGCGAGCTGTCGCGCAAACCGATCCTGCTGCTGCTCGAAGAGGCGGGCGTGCAGGTCGGGCGCGCGGTGCAGACGATCTCGGCGCGGCTCGCCGATGCGGAGGTGGCCGGCCACCTCGAGCTGTCCGTCGGCTCGGCGCTGCTGGCCGTGCGGCGCCTGATCTTCGACGAGCAGGAGCGGCCCGTGCAATGGCTGCACGGCCTGTACCGGCCCGACCGCTACGAGTACGAGATGCACCTGTCGCGCGTTGGCAGCATCGATGCCAAGGTATGGGTCGACACGGAACAGTCCGCCCGGTTTCACTAGTCGTCAGCCCCAAGGAGAACTCCATGAGCACCCGTCGCCGTTTCATGTCCCAATCCGCCGCCGCCGCTTCCGCGCTGGCCTTGCCGCTCGTGGCCGGCGCCCAGGCCAAGGCCGTGAAGATCGGGGTGCTGCATCCCGTGACCGGCGCGCTCGCCTTCTCCGGCCAGCAATGCCGCCAGGGCGCGCTGATGGCGATCGAGGACATCAACAAGGCCGGCGGGATCAAGTCGCTGGGCGGCGCGAAGATCGAGGCGCTGCTCGGCGATGCGCAGTCCACGCCGCAGGCGGGCACGGCGGAGGTCGAGAAGATGAACGAGGCCGGCGTTTCGGCGATCCTGGGCGCCTACGCATCGGCGATCTGCCTGGCCACCACGCAGGCCGCGGCCAAATACAACCTGCCGCACGTGGTGGACGTCGGGGTGGCCGACCAGATCGTCGAGCGCGGCCTGAAGAACACGTTCCGCTTCGGGCCGGGCTACAAGAAATGCGCCGAGATCGCGGTGGCCAACCTGCACGTGCTCAACACCGCCGCGGGCAAGCCGGCCAAGACAGTGATGATCATCCACGAGGAGTCGCTGTTCGGCACCGGTACCGCGCAATTGCTCGCGCGCGAGCTGCCAGGCTATGGCTACGAGGTCAAGGAAGTCATCAAGCACGCCAATCCGACGCGGGACTTCAGCAACATCGTGCTGCGGATGAAGGCGCTCAATCCCGACATCGTGATCCCCGCCAACTACTACAACGAATACGCGTTGCTGGTGCGCACGATGCAGCAGCAGAAGGTTACGCCCAAGGCGATCTACTCCGTGCTCGGCGGGGCCGCCTCCAGCTACAAGTTCGTCAAGGAGTTCCCGGACGCCGCCAACGGCATCATCGACTGCAACCACTGGTTCAATCCGAAGGACAAGCGCTCGGCCGAGCTGCGCAAGCGGGTGGAGGCTAAGAACCTGTTCTACACCTACGAGATCTTCAACACCTACACCGCCATGATGCTGCTGGCCGATGCGATCAACCGCGCGAAGAGCACCGATCGCGCCGCGATCACGGACGCGCTGGAGAAGAGCACGTTCTCCGATCACTTCATGCCGTACGGGCCGACGAAGTTCGTCAACGGCCAGAACACCGGCGCGCAGCCGCTCATGACCCAGGTGCTGAAGAACGACATCAAGGTGATCGTGCCGCGCGAGTACCGCGAGATCGACCCCGTGTTCCCGCTGCGCGCGTGAGCGTGTTCCATTCGCCCTGAGCCTGCCCGAAGGGCGCCCACGTCCATGCTCGATTTCGGCATCCTGTTCCCGGCGGTCCTCAACGGGCTGACCACGGGCGCGGTGTACGCACTGGTGGCGCTCGGGCTGACGCTGATCTACGGCGTGCTGCACATCATCAACTTCGCCCATGGGGCGGCGCTGATGCTGGCCTTGTACGCGGTGTACCTCTTGAAGGAAAAGCTCGGCATCGACCCGTACCTGGCGCTCTTCGTCGTCGTGCCGGGCATGTTCGCGCTGGGCTACGTGCTGCAGCGGGTCGTGATCAACCGGGCCAGCCACGGCAAGGACGAGAACATCCTGCTGGTGACGCTGGGGCTGGCGATCGTGATGGAGAACCTCGCCCTGCTGCTGTTCAAGAGCGATACGCGCACCATCGAAACCGCCTACACGCTCACGACCGTGCCGATCGGGCCCGCCACGATCGCATTGCCCAAACTGATCTCGTTCGCCGGCGCGCTGGTGGTCTCGGCCTTGATGCTCGCGTTGATGGCGCGCACCGACCTGGGCCGGGCGATCCGGGCCGTGGCGAAAGAAAAGCAGGGTGCGAGGCTGATGGGCATCGACGTGGACCACGTCTATGCGATGAGCTTCGGCATCGGCCTCGCGTGCGTCGGTGCCGCGGCCTGCTTCCTGCTGCCCGCGTACTACGTCAACCCGCAGGTGGGCAGCGGCTTCGTGCTGGTGGCCTTCACGATCGTCGTGCTGGGCGGCATGGGCAGCTTTGCCGGCGCCCTCGTGGGTGGCCTCCTGGTCGGCGTGGTGGAGTCGCTGGGCGGCCTGTACTTCGGAGAATCGCTGGGCCAGGTCGGCATCTTCGGAATCTTCATTGCGGTGCTGCTGTTGCGTCCGCAGGGCCTGTTCGGGGCGGCCGCATGAAGCGAAGGGCGAGGCAGCGCCGGAACGCGGCGCCTCGGTACGTGTGCAGTGGAGGCGCTGCAAAGATTCGGCTCCGCGGAGCAGCTGCGCAGGCTCTTTCGCTACGCCGAATCCCCGCTTGCGGGGATCGACCAGCGCAGTGCGGCCCTGGCCTCCGACGCCAGGGTGCTTCGATCAATGATCATCTGTCGGAGGAGGCCGCATGAAGGACGCCGCGTCCATCGCGCTGTTCGCCGTCCTGGTGGCCTGCGTGCCGCTCGCGACCGGCTCGGGCGTTGTGCTCAACTTCGTGATGATGGCCTTGTACGCCTGCCTGCTGGCGCAGGCGTGGAACATCCTGGGCGGCTTCGGCGGGCAGTTCTCGTTCGGGCACGCGCTGTTTTTCGGGACCGGCGCGTATGTGCAGGCGATCGCGCAGGTGTACGGGGTGAACCCATGGGCCGCATTGCCGCTCGCGCTGGCGGCGAGCTGCGCGGTCGGCTTGTTCGTCGGCGCGCTGACGTTCCGCTACGGCCTCAGGGGCTCGTACTTCGCCCTGGTGACGCTCGCGTTCGCCGAGGTCTTCCGCATCCTGGCGCTCTCGGTGCCCTTCACCGGCGGCGGCGTCGGCCTGATGGTGCCGCTGCGCGAATCGGCGGCCAACATGCAGTTCGGCACGCGGTCGGGCTACCTGTGGCTGGTGCTCGCACTGGTGACGATCGCGCTGGCGGTGAGCGCCTGGCTGCGGCATTCGCGCTTCGGCGCGTACCTGCAGGCGGTGCGCGACAACGAGGACGCGGCGCGCGCCGTCGGCGTCGATCCGTTTCGCGTGAAACTGGCGGCGATCGCGCTGTCGGGCGCCTTGATGGGCGCGGGCGGCGCCTTCTATGTGCAGGTGTTCCAGTACATCGACCCGGGCATCGCGTACGGGCCGGGCACCTCGGTGGAAGCGCTGGTCGCCGCGATCGTGGGCGGCATGGGCACGCTGTGGGGACCGGTCATGGGCGCGCTCGCGCTGCACCTGCTCGCCGACCTCACGCGCAATCTCTTCGGCGAGCTGCCGGGCATCAACATGGTCATCTACGGCGCGGTGCTGGTGCTGATCGTGATGTTCCTGCCGCGCGGCATCGCGGGCGCCGGCGTCCCGCTGCGGTGGTGGCCGGCGGTGCAGCGCAGGTTCGGCCATGGCTGAAGCCTTGCTCGCCGTGCAAGCAGTCTCGCGTTCGTTCGGCGGGCTCAAGGCCGTGAGCGACGTGAGCCTGGACGTGCCGCCAGGCTGCCTCACCGCACTCATCGGCCCGAACGGCGCCGGCAAGACGACGCTGTTCGCGCTCGTGTCGGGATTCCTGAAGCCCGACAGCGGACGCATCAGGTTCGCGGGCGAAGACATCACCGGGCGCGAGCCGCATCGCAACGCCAGGCTCGGCATGACGCGCACTTTCCAGATCGTGCAACCATTCGCGCTGCAGACGGTGCGGCAGAACATTGCAGTCGGCGCGCACCTGCGTATCCCGGGCCGGCGCGCGGCGCTCGCGCACGCCGAAGAAGTGGCGGCGCGGGTCGGGCTCGCGGCGCATCTGGACAAACCCGCCGCCGAACTCACGGTCGCCGGCCGCAAACGGCTGGAACTGGCGCGCGCGTTGGCCACCGGGCCGCGGCTGCTATTGCTCGACGAGGTGCTGGCCGGCCTGAATCCCACCGAAATTTCCGAGATGATCCCGGTCGTGCGCCGCATCGCGGACAGCGGCGTGACGGTGCTGATGATCGAGCACGTGATGCAGGCCGTGATGAACCTGGCGCAGCAAGTGTGGGTGCTGGCGCAGGGGCAGTTGATCGCGCACGGCGTGCCCGCGCAGGTCACGCGAGATACGCGAGTCATCGAGGCTTACCTGGGTCATGGCATGGCGGCGCGGCTGCGCGCGGCGGAGGCCACGCCATGACGCCCCTGCTGCAGGTCAGAGGCGTTCGCGCCGGCTACGGCGCAGTGGAGGTGCTGCGTGGGATCGACCTGGACGTGGGCGAGGGTGAAGCGGTCGCCTTGCTCGGCAGCAACGGCGCCGGCAAGAGCACGCTCAACAACGTCCTGTCCGGCCTGCTGCCGGCCTGGTCGGGACGGGTGCTGTTCGATGGCGCGGAGCTGACGCGTACGCATTACCGCGAGGTGGTGAAGGCAGGCCTGATCCAGGTTCCGGAAGGGCGCCGGATCTTCCCGAATCTCACCGTGCTGGAGAACCTCGAACTCGGCGCGTTCACTCGCGCCCGCAACCGGCGTGCGCACAACATCGAGCGTTCATTCGAGTTGTTCCCCCGGCTGCGCGACCGGGCACGGCAGGTCGCGGGCACGCTCAGCGGCGGGGAGCAACAGATGCTGGCGATCGGGCGCGGCCTCATGGCGCAGCCGCGGCTGTTGGTGCTCGACGAGCCTTCGCTGGGCCTGTCGCCGCTCCTGGTGGAAGAACTGTTCGCGCTGGTGCGCCGGTTGCGCGACGGCGGGCTGGCCGTGCTGCTGGTGGAGCAGAACGTCGGCCAGTCGCTGGAAGTCGTGGATCGCGCGTACGTGCTCGAGGACGGCGCGATCCGGTTTGCGGGCGTGCCCTCGGAGCTGCTGGGCAGCGACGAGCTGCGGCGCGCCTACCTCGGTTTGTGATGTCGATGCAGCAAAGGAAGCAGTCCCATGAAACGCCGTGAAGTTTCGCCGGCATTCGCACTCACCGCAGCGAGCCCGGCATGAGCCAGCTCCCACAGACGCTGGCGCAAAAGCTGATTGCGCGGGCGGCCGGCAAGGCGGCGGTCGTGCCCGGCGAGATCGTCACCTGCCGGGTGGACCTCGCGATGTTCCACGATTCGTCCGGGCCGCGCCGGCTCAAGCCGATGCTGGAAGCGCTCGGCGCGTCGGTGTGGGACCCGTCGCGCATCGTGCTCGTGATGGACCACTACGTGCCCGAGCGCGACGACGAGTCGCGCCGCATCGTGCGCATCGCGCGCGAATGGGCGCGCGACCAGGCGCTGCCGCACGTGTACGACAGCCAGGGCATCTGCCACGTCGTCGTGCCGCAGCACGGCCATATCCGGCCCGGCATGTTCTGCGTCGGCGGCGATTCGCACTCACCCACCGGCGGCGCATTCGGCGCCTACATGTTCGGCATCGGGGCCACCGAGATGCTGGGCGTGGTCGTGACCGGGGAGATCTGGCTGCGTGTCCCCCGCACCATCCGGTTGCAGTGGAACGGGCGGCTCCCGGGCGGTGTGGTCGCCAAGGACATGATGCTGCACGCGATCGGCCGCTTCGGCATGAACGGCGGGCAATACCAGGCGGTCGAGTTCTGTGGCGCCGCCGTCCAGGCCCTGTCGATGGCCGAACGCATGACGATGGCGAACATGAGCGCCGAACTCGGCGCGCAGGCCGGGCTGATCGCGCCGGACGAAACGACGCTGCAGTGGCTCGCCACCACCGGCGCACCACCCGTGGATATCACCGGCCTGTACACCGATGCAGCCGCCGCCGAGGGCCCGGGGTGCGAAACCCACCGCTTCGACGCGGCCGCGCTCGAGCCCTGCGTCGCCGCGCCGCACAGTCCGGCCAACGCGCAGGGCGTCGGCCGCTACGCCGGCATCCCGGTGGACGTGGCGTATATCGGCGCGTGCACCGGGGCCAAGCTCGAGGACTTGCGGGCCGCCGCCCAGGTGCTGCGCGGGCGGCGCGTCGCTCCCGGCGTCCGGTTGATGGTCGCGCCGGCGAGCCTGAAGGACCAGGAAGCCGCGCGCAGCGAAGGCGTTCTGCAGGTGTTGCTCGATGCCGGCGCGGAGCTGTTCGCGACGGCCTGCGGTGCGTGCTCCGGGTATGGCGAGACGATGCCCGCGGACAGCACCGTGATCTCCAGCACCGCCCGCAACTTCCGGGGCCGCATGGGGCCGCCCAGCGTGCAGGTCTACCTGGGTTCGCCCTACACCGTGGCGGCATCGGCATTGCGCGGCGTCATCACGGACCCGCGCGAGGTGCTGTCGCCATGAGTGCGACATTTGCCACCGACGCCCGGGTCTGGCGGCTCGGCGCGGATGTCGATACCGACGTGCTGGCGCCCGGCCACGCGATGAAGCACGGCATCGACGTGATCGCCGGGCATTGCCTCGAATCCCTGCGGCCCGATTTCGCCGCCGGTGTGCGCCCGGGGGACGTGATCGTGGCCGGTCCGAATTTCGGCATCGGCTCCTCGCGCGAGCAGGCCGCCTCCGTGCTGGTCCATCTCGGCGTCGCGGCCGTGATCGCGCCTTCGTTCGGCGGCCTGTATTTCCGCAACGCATTCAACGTCGGCCTGTTGCTGCTCACGTGCGGCGAGGCCCAGCGCATGCACGAAGGCGAGCGCATCGCATTCGACGCGCGGGCGGGCTGCGTGGTGCGCACCGGGGGCGAACGGCTCGCCACCGAACCCATTCCCGGCTTCCTGCTCGACATGGTCGAAGCAGGCGGGTTGCTGGCCCAGCTTCAAGAACGTTTCAAGACGAGGAGTGCATCGTGAGCGCGAAACCTTTCGACCTGCTGATCAAGAACGTGCGCGTGGTGCGGCCGCACGGCAATGCCGTGCACGAGGCCGACATCGCCATCTCGGGCGGCAAGTTCGCGAAGGTGGCGCCCGGCATCGACGTGGCGCTCGCCGCGACGGTGCACGACGGCCGGGGGCGCCTTGCGTTTCCGGGCGTAGTGGACGCGCACATGCACGCCGGGATCTACTCGCCGCTGGACGAGGACGCGGTGAGCGAGAGCAAGGCGGCGGCGATGGGCGGCGTGACGTCCAGCCTCAATTACTTCCGCACCGGGCAGTACTACCTGAACAAGGGCGGCCCCTACAGGAAGTTCTTCCCCGAGGTGCTCAAGACGAGCAAGGGGCGCTTCCACGTCGACTACGGCTACCACCTCGCGCCGATGGACCGCACGCACATCGACGAGATTCCGATGCTGATCGACAAGCACGGCGTGGCCAGCTTCAAGATCTTCATGTTCTACGGCTCGCACGGACTGCACGGCGCGAGCGACAGCCAGCGCCAGTTCCTGATGATCGGCGAGAACGAGCGCTACGACTACGCGCATTTCGAATTCATCATGCGCGGCGTGCAGGCCGCGCGCGAGCAATTCCCCGAGCGCGCCGCGCAGATCTCGCTGTCGCTGCACTGCGAAACGGCCGAGATCATGACGGCTTACACCAAGCTGGTCGAAAAGGACAAGTCGCTCAAGGGGCTGGCGGCCTACAGCGCCGCGCGGCCGCAGCATTCCGAAGGTCTGGCGGTGTTCATCGCCAGCTATCTGGCGCACGAGACCGCACTGCCCAACATCAACCTGCTGCACCTGTCGTCGCGCAAGGCAGTGCAGGCCGCGTTGATGATGGCCGACGTATTCCCGCACATCGACTTCAAGCGCGAAGTGACCATCGGCCACCTGATGCTCGACATCACCTCCCCGGCCGCCGAACTGGCCAAGGTGAACCCGCCGATCCGCCCGCGGGAGGACGTCGAATTCCTGTGGCAGGCGCTGCTCGCCGGTGAGCTGGACTGGGTGGTGAGCGACCACGCCTGCTGCCGCCACGAAATGAAGGTGCCCAAGCGGTACTTCGGCAACATCTGGATGGCCAAGAGCGGCTTCGGCGGCACCGAATACCTGTTGCCGGCGCTGGTGAGCGAAGGCTCGCGCCGCGGCATGAGCTACAACCACATGGCGCAGGTGACCAGCTGGAACCCGGCGCGCCGCTACGGGCTGAACCGCAAGGGCGATATCGCCGAGGGCTACGACGCCGACATCGCACTGGTCGATCCGGCAAAGACGTGGACGATCTCCGCCAAAAACTCGCCCTCGACGCAGGGCTACACGCCGTTCGAGGGGCTGGAGCTGTCGGCCCGGGTCGAAGAGACGTTCCTGCGCGGCCGCCTGATCTGCCAGGACGGCAACGTCATCGGCAAGCCGGGCGGCGAGTACCTGTTCCGCCCCACCGCCTGATCGCGTCATGCAGCAGATCGCGCTCAGTGTCGTGCGCGCGGCGCCGCCGGCCGATGCGCCGCAGGTCCCGGTCGCAGTCGTGGGCGCCGGCGCGTGCGGACTGACGGCCGCGCTCATGCTGGCCGACAAGGGCATCGAGTGCGTGGTGCTCGAGCGCGATGCGGCGCCCTCGGGGTCCACCGCGTTGTCCTCGGGGTTCATCCCGGCCGCGGGAACGCGCGCGCAGCGCGCGCGCGGGATCGCCGACAGCCCGGAGCGCTTCGAGCACGACATCCAGGGCAAGGCGCATGGCGCCGCCGCGCCGCATCTGGTCCGCGCCTATACCCAGGCGATCGCTCCGGCGCTGGACGCGCTCGAATCCAGGCACGGCCTGCAATTCGAAGTGCTCGAAGGTTTCCTGTACCCGGGGCACAGCGCGGCGCGCATGCATGCGGTGCCCGAGCGCACTGGCGCGGCGCTGATGAGCCGCTTGCTGCGCGCCGCGGATGAAGCAGGCGTTCCGGTCCTTGCGAATGCGCTGGCGCGCGAGCTGTGGGTGGGCGACGGCGCCGCGCTCGGCCTCGGGTATCTGCGGCCCGATGGCCGCATCGAGCGCCTACGCTGCGACGCGATCGTCCTGGCCTGCAACGGCTTCGGCGGCAACCGCGAACTCGTGCGTGAACTCTTGCCTGAAATGGCGGATGCGCAGTTTGCCGGCCATGCAGGCAACGACGGCAGCGCGATCGCGTGGGGCAGGGCGCTCGGTGCGCGGCTGGCGGACCTCGGGGGCTACCAGGGGCACGGTTCGTGGGCGGTGCCGCACGGCGTGCTCGTCTCCTGGGCGCTGATGACGGAAGGCGCCATCCAGGTGAACGCGCACGGCCGGCGCTTCCACGACGAAACGCAGGGCTATTCCGAGGCCGCGGTGCAAGTGCTGGCGCAGCCGGGACGCATCGCCTGGGACGTGTTCGACGACGCGCTGGTGGCGTTCGCGCAGCAGTTTCCGGATTTCCGCAAAGCGCAGCAGGCCGGTGCGTTGCGCACCGCCTGCGATACCGACGCACTGGCCGCATTGATCGGCTGCGATCACGCCGCGCTTGCCGCGACGCTGGCCGGCGTGCAGGAAGGCGGCACCGCTGCCGACGGCCGGCGCTTCAAGCGCTCATTGCTGCCGCCATACCACGCCGTCAAGGTGACGGGAGCGCTGTTCCACACGCAGGGCGGCCTGGACATCGATGCGCACTGCCGCGTGCTGGGCGCGGATGGCGCCGCATGGTCCAACCTGCTCGCAGCGGGCGGCGCGGCGCGCGGTGTCTCGGGCAATTCGGTGTGGGGTTACCTGTCGGGCAACGGACTGCTCAGCGCGGTAGCCGGCGGCGCCATCGCCGCGCGAACGGCCGCGCAATGGCTGTCAACGAAAGCAACTTCATGAACCTGAAAGAGCGGCTCCAATCGGCCCAGCCCCTGTTGGCTCCGGGCATCTATGACGCGCTCAGCGCGCTGGTAGCGCAGCAGGCGGGCTTCGAGGCACTTTACCTCTCGGGTGCATCGATCGCATACACGCGGCTCGGCCGTTCCGACGTGGGGTTGACCACCGCAACCGAAGTGGCGCAGACGCTGGCCCTGATCAGCGAGCGCGTGACGTGCCCCGTGATCGTGGACGCCGACACCGGGTTCGGCAACGCGCTGAACACGCAGCGCACGGTGCGCGAGTTCGAGCGCGCGGGCGCCGCGATGATCCAGCTGGAAGACCAGACTTTTCCCAAGCGTTGCGGCCACCTGGAAGGCAAATCCGTGGTCCCGGTGGCGGAAATGCAAGGCAAGTTGCGGGCGGCACTGGACGCGCGGCGGTCCGCCGACACGCTCATCCTGGCGCGCACCGACGCCGTGGCTGTCGAGGGCCTGGACGCCGCCCTGGAACGCGCCGAGCGCTACCTCGAGTGCGGTGTCGACGCGCTCTTCGTCGAGGCGCTGCGCAGCCCCGAGCAGATGGATCGCGCCTGCGCGCAGCTCGCCGCGCGGGTGCCGCTCCTGGCGAACATGGTCGAAGGCGGGCAAACGCCGATCCGCAGCGCGCAGGACCTGGGTCGGCGCGGCTTCCGGATCGTGATCTTTCCCGGCGGCACGGTGCGCGCCGTGGCGCACACGTTGCAGGGCTATTACGCGAGCCTGCACGGCCACGGCACGACCGGACCGTGGCGCGACCGCATGCTCGATTTCGACGGGCTGAACGGCTTGATCGGCACGCCTGAGCTGCTCGCGACGGGGCGCCGTTACGAAGCTTGACAAGCGGCCGCGGCGATAGCGCCGCGCGTAAGATGGCGCCCTCGTCCGCGACTGACGAGACTTTGTCGGGAGATATCGATGTCATCGTCCACGCAAAAACTGGAAACCCTCGTGCTCGGCGGCGGCTGCTTCTGGTGCACCGAAGCCGTGTACGTGAAAGTGCGCGGCGTCACCGACGTCGAGTCGGGCTACAGCAACGGCCAGGTGGAACGGCCCACGTACGAGCAGGTGTGCACGGGCACGACCGGCCACAACGAGGTCGTGAAACTGACCTACGACCCGGCGCAAATCAGCATGCGGCAGATCCTGGAGATCTTCTTCCTGATCCACGACCCGACCACCATGAACCGGCAGGGCAACGACAGCGGCACGCAGTACCGCAGCGGCATCTACTACACCACGCCGCAGCAAAAGGAAGTGGCCGAGGAGATGATCCGGCAGATGAGCCAGGACAAGGTATTCGGCAAGCCGATCGTGACCGAGGTGCTGCCCATGTCCAACTACTGGCCGGCCGAGGAATACCACCAGGACTTCTTCGAGAAGAACCCGTACCAGGGTTACTGCATGGCGGTCGCGGCGCCGAAGGTCGCCAAGTTCCGCAAGACCTTTGCCGAGCTGGTGAAGGGCTGAGCCTCGCGCGATGGTCGAAACCCGCGGCTTGCGTTACCGGTACCCGGGCGGGCCGCTATTGTCGTTCGACGATGTCCACGTGCCGCAAGGCGCCACCTTGTTGCTGCGCGGCGATTCGGGGACGGGCAAGTCCACCTGGCTGGCGCTGGCCGCCGGGCTGCTCACACCCACCGAGGGCGAGCTGGTCGTGGCGGGCCAGCCGCTGGCGGCGCTGTCACGCGCGGGCCGCGATGCATGGCGCGCGCGCAATCTCGGTTTTCTTCCGCAGAAGCTGCATCTGAGCGAAGCGCTCACGGTGGAGCGCAACCTGGCGCTTGCTTTCTACGCCGCCGGCGTGCCCGAGCGGCCGGGCAGGATCCGGCGCGCGCTCGACCTGCTGGGCGTTGGCGAACTGGCCCAGCGCCGCCCGTCGCAGTTGTCCGGCGGGCAGGCGCAGCGCGTCGCACTGGCGCGCACCGTCCTGATGGAGCCGAAGATCATCCTGGCCGACGAGCCGACGGCGAGCCTGGACGACGCGGCGGCCCTGACAGCGGTCAAGCTGCTGGAGACCTGCGCGTTCGAGTGCGACGCCACCCTCGTGATCGCGACCCACGACGCCCGCGTGCGCGAGGCGCTGCCGGCGGCCATCACGTACGCGATCGCGAGCGCTCAGGCCGTGCCGGCCGAAGCGGCCGCCGCATGAAGACGATCGCGCTGGCTTTCCGCTACCTGTGGTCGCGCCCGTTGCAGGCGCTGCTGAACCTGCTGTTGCTGACGCTCGGCCTGGCCTCGATCACGTTCGTGCTGCTGGCCAGCGAGCAGATCGACCGCGCCTTCCAGCGCGATCTCGCCGGCATCGACCTTGTGGTGGGCGCCAAGGGCAGCCCGATGCAGCTGATCCTGGCGGGCGTCTTCCACATCGACGTCGCGCCCGGCAACATTCCCCTGGCCGACGTGCAGCAATTGGCGCGCCAGCCGCAAGTCGCCAAGCTCATCCCGCTGAGCCTGGGCGACAGCTTCCGCGGTTTTCGCATCGTCGGGACGACGGCGGATTACGCGGCGCATTACCGGGTGCCGATCGCGCAGGGGCGGCCCTGGAGCGGCCCGATGGAGACCGTGCTGGGCGCGCAGGCGGCGCAGGCGACCGGCATGAGAAGCGGCGACAGTTTCATCGGCAGCCACGGCGTGGGAGGCGGCGGGCCCGAGCACGCGGCCAACCCGTACCGCGTCACCGGCGTGCTCGCGCCCTGCGGCTGCGTGCTCGACCGGCTGATCCTCACCGCCACCGAGTCGGTCTGGCAGGTGCACGAGCAACACACGGCGGCCGACGGGGACGGCCGCGACGCAGCGCAGCCCGCGCGTGAGGTGACCATCGCCCTGATTACCTACAAGAGCCCGCTGGCGGCGGTTTCCTTTCCCCGCTACGTGAACAGCACGACGGGCATGCAGGCCGCTTCGCCGGCGGTGGAGGTGTCGCGGCTATTACGGATGCTGGGTGTCGGCAGCGAGGTGCTGCGTGGCGTTGGCGCGGTACTGCTGTTCACGGCGGCCCTGAGCGTGTTCATCGCACTGTGGAACGCGGTGCGCGAGCGCCGTGACGACCTCGCGATGCTGCGCATGCTGGGCGCCACGCCCGCCAAGGTGGCGGCGCTGCTCGTGTCCGAAGCCTTGTGGCTGGCAATGCTCGCCACGGTGCTGGGACTGGCGGCCGGCCATGGCCTGACCGCGTTGGCCGGCTCGCTGCTCGAAGCTCGGCATTCGCTACCGATGACAGGGCGCTTGTGGGTGCCGGCCGAGGCGTGGATCCCGGTCGCGGCGGTGGGCGTGGCCACGCTGGCCGCCCTGATTCCCACCGTGAGCGCGTACCGTGTCGATGTCGCCCATCTGCTCAACGCGAGGTGATCGCGCGTCCAGCCGAAAACGCGCCCATGGAGCAAAATAGCGCCGCAATGAAATCAGCCTTCCCCGGTCGCCAAGGAGTGCCGCCATGAAAAGAGCCGTCGTCCTGTGGGCGGTGTTGTTCGCCGTCTCGGCCGGTGCGCAATTGAGCGCCCCTGTGCCCCAGGGGAGCGGACCCGGCGTGCACAGCCCGAACAGCGCGTTCCCGCCGCTGCCGGCGCGCACGGACGTGGTCCCCTGGACGGTGCTGACGTCCGCCAGGACCCGCGTGGAGAACAACCGCGTGCTGCCGGCGTTCGAAAAGGCGCAGCTGGCGTTGCACGACAAGATGCAGCGCGTGCAGGGCTTCATGATGCCGATCGAGCCCGGGGAAAAGCACACGCACTTCCTGCTGAGCTCGGTGCCGCTGACCTGCCCGTTCTGCGTGCCCGGCGGCCCGGAAAGCATGGTCGAGGTGAAGACGAAATCGCCCGTGCAGTACACGGTCGACCCGGTGACGGTCGAGGGCCGGTTCGCCGTCCTGAGCGACGACCCCTACGGCCTGTTCTACCGGATCACCGAGGCGGTCACGCTGAAATAGGCGCGGCTCAGGGCGCGAGGCGCTCGCGCACCCAGCCCCCGTCATCCAGCCGGTAGCGCAGCCGGTCGTGCAGCCGGCTCTTGCGTCCCTGCCAGAATTCCCAGCGGTCCGGCACCAGCCGGTAGCCGCCCCAATGCGGCGGGCGCGGCGGATTGAGCAGGTATTGCGCACCGTATTTGGCGGCGTTCGCCACCAGCAGCGTGCGCCCGGTGATCACCTGGCTTTGCGGACTGGCCCAGGCGCCGATGCGCGAGTCCAGCGGTCGGCTGGCGTAATACGCGTCGCTTTCCCGCGCGCCCGTTTTCTCGACCCGGCCTTCGACGCGCACCTGCCGTTCCAGCTCCACCCAGTGGAACTGCAGCGCGGCATACGGGTTGCCGGCCAGCTCCTGGCCCTTGCGGCTTTCGTAGTTGGTGTACCACACGATGCCGCGCTCGTCGTAGCCCTTGATCAGCACGACGCGCGTGCTCGGTCGCAGGTTGCTTGCCACGGTCGCCAGCGTCATGGCGTTCGGTTCCGGGATCTCGGCGGCGATCGCCTCGGTGAGCCACAGGTCGAACTGCCTGAGCGGGTCCGCATGCGACGCCTCCTCACTGAGCTCGGCGCGCTCGTAGCTTTTCCGCAGTTCCGCCAGCTGGGAAGAAGTCATCGTCATTTGACAATTCTCGCACTGTGGACGCCGGGAACCGTTGTACATTGACACGGACCTGTGCTACTGAGCTGAGAGGAACGCAATGGAAAGCCTGGATCTGCGCGTGCTGGGCGATGCGCTTGCCTGGCGGCGCGCCGGCCATGCGGTGACGCTGGTGACCGTCGTCGAAACCTGGGGCAGCGCGCCGCGCCCGCCCGGCGCATTGCTGGCCGTGCGCGACGACGGCGTGGTGAGCGGCTCGGTTTCGGGCGGCTGCGTGGAGGACGACCTGATCGCGCGCGTGAAGTCGGGCGAGCGCAACGCCGTGCCGTCGATGATCGCGTACGGCGTGACCAAGGACGAGGCTGCCCGCTTCGGCCTGCCCTGCGGCGGCACGCTGCGGCTGGTGCAGGAACCGCTGCGCGAAACCGGCTGGGTCGAGGAGTTGCTCGCCCGCACGGCCACCCATGAACTCGTCGCCAGGACGCTCGTCCTCGCGACCGGACGCGTCACCTTGTCAGCCGCCACGCGCGACCAGGGCATGCGCTTCGACGGGCTGGAACTCACGACGCTGTTCGGTCCCAAGTGGCGGATGCTGCTGGTCGGCGCCGGCCAGCTCTCGCAGGCCGTGGCGCAGATGGCGCTGCTGCTCGACTTCGAAGTGCTGGTGTGCGATCCGCGCGAGGAGTATTCGAACACCCTGGCCGTCACCGGCGCACGGCACGTGCCGGGCATGCCGGACGACGTGGTGCGCGAAATGCGGCCCGACGCGCATACGGCGATCGTCGCGCTCACGCACGATCCCAAGCTCGACGACATGGCGCTGATGGAGGCCTTGCGTTCCGACGCTTTCTACGTCGGCGCGCTGGGATCGTCGCGTAACCAGGCCACCCGCAAAGAGCGGCTGGCGCAGCACTTCGGCCTGACGCAAGAAGAACTGCAGCGCCTGCATGGGCCGGTCGGCTTGCGCATCGGCGCGAAAACGCCGGCCGAAATCGCCGTCTCGATCCTGGGCGAAATCGTGGAGTGCAAGAACCCGGCGGCGCAAGCCGTCAGGCAGGCGCCCGGCTGCGTGGTCTCATGAACCAGCCGGTCGTGCTCGTCCTCGCCTCGGGCCGTGGCGAGCGCTTCATCGCTTCCGGCGGCAGCGGCAACAAGTTGAACGCGCTGCTGGCGGGCCAGCCGGTGCTCGAACGCACGTTGGACGCCGTGCGTGCCAGCGGGCTGCCATGGCACCTGGAGGACGCGGGGCACGAAGGCATGGGCGATTCCATCGCCGCCGCGGTGCGTGCCACTTCCGGCGCCGGCGGCTGGCTGATATTGCCCGGCGACTTGCCGCTGGTGCGGCCGCAAACGCTGCAGGCCGTCGCCGCCGCCCTGGCGGGCCACGCGATCGTGCTGCCGCATTACCGCGGCCAGCGCGGCCATCCGGTTGGATTCGCGGCCTCCTGCCGTGACGCGCTGCTGCTGCTGCACGGGCCGCAGGGCGCGGCGCTCGTCGTGCGTGCGCAAGCCACGGTCCGCCCGGTGGCGCAGCTCGAACTGGAAGATCCCGGCGTGGTCATGGATATCGACACCGTGCAGGATCTCGCCCAGGCGGAACGGCTGTTGGCAGCGTCGAACCAGGCGTGACTTCGTCAGGGCGGGCACTTGCTGCCCACCGTTACTCTACCGTTGCAATAGCTTGAGCAGCCGCTCCAGGCCGCGGTCGTGGATGTCGTGGCGGCGCAGTTCCTCGAACGTGCGGTGCACGTACTCGAGCGTCGTGCCGTAGATGCCGGCGGCTTCGGAGAAGATCAGGCGGTATTCGTCCTCGCTGAGCAGGCCGGTGTGGCTGGGGCTCTTGCGCGACAACGTGAAAGCCAGCGCGGTCACCGGCCCATGGCTCGTGTGCGCTGTCAGCCAGCGCGGGTCGTACACGCCCATCGTCATCTCGCGCGACCACAGGCGCGTCAGCACCAGGCCGCCCGCCTGCCGCGGGATGCGGAACACCATCCCCTGGCAGCAGCCGCCAGACAGCATCCCGAAGACCAGGCCCGGACGCTCGGGTGTGCCGCGGTTGATGCGGCTCCACATCTTCAGCGCGCGATGCCAGCCGTGCACCTTGGCGGGACGGCGCTCCGCGAATTCGAAGTCGGGCCGCCAGATGAGCGAGCCGTAGCCGAAGATCCACAGGTCCTGGTGGCCGCCCCATTCCTGCAGCACGCGCTCGAGCATCGGCGCGGGGTCGCGCAGCGGTGTCATGGATGTACTCATGGGGTTCGTCGGGTCTGGCGCGGAAGTCATGTCCGCAACTTTAACGTCGCGGTGCGCCGGCCCTGCGTTAGTAACCGGTTCGTAACCGTGGCACACATCGCGGCGCCCTTTGCAGCGTAGGATGGACTGTAACTTTGTTACCAAATCCGCATGAAACTCCATCCTGTTCTCGAACGTGTCACCGAGCGAGTCCGCGAGCGCAGTGCGCCGCGGCGCGCTGCCTACCTGCGCCAGATCGACGAGGCGGCCGGCCGGGAGCGCGGCGCCGATCGCATGGGTTGCGCGAACGTGGCGCATGCGTTCGCCGCTCTGCCGTCCAATGACAAGCTGCGCGTCGTCACCGAGAAGGGACCCAACATCGCCATCGTCAATGCGTACAACGACATGTTGTCGGCCCACGCGCCGCTGGGGCGTTTCCCCGACGTCATCAAGGCCGAGGCACGCAGGCACCACGCCACGGCCCAGGTCGCGGGCGGCGTGCCGGCGATGTGCGACGGCGTCACCCAGGGCACCGCCGGCATGGAACTGAGCCTCTTCTCGCGCGACGTGATCGCCATGGCGACCGCCGTATCGCTGAGCCACGACGTGTTCGATGCGGCGCTGATGCTGGGCATCTGCGACAATATCGTGCCCGGCCTGCTGATCGGGGCGCTGCATTTCGGGCATCTGCCGACGGTGTTCGTGCCGGGCGGGCCGATGCCCAGCGGTCTTTCCAATACCGACAAGGCCAAGGTGCGCGAGCAGGCCGCCCAGGGACTGGTCGGGCGCGAGACGCTGCTGGATGCCGAGACGCGCGCCTATCACGCGCCGGGTACCTGCACTTTCTACGGCACCGCCAACAGCAACCAGATGCTGATGGAGGCGATGGGGCTGCATGTGCCGGGCACCGCCTTCGTCAACCCCGGCAACGAGTTGCGCGATGAGCTCACGCGCGAAGCGGTGCGCACCGTGCTGGGCATCACCAAAGCCCGGCGGTTCACGCCGATCGGGCGGCTGGTGGACGAGCGCGCGATCGTGAATGCGATGGCTGCGCTGCTGGCCACCGGCGGCTCGACCAATCACCTGATCCATTGGGTGGCCGTGGCCCGGGCCGCTGGCATCACGATCGACTGGGACGATTTCGCGCAACTGTCCGCTGCGGTGCCCTCCTTGGCCCGCGTCTACCCGAACGGGACGGCGGATGTGAACCAGTTCCAGGCGGCGGGCGGTCCCGGCTTCGTCATCCGCGAGTTGCTCGATGCCGGGCTGATGCATGAAGACGTATTGACGGTGCGCCCGGGTGGGCTGCGCGAGTACACGCGCGAACCGGCGGTGGCGCCCGCGATGCCGATGCTTTCCGCGCGCGAGCGCCAACAGGAGGAGGCGCTCACGCACGGCGGGGGTGCCCCCACCCCAACCCTCCCCCACCGGGGGAGGGGGCAAGCGATTTCACTCCCTGCCCCCAGCGGCGGCCTGCAGTGGCACGAGATCGGATCCTCGCGCGACACCGACATCGTGCGGCCGGCGGCCGATCCGTTCAGCCCGACCGGCGGGCTCAAGCTGCTCACCGGCAACCTCGGGCGCAGTGTGATCAAGGTCTCGGCCGTGCCTGCCGACCGCCGGGTCATCGAAGCTCCGGCCCGCGTGTTCAATGCGCAGGAAGAACTGCTGCAGGCGTTCAAGGCGGGCGAGCTCGAGCACGACGTCGTGTGCGTCGTGCGCTGGCAGGGACCGCAGGCCAACGGCATGCCCGAGCTGCACAAATTGACGCCGCCGCTGGCCGTGCTGCAGGGACGGGGCTTCCGCGTCGCGCTGGTCACCGATGGCCGCATGAGCGGCGCCTCCGGCAAGGTGCCGGCGGCGATCCACGTATCGCCGGAAGCGGCGGCCGGTGGTCCGCTGGCCAGACTGCGCGACGGCGACCGGGTGCGGGTCGACGCGGCAGCCGGTACATTGCAGGCTTTGGTGCCCGAGCCGGAGTGGTCCGCGCGTGAGAATGCCCGCATGCCGGAGGCGCTCGCGGCGGCCAACGGCAAGGGCGTGGGCCGCGAGCTGTTCGCGGCGTTCCGGCGCAATTCGCTGCTGGCGGAGGAGGGGGCCTGCACATGGCTTTAGGACACGACGCGGCCGGAGCCGCCCGCTTCACTTCGTTGCAGGTCATGACCGATACGCCGGTGATCCCGGTCATTGTGCTGAACGACCGGGCCCATGCCGTGCCGCTGGCGCATGCGCTGATCGCCGGCGGCATCCGGATGCTGGAAGTGACGCTGCGCACGCCCGCTGCGCTGGCCTGCATCGAAGCGATTGCGCGCGAGGTGCCCGAGGCGGTCGTCGGCGCCGGCACGGTGCGCAGCGCCGCCGATGCGCAGGCCGCCGTCATGGCCGGCGCGCGCTTCGCGGTGAGCCCGGGTTACACGCACGGCGTGGGCAAGGCCTGCCGTGACCTCGGCTTGCCGCTGTTGCCCGGCGTCGCGACCGGCAGCGAGATCATGGCGGCGCACGAGGATGGCTACATGGCGCTGAAATTCTTCCCCGCGCTGCAGGCCGGGGGCCTGGCCATGCTCAGGGCCTGGCAAGGGCCGTTCGGCGACGTGAAGTTCTGTCCCACCGGCGGCATCACGGCGAGCAACGCAAGGGAGTTCCTGGCGCTCTCGAACGTGGTCTGCGTCGGCGGCTCCTGGCTGACCCCGGCCGAGGCCGTCGTGCGCGGCGACTGGGCGGCCATCACGCAGCTCGCGCGCGAGGGCGCCGCGCTGCGGCGGGCTCGCTGAAGCCGGCGCCTATTCGCCCGATCGCTGGATCAGCTCGATCTTGTAGCCGTCCGGGTCCTCGGCGAAGGCGATCACCGTGGTGCCGCCCTTCACGGGGCCCGGCTCGCGCGTGACGTTGCCGCCGCCGGCGCGGATCTTCTCGCAGGCCCCGTACACGTCGGGCACGCCGAGCGCGATGTGGCCATAGCCCGTGCCGAGGTCGTAGCGGTCCACGCCATGGTTGTAGGTCAGCTCGATTTCCGCTTGCTCGGGATTGCTGCCGTAGCCGACGAACGCGAGCGAGTATTTCTGCTCGGGCCGCTCGGTCGTGCGCAGCAGTTTCATGCCGAGCACACGGGTGTAGAAGTCGATCGAACGCTGCAGGTCGCCCACGCGCAGCATGGTGTGAAGGAGTCTCATGGGGGCCATTATGGCCACTCAGCCCGCAGGGGTGAAGCCGGCGGTATGCTGGTCGCCATGATCCTGGTCCCCACGGTCCGACTCGCCACGCCGGCGGACGCCCGCGCGATCGCGGAGCTGTCGCGCGAGGCGATCGAGCACGGGCTGGGCTGGACCTGGACCCGCGACCGGGTGCTGAAATCCATCCACGACCGCAGCACCAACGTGGCGGTCGCCGATGAGCAGGGGCGCGTGCTCGGATTCGGGATCATGAAATACGGCGACGAGAAGGCGCATCTGTCGCTGCTCGGCGTCGAGGCGATCCATCGCAAGCGCGGTATCGGGTCGCTGCTGCTCGCCTGGCTGGAGGAATGCGCGGTCGTGGCCGGCAACGACCGCATCGGGCTCGAGGCGCGGCGCGACAACGAGAGCGCGCTCGCTTTCTACGCGCAACTGGGGTATCGGCCCGTCGGCTCGGTGGCCGGCTATTACCACGGCCTGATGGACGCCGTGCGGCTGGAAAAGAAACTGGGAACGGACCCGGCCCCGTAGGTACGTCCGGGGCCCGCTGATTCGATATTCCCTATACTGGCTGGCCGCGCCTGCCACGACACGGCGCCATCCCGGGCACGTGTCCGGCCCCACCGACCTACCAGCTGATCCCATGGCCGCTTCGCGCTTGCCTCGCCTGAACCCACTCCCGCTGATCGCCGGCTGCTGCGCCGCCCTCCTGGTCGCCTGCGGTCAGGAAGGCAACGCCCAGGCGCCCGCGGCCGGCATGCCGCCCCCGGAAGTCGGCGTCGTCACCGTGGCGCCCGGCGACGTGGGGCTCGTGACGGAGCTGCCGGGCCGGCTCGAAGCCTCGCGGGTGGCGCAGGTGCGCGCGCGCGCCGCCGGCATCGTGCAGCGCCGCCTGTTCCGCGAAGGCAGCGACGTGCGCGCCGGCCAGCCGCTGTTCCAGATCGACGCCGCGCCCTACGCCGCCGCGCATGCGAGCGCGCAAGCCAGCCTGGCGCGCGCGCAGGCCAACCTCGGGCAGGCTTCGTCCCTGGCCGAACGCTACAAGCCGCTGGTCGAAGCCAATGCCGTAAGCAAGCAGGATTACGCCAACGCGGTCGGCGCGCAGAAGCAGGCGGAGGCCGATGTGGCCGCGGCGAAAGCGGCGGTGCAGACGGCCCAGATCAACCTGGGCTACGCGTCCGTCACCGCGCCGATCTCGGGACGCATCGGCCGGGCGCTGGTGACCGAGGGCGCGTTGGTCGGGCAGGGCGAAGCCACGCCGCTCGCAATGATCCAGCAGATCGACCCGATGTACGTCAACTTCACGCAACCGGCCGCCGACGTGCTGCAGTTGCGGCGCGCGCTCGAGCAGGGACGCCTGAAGCGCGCGGCCGGTGAAGGCGCGCAGGTCCGCGTGGTGCTCGAAGACGGCACCGATTACCCGCAGCCCGGCCGCTTGTTGTTCTCCGACCTCTCGGTCGATCCGACCAGCGGACAGATCACGTTGCGCGCCGAGATGCCGAACCCGAAAGGCGTGTTGCTGCCGGGCCTGTACGTGCGCGTGCGCATCGAGCAGGCCAAGGCGGGCGGCGCGGTGCTGCTCCCGCAGCAGGCCGTCACGCGCTCCCCGCAGGGCGACACCGTGATGGTGGTGACGCCCGACGGCCACGTCAGTGCGCGCACGGTCAAAGTGGGCACGTCGCAGGAGACGAACTGGGTGATCCTCGGCGGCCTCAAGCCCGGCGAGCTGGTCATGGTGGACGGTTTCCAGAAAGTGCGGCCGAACCAGCCCGTGAAGCCGGTGCCCTGGCAGAAGAGCGCCGCCGCCGCACCGGCCGCGCCCGCATCGGCGGCCGCGCCGGCCAAGTCGTAAGGGGCCGCGCATGGCGAAGTTCTTCATCGACCGGCCGGTCTTTGCATGGGTGATCGCGCTGTTCATCCTGGTGCTGGGCAGCGTCGCCGTCATCAAGCTGCCCGTGGCGCAGTACCCGTCGGTCGCGCCGCCCTCGATCATCGTGAGCGCGACCTATCCCGGCGCTTCCGCGCAGACGCTGGAGGACAGCGTGCTGAGCGTGATCGAGCAGGAGATGAACGGCTCGCCGGGCCTGATCTACATGGAGTCGGTCGCGCAGGCGAACGGCCTGGGCCAGATCACGCTCTCCTTCGAATCGGGCACGAGCCCCGACCTGGCGCAGGTGGACGTGCAGAACCGGCTCGGCCGCGCGGCGCCCCGATTGCCAGCGGCCGTGACGCAGCAGGGCGTGCGCGTCGAAAAGGCGCGAACCAACTTCCTGCTGTTCACGATCCTGTCGTCCGACAACCCGGCGTTCGACCCGGTGGCGCTGGGCGACTACGCGTCGCGTACCGTGCTGCCGGAGATCCAGCGCATCCCGGGCGTCGGCCAGGCGCAGTTGTTCGGCACCGAACGGGCCATGCGCATCTGGATCGAGCCGGCCCGGCTGGTGAGCTTCAACCTCTCGGCCTCGGACGTCACGAACGCGATCCGTGCCCAGAACGCGCAGGTGTCGGCCGGTTCCATCGGCGACCTGCCCAACGTCGCGGGCCAGGGCGTCGCCGCCACGGTGGTGGTCAACGGGCAACTGACTTCGGTCGAGCAGTTCGGCGACATCGTGCTGCGCGCCAACACCGACGGCTCCACGGTGCGCTTGCGCGACGTGGCCCGGCTGGAGCTCGGCGGCCAGAACTACGCGACTTCGGCGCGCCTGAACGGCCGGCCCTCGACCGGGATCGGCGTGCAGCTGTCACCCACGGGCAATGCGCTGGCGACCGCGCAGGCGATCCGCACGCGCATGGAGGAGCTCTCGAAATTCTTCCCGCCCGGCGTGAAATGGGAGATCCCGTTCGACAGTTCGCGTTTCATCAGCATCTCGATCCGGCAGGTCGTCGAAACGCTCGCCGAGGCGATGGCGCTGGTGTTCCTGGTGATGTTCCTGTTCCTGCAGAACCTGCGCTACACCGCGATCCCGGCCATCGTGGTGCCGGTGTCATTGCTCGGCACGTTCGGCGTGCTGCTGGCGCTGGGCTTCTCCATCAACGTGCTGACGATGTTCGGCATGGTGCTCGTGATCGGGATCGTGGTGGACGACGCGATCGTGGTGGTGGAGAACGTCGAGCGGATCATGAGCGAGGAAGGCCTGCCGCCGCACGAGGCGACGCGCAAGGCGATGGGCCAGATCCAGGGCGCGATCATCGGCGTGACGGTCGTGCTGGTGTCGGTGTTCGTGCCGCTTGCGTTCTTCGGTGGTTCGGTCGGCAACATCTACAAGCAGTTCTCCGCCGTGATGCTGTCGTCGATCCTGTTCTCGGCATTCATGGCGCTGTCGCTCACCCCGGCGCTGTGTGCGACCCTGCTCAAGCCGACGGCGGCCGGGCACCACCTGGAAAAGCGCGGCTTCTTCGGACGCTTCAACCGCGGCTTTGCGCGGACTGCAAAGGGCTACGAGGGCTTCGTCGCGCGCATCCTGCGGCGCAGCGGCCGCGTGCTCGTGGTCTATGCCGCGATCATCGCCGCCGTGGTGTTTCTCTTCCTGCGGCTGCCGACCTCGTTCCTGCCCGGGGAAGACCAGGGCTACATGCTCGTGAACGTGCAGTTGCCGCCGGGCGCCACCGTGGAGCGCACGAGAAGCGTCATGGAGCAGGTCGAGAGCTTCATCCTCAAGCAGCCCGAGGTGCAAAGCATGGTGGGCGTGCTCGGTTTCAGTTTCTCGGGGCAGGGCCAGAACGCCGCGCTGGCATTCGTGACGCTCAAGGACTGGAGCGACCGCAAGGGCGCCGAGCACACGGCGCAGGCGCTGGCCGGGCGCGCGTTCGGTGCGCTGTCGCGGGTGCGCGACGCGTTCATCTTCGCGCTCAGCCCGCCCGCCATTCCCGAACTGGGCACTGCCTCGGGCTTCACCTTCCGGCTGCAGGACCGCGGGGGCAACGGGCATGCCGCGCTGGTGGCCGCGCGCAATCAGTTGCTGGGGATGGCGGCGCAGAGCAAGGTGCTCACCGGCGTGCGGCCCGACGGCTTGGAGGACGCGCCGCAGTTGCAACTGGACATCGACCGCGACAAGGCCAGCGCCCTGGGCGTGAGCTTCGACGCGATCAATGCGGCGCTGTCCACCGCGCTGGGTTCCAGTTACGTCAACGACTTCCCCAATCGGGGACGGCTGCAACGCGTGGTGGTGCAGGCCGACGCGCCCAGCCGGATGCAGCCCGAAGACCTGCTGGGCCTATCGGCGGTGAACAACAAGGGCGCCGCGGTGCCGCTGTCCGCGTTCGCCAGCACCCGCTGGATCAGCGGCCCGATGCAGACGATCCGCTACAACGGTTATCCGGCGATGCGCATTTCGGGCGACGCCGCGCCCGGCCGCAGCACCGGTGAAGCGATGGACGAGATGGAACGGCTCGCGGCGCAGTTGCCGGCCGGTTTTGCGTACGAATGGACCGGCCTGTCGCGCGAGGAAAAACTGTCGGGCGCGCAGGCGTTCATCCTCCTGGGATTCTCGCTATTGGCCGTGTTCCTGTGCCTGGCGGCGCTGTACGAGAGCTGGTCGATTCCGTTTTCCGTCATCCTGGTGGTGCCGCTCGGGATCGTGGGCGCGCTGCTGGGGGCGAGCCTGCGCGGTTTCCCGAACGACGTGTACTTCAAGGTGGGCCTCATCACGATCATGGGCCTGTCGGCCAAGAACGCGGTGCTGATCATCGAATACGCCAAGGACCTGCATGCGCAGGGCCGCACGCTGGTGGACGCGGCGCTGGCCGCCTGCCACTTGCGGTTCCGGCCCATCATCATGACCTCGATGGCCTTCATCCTGGGCGTGCTGCCGCTGGCGGTCGCCACCGGCGCGGGCTCCGCGAGCCAGCGCGCGATCGGCACCGGGGTGATGGGCGGCATGATCACGGCCACCAGCCTCGCCGTGCTGTTCGTGCCGGTGTTCTTCGTGCTGGTGCGCACGTTCTTCAAGGGCAGCGAACGGCAGCGCCGCATGTATGCGCACGAGGCGCAGCAGGAAGGGCTGCCGCCCGCCACCCACGCGGGAGACGCGACATGAGCGGGGCGCTGCTTCGCGCCGCCTTGTTGGCTGCTTCGGCGTGGCTGGCCGGCTGCTCGATGATGCCCGCGTACGAACGGCCGGCCGCGCCGGTGCCGGGCAACTGGCCTGAAGCGGCGCAGCCCGCGGGCACGCCGGCGGCCGACGTGAAGTGGGAAGACTTCTTCGCCGACGCACGCCTGAAGCAACTGATCGCGACGGCGCTGCGCAACAACCGCGACCTGCGCGTGGCCGTGCTCAATATCGAGCAGGCCCGGGCGCAGTACGACGTCCGGCGGGCGGACCAGTCTCCCAGCGTCGGCGCCGTGGTGAGCGGCTCGCGCACGCCTGCCAGCAAGGGCGGCACGACCAGCGTCTACACGGCCGGCCTGGCCGTCACGGCATGGGAGATCGACCTGTTCGGCCGCGTCGCGAGCCTGAGCGAGGCGGCGCTCGCGCAATACCTCGCCACCGAGGAGGGCCGCAAGGCCGCGCAGATCAGCCTGGTGGCTGCGGTGGCCAATAACTGGCTGGCGCTGGTCGCGGACGACGAACTGATCGCGCTCACGCGCCAGACGCTCGTCACGCGCGAGGAGTCCCTGCGCCTCACCAGATTGCGCTTCGACAATGGCGCCGCGTCCGAGCTGGACTTCCGGCAGGCGCAGTCGCTGGCCGAGGGCGCGCGCGTCACGCTCGCGCAAGGTGTCCGCCAGCGCTCGCTCGACCTGAACGCGCTGGCGTTGTTGCTGGGCGAACCGGTGCCGGCCGATTTCGCCACCCCCTCGGGCACGTCCTCGCTCAACTTGCCCGACGTGCCGGCGGGCCTGCCGGCGGACGTGCTGGTGCGCCGGCCGGATGTGCGCCAGGCCGAGCAGCAATTGATCGCCGCCAATGCGAACATCGGCGCCGCGCGCGCCGCTTTCTTCCCGCGCATCACGCTGACGGCCGGTGTCGGGACGGCGAGCAGCGAACTGTCGGGACTTTTCAAGGGCGGCTCCTGGGGCTGGACCGCGGCGCCGCAATTGCTGCAACCGATCTTCGACGCGGGCCGCAACCGGGCGGGCCTGGCGTCGGCGACCGTATCGCGCGAAATCGCGGTGGCGCAGTACGAGAAGGCCATCCAGTCGGCCTTTCGCGAGGTGGCCGACGCGTTGGCGGGCCGCGCCACGTTCGAGGACCAGTTGCGCGCGCAACGCAACGTCGCAGAAGCCGAAGCGGTGCGCTTCCGGCTGTCGGAGCTGCGCTACACCAATGGCGTCGCGAGCTACCTGGACCTGCTCGACGCGCAGCGGTCGCTGTTCACGGCCCAGCAGGCGCTGGTGCAGACGCGATTGCAGCAGTTGCAAAACCGGGTGCAGCTCTACAAGGCGCTCGGCGGGGGCTGGGACGCGCGCTGACCGCGGGTGATCCGGCCGGCCCCGTCCCAAACGAATCCGTTGGGTTTAGGCGAACAGCCTACCGTGTGCTTCGCGGCGCGGACTAGAGTGGAACCATCCACTCCCAAAGGAAACGCGCATGCGCCGCGTGCTCCTCATCGACGACGACGAAGACGCCCGGTGCCTCGCGCGGGCCGCTTTCGAAAACCATGGCTTCACGGTACTCGAAGCCGAGCGCGCCGAATGCGGGCTGCAGATCCTCGAGCGCGCGGATCCTGACGTGGTCCTGGTCGATTACAGGATGCCCGGCATGGACGGCCTGGAATGCTCCCGGCGCATCCGCGCGCGCTGGCGCGGCCCGCTGTTCATGCTTTCGGGCTGGGCCGACGAGCAATTGCCGTCGCTGGCACTGCAGGCGGGAGCGGACCGGTTCTTTCGCAAGCCGCCGCAATGGGCCGACATCGCGGATGCGGTGGTCCGGATGCTGGACGGCGCCTGAGCGGGCCTTCAGGCTTTCGCGTCGAACACCAGGCAGGTGGTCGTCGCATGCGCATACAAGGTGCCGTCGGGTCCGAACAGGCGCGCCTCGGCCGTAGCGAGTTGCCGCCCGCAGTGGATGACCTTGCCCTCGGCCCGAACGCGTGGCGCTCGCGTGCCGATCGCGCGCACCAGGTTCACGCCCAGCTCGGCCGTCGTGTAGGCGCGGCCGGCCGGCAGCATGGAGTGCACGGCGCAGCCCATCGCCGAATCGAGCAGGGTCGCGTACCAGCCGCCGTGGATGGTGCCCATCGGGTTCAGGTGCGCCGGCCCGGGCGTGCCCTGGAAGACCGCCCGTCCGGGCTCCACTTCCAGCAGCGTGAAATCGAGCGTCTTCGCGATCGGCGGGTAGGGCACTTCGCCTCGCAGCATGGCATGCATGATCTCCAGGCCGCTCATGCCGGCGGCCTGTGCGGGCGGGACCGCGCCCGGTCCCACGCCGGCCTCCAGCCGGGCCATCACTTCGCGTTCCTGGGCCAGCCAGTCTTCGAGGGGGTTCGACTTCGCCACTTCACACTCCTTCTCAAGAGGATAACATTGCATATGCAATTATTGCAGCTACAATAATACACCATGGACACCGCCGTCAAGCCGCAGGGCTGCACCAACCTCAAGCTGCGCCAGCTGATGCGCCGGGTGGCGCGGCACTACGACGCCGAGCTGGGCCGGATCGGCCTGAAGACCACCCAGTACTCGCTGCTCTCGTACGTCGTCAAGCTCGGGCCGATCCGTCCGGTGGACCTGGCGCGCGAGATGAAGGTGAGCGCCTCGACGCTGACGCGCAACCTGCGGCCGCTGATCGATGCCGGCCTGCTGGAGCTCGGCCCCGGCGCGGACGCCCGCAGCCGGCTGGTGAGTGTCACCCATGCCGGCCGCGAAAAACGTCAGGAGGCGCAGCGCCGCTGGCGCGTGGCGCAGGAAGGCATCAACGAGACGCTGGGCCTGCGCCGCGTGGTGGCCTTGCATGCGCTGATCGATGAAGCCCTCGAATTACTGTCCCCACCCGCTGAAGGAGAAGCCGATGAATAGTGCGTCCGCTCCCCGCCCCAGGCAACTGGCGCTCTGGTTGGTCCTGCTGGCAGCGGCCGGCACCTTTGCCTTGACGATGGGGACGCGGCAGACGATGGGCCTGTTCCTGTCGCCGCTGAACACATCCACCGGGCTCGGGCTGGCCAGCATCAGCCTCGCGTTCGCGTTCGGCCAGCTCTGGTGGGGGCTGACCCAGCCGTTCGCCGGCGCGATGGCCGACAAGGTCGGCGCCGGGCGGGTGCTGTTCACCGGCGCGCTGCTCGTGGCCATCGGCACCGTGATCACGCCGTTGATGACCACCACCGCGGGCCTGGTGTTCGCCATCGGCGTGCTGTCGGCCGGCGGCGCGGGGATGGCCGGCCCGGCCGTGCTGATGGCGGCGACCACGAGACTCATCGCGCCCGAGCGGCGCGGTCTCGCCACGGGAATCGTGAACGCCGGCGGCTCGTTCGGGCAGTTCGTCATGGCGCCGGTCGCCGCGGCACTGATGGTGGGCATGGGCTGGGCCAATGCGATGCAGATCCTCGGATTGCTGGTGCTGCTGTGCCTGCCCGCTGCGTTCCTGCTCAAGGGCAACTCGTTGCATTCCGCCCCTGCCGGGCACACCGTGGTGGGCACGCGCGAGGCCGTGCTCACGGCCTTGCGCAATCCCAGCTACCTGATGCTGGCAGCCGGGTTTTTCGTCTGCGGTTTCCACGTGGCCTTCCTGGCGACGCACCTGCCGGGGGTGATCGCCGCGTGCGGCCTGCCCGCGCAATGGGCCGGCTGGTCGCTGGCGATGATCGGGCTATTCAACATCGTCGGCAGCGTGGCGATGGGGTGGGCGGTGGGACGCTGGCGCATGAAGTCGCTGCTGTCGCTGGTCTATGCCGCGCGCGGCGTGGCCGTCATCGTGTTCCTGCTCGCGCCCAAGACGGGACCGGTGGTGCTGCTGTTCGCGGCCGTGATGGGGCTCACCTTCCTGTCCACCGTGCCGCCCACGGCGGGGCTGGTGGCCAAGTTCTTCGGCCCGGCCAACATGGCGACGCTGTTCGGGGTGGTGATGCTCACGCACCAGATCGGCGGCTTCCTGGGCGCGTGGCTCGGCGGGAAAGTGTTCGAGGCCACCGGCGCCTATGACTGGGTCTGGTATGTCGACATCATGCTGGCGGTCGGCGCGGCGCTGGTGCACCTGCCCATCCGCGAGGCCCGCCCCCGCATGGCCGCGGCGGCGCCCGCGTCCGGGCCCGCGACGCCCTGACGGGCTGACTTCCAGCGCGTTCCTACATCGACTCACGTCGCCGTCCGACCGCTCGTGCTCATGCGCGGCCAGCCTAATGGCTGATCTGTGTGAATCGCTTGCGGGAGCCCCATGCCGGAATGGCGCTTATCCGCATGCCGCGCGGCCGCCGTGCTGGTCTTGTGTGCGCCGCTGTGCGCATGCCAACGTGGGAACGAACAGCTCGACGAGGCCGCGCTGGGCCGTCAGCTGCGCACACTGTCGAGCCTGGCAGCGGAGGGTGCTTTCCTCGCGAGGGAGCTGCGGGCCGGGCACCTGAGCCCCTCATTCGCTTCGGTGCATCTCGATGACCTGGCGGAGGACACGGACAAGGCGCGCAGCGAGATCGCGAAGCCCGCGCCGTCGCAGCTGGAACCGCGGCACCGGGAAGCCCAGGCCCTGACCGAGCAATTGGTGCAGGCATGGCGCACCACCGCGATGGCCCGCAACGGACCGGATGCGCCGCTGCAGCAACGCGAGCAGGCGTTCCGGCGTCTGCACGACGCGTTCGATGCGCTGGAAGGCCGGCGATGAACCGGCCACGGAAGCATCCATGAGCTCGCTGCTCGAACTGACGCTCGGCATCATGACCGCCCTGGGCGGCTTCGTCGATGTGGGCGAACTGGTGTTCGCGGTCCAGGCCGGCGCGAAATTCGGCTACCTGCTCCTGTGGGCGGTGGTGCTCGGCACGGTCGGCATCATCCTGTTCGGCGAGATGTCGGGCCGCATCGCGGCCGTGCGCCAAGAGCCGGTGTTCAACGTGATGCGCACGGAACTCGGATACGGGTTGGGACTGGTGGTGCTGGTGGCCTCGGTGCTGGTCAACCTGCTGACCTGCGCGGCCGAGATCGGTGGCGTGGCGGTCGTGCTGCAGCTGCTCGCGGGGACCGGCTTTCGCGTGATGGTGGCCGCTGCCGCTGCCCTGCTGCTCGTCACGGTGTTCTTCTCGCCGTTTCGCCTGATCGAGCGGGTGTTCGGGCTGCTGGGCCTCACCTTGCTCGTGTACCTGGTTGCCGCGCTCGTCGAAGGGCCCGACTGGGGCCGCGTGTGGCACGGCCTGGTCCCGCACATGCCCGAGCCGGGGCAACCCGGCCTGCCGGTGTATCTCTACTACGCCACCGGCTTGCTGAGTTCGATCATGATGCCGTACGAGGTGTACTTCTACTCGTCCGGCGCCATCGAGGAAGACTGGACGCCCAAGGACGTGGCGGCAGATAAATTGACCGCGGGCTTCGGCTTCACGCTCGGCGGCATCCTGACCATGGCGCTGATCGCGGTGGGCGCCATGGTGTACCTGCCGCAAGGCATCGACCCGCAGCGCCTGGGCACCAGCGTGCTGGCCGCCACGACGCTGCTCGGGCGATGGGGCTCGTACCTCGCGCTCGCCGGCATCTTCTTCGCGGTGGCCGGTGCGGCGGTCGAAACGGCGCTGGCGGGCGGCTACAGCGTCGCGCAGTTCTTCTCGCTGCCCTGGGGCAAGTCGCGCAAGGCGATCGAGGTCCCGACTTTCACCGTCACGTGGATCCTGGTGATCGTGCTCGGCGCGGGCGTGGCGCTGAGCGGCCTGAACCCGGTGACGGTGGTGGAGTTCTCGGTCGTGTTCGCGATCGTCGTGCTGCCGTTCACGTATTACCCGATCCTGCGCATGGCGGGCAACCGCAAGCTCATGGGCGAACACGTGAACTCGCGCGTCGCCCGAGTGCTGGGGTGGCTGTATCTCGTGCTCATTGCTGTGGTGGCGCTCGCGGCAGTTCCGCTGATGATCGTCACGCACATGGGGGAAGGCTGATGTCGCGATGTGCAGTGCGCCTCACGCGAAGTAAGCAGACGTTGATGGCGGAAACACTCCGGCGGCGCCCGCCACACGCAGCGGGCGCCCTTCGATAATGCATTTCGCAGTTCACATCCCGAGCCACGAAGGGACGCAGCATGCCCCTTGAAAACCCCACCCCGCCGGCCTCGAGCGGCCGCGCGCCGCGAGCGCGGCCGTGGCGCGCGGTGCGAGCGGTGGTGCCGTTCGCGCTCATCGCCGCAGCGCTGCTGGCCGCGTCCCAATTGCTGTGGCTGTGGTATTCCTGGCCCGTGCGGCACGTGCTGGACGACGAGCAGGTCACCATCGGAGCGGGCACGTGAGCGGCGCGGGCGGTGCACCCTGGTGGCGCTCGCCGCTTGGGTTGATTGCCGCGTGCTTGCTCGGCGCCTGGGCGGCCGGACTGGTCGCGGCGGCTGTGCAACTGCATGCGTGGAATGAAGGGCTGGTGCGCACGCTGCTGCAGATTCGTGCCGATGCCGTGTTTCGCACCCGCATGGCCGAAGGCCGGGAGGCGATCCCGCGCGAGTGGTACCGCAGCAAGACGCTGGCGCTGCTCGAAGCGAGCGAGAAGCTGCACGACGACGGCATCTGGGCGGCTTTCGTGCCCGGCTCCTGGAGCCGTTTCGACGACCTGCGGCCGCGTGTCGCCGCGCGCATCGAGCGCGCCTTCAGCGACATCGCCGTGGAGACGGTGCGGCGCGAGCTTCATTTCAAGGCCGGCGAGCTGACGGGCGTGCCATTCGACAGCCGGACCGGGGAACTGCAGGCGGGCCGGGACTGCGCCCCCGCGCAGCCGCAGGGAATCCTCGACGGGACGGCGCCGCGGCAGCCGCAGGAGCATCCGGAATCCATCGCAGTGCAGAACCAGCTGGCGTCGCTCGAGCTGCTCGACCAGGCGGTGCAGGCGATGCTCGCGCTGCAGAGCCCCGGCAACGCCGATCCGGAGAACCTTCGCATGCTCGTGCGCTACACGCTCGGGGTCGAGCTGCCGGGGCGGCTGTCGCGCGGCGCGGCGCTCTTTCGCACCGGCGGCAAGTCCGAGGACCTGGCGTTCGCGAATACCGGCGTGCCGCGCCTGCAGTGGGCCGCCCGCTGCAGCATCGCCAAAGCCATGAAGGCGCTCGACACGCGGCTGTTCGATCGCAACGACCTGATCGCCAGCGAGACCCTGTTGGCGCAGCGTGCGCAGCGGCTGTTGGCGCCGAACGCGAAACCCGCGCCGTTCGCGGAGGGCGTGGAGGGCTACCGGGAAATCATCGCCGCGCTCGGCGAGCAGCAGGCGCTGCTGGCGACCGGCGACTACGACTGGCTGCAAGGGACCGGCAACAGCCAGCTCGGGCCGGCGCATGACCGGTTGGTGGAACGTGTTGCGCGCATCGGCCTGCTCGGCCCCGAAGCCGCCGGGCAGGTGCGGTCGCAGTCCCATGCCGCTGCGCAGCGGTTCCGGCGCCAATTCGCGCGGCTGTTCGCCGCCGGCGACGGAGCCGCCCTCGTGTGGCACGCCGATGCCGGGCGGCTCGCGCTGTCGCCGCAACGCATCGCGCTGCGCGATGCGCTCGCTGCCCTGCTGCAGGAACCGTTCATGGCGTCGCCCGGCGCGGAGCATGCGCTGCCGGTTGCCGCGGCGGCGCCATTGGCCTGGGACATCCAGCGCCTGGAGCGCGACCTCGTTGCCGTGGCGGACGAGCGCCGCCGCTTCCTGGAGGAGGACTTGCCGCGGTTCCCGCCGGTGACCCGGCCGGCCATCACCCAGTTCGTGCAAGCCCACCTCGCCCAGCGGGTGCAAGACGCGGCGATGCAGGCGCTGCGGCCGCAAGACACGGCGGGCGCCACGCCGTTCGATCCGGTCGCCTACCGCGCGCAACGCGACGAACTTGCGAAAGTCCAGGCACTGCTCACGCAACTGGGCGCGCGCAACCGCGCCGAGCAGCTGCGGGCGTTGCTGTCGGGAGATATCGTCGAGCGGCTCGGGCGCGTCGAGCAGGCACTCTGGCGCTCGCCCGTTTATTCCGATCGCATGCAGCGCTTCGACTGGTGGCAGGGCGAGGGCTCGCCGATCCTGCAAGCGTTCGGGGTGGCCGACGCCGTGACACTGCGCTATTTGCTGAGCCAGCAACTGGGCGCTTTCGATGAAGTCGGCGGCCAGGCGGCAGCGCTGCTCGCGGTGGCCGACGCGTCTGCCGCGGGCAGCGCCGCCGCGCAGCGCTGGCAGGGCATGCTTGCGGAGTTGAAACGCTACCGCGGTGGCGCCGGCGACGGCAGCCTGGCCGGACTGCAGCGGTACCTGCTCTCCCTGGCGGACCTGAACCGCTCCAACTGCGCCGAGAAACTCGCTGCCTCGCCCGCCCCCACAACTTCCGACGAATTCGCCGCCCGCCAGCTGCAGATCCACAACGCGCTCGCCAGCCGGTGCGCCGAGCTGCGCTCGCCGGCTCGGCCGGCCGATCCCGCACCGGCCGCCGTCCCCTTCGGCTGACCTGGCTCGGGACGTCCGACCGCGGGTTTGGTATCGTGCGTGCATCGCCAACTACCGAACCAGAAGAAGCATGAGAACCCTCCAACTCGCCGCCGCGGCCCTGGCCGCCTGCCTTGCGCTGACTGCCTGCAAGGAGTCGCCGGACAGTTCCAAAGCCGCGGCTGCCGCCAAGGAGCCCGTGAGCACCGCCGCGATCGAAGCGGAAGCGAAGGGCTTCATCGCCGGCGCGCCGATGAGCGTGCGCGCCGTGTACGTGTTCTTCGATCCGCAGTGCCCGCATTGCGCCGCCCTCTGGGAAACGGCCAAGCCCTTGAAGTCGCAGGCGAAGTTCGTCTGGATCCCGGTGGCCTTGATCGGCAAGACCAGCGAGGGCCAGGGCGCCGCGATCCTGGCGGCCAAGGACCCGGTGGCCGCGATGGACGAACACGAGGCCTCGATGAGCGCCAAGCGCGGCGGCATCTCGGCCATGGGTGACCTGGACGCGCAGCGCGCGCAGGTCGTCAAGAACACGCAATTGATGAACCGCTTCGGGTTCGAGTCGGTACCGAGCATCGTGGCGCGTCATGCGCAGACCGGTGCGCTCGTCACCCACGAAGGCAGCCTGCCGACGGCGGAACTGGCCGCGTTCCTCGGGCTGCAGCCGCCCGCCGGCCAGTAGGCGTTCTCAGGCCGGCGGCACGGTCGAAATGGGGCCGTCGCTGGAGAAGGAGAAATCGGTGCCGGTGCGCCGCCATTCCTGCTGGCGGTCGCCGATCGCCTCCTGGCACATCCCGATCATTTCCTGGATCAGGTCTTCCTGCGCGCCGCGGATCTGCAGGTATTGAGGGTCCTGGTAAGCCGGCCGCCAGCCCACGGCCTGACTCAGGCGCAGCAGATTCTGCTGCCACAGGTATTCGACCAGCCGGCTGTGCGCCTGCAACAGGCGCAGCGTGTGCTGCGACAACGCCGGAAACGCGGCCTTGATGCCCAGAGCGCGCGCCAGCGGTTCCGGCACGGAGAGCTCATCGGCGTCCCTGCAGAGGAACGGTTCATCGCGCTGGCAATCGACCCATGCCGAATAGGCCTTCAACGCCGCAATCAGCTCGTAGCCGCGGGCGCGCAGGTATTGGTTGCGCCGGTGGGCCAGATAGCGCGCCCAGGCCCCGGCGACCAGCATCAATGCCCCGACCAGCAGGATCGCGAGGACTGTGGCGTTCATGGAAGCAGTCTAGGTGCGCTTGCCCGCCCGCGCCCGGCCCGGCGCGATGACAGGCGGTCTCCTCCCGACAGGCGGTTTGCCCGACGCGCCCGGGCATGGCGTTCACGCGCGCATGCTACCGGCGCAGGCGGCGACGAAATCGAGCGCATTGCGCTTCAGCTCGGCCGTGCCCGTCCCGGGCCGATACAGCGCCGAGCCGATGCCGAAGCCGTTCGCGCCGGCGGCGCGATAGCTCGCGAGATTGGCGGTGCCGATGCCGCCGACGGGGAGCAGCAGCACCTCGTTCGGCAGCACGGCGCGCAAGGCCTTCACCGCCGCGGGCGGGATCATCTCGGCGGGGAACAATTTCAGCCCGGTGGCGCCGCAGGCGAGTGCGGCGAAGGCTTCCGTCGCAGTCAACACGCCGGGCAAGCAGATCATCTCGAGCCGCACGGCTTCCTGCACCACTTCCGGATTGAAGTCCGGCGCCACCACCAGCGCGCCGCCCGCAGCGTGCACGTCGCGCACCTGCCGCGCCTCCAGCACCGTGCCCGCTCCGACGATCACCTGCGGCAATGCTTTGGCCAGCGCTTCGATGCTGAGCAGAGGCTGCGGCGAGTTGAGCGGCACCTCGATCAGCTTGAAACCGCTGCCGGCCAGCGCTTCGCCGACGGGCAACGCTTCGTCGGGGCGCAGGCCGCGCAGGATCGCGATCAACGGGCAAGCAGCCAATGCCGCTTTCAATCGGGCCGACGCGTTCATGCGAGATGTTCGAGCGTTCTTGCCATGGCCCACAGGCCACGCCATGTCGCTTGCGACCCTGCGCTTTGCACCGGCACACCGAGCGCCCGCAGCGCCAGCTCGTAGCGCGGCGCGAGGGCGGGCGAGCCGATCACGGTCACCGGCTCGGACAAGGCGCCGAGGTGCTGTGAACGCAGCTCTTCGCCGATGACCAGGCCCGAAAGATAACTCGGCAATGCAGCCGCGGGCATGCGGTCGAACAGGGCCAACGTGCGCGCGCTGAATGCCGCATGCAGCAGGTTGCCGACCTGGATGGCATGCTGCACGCCGCGTTCGAACGCTTGGGCATCGGTATCGCCGACCCCGTCGGGCAGCGAGCGCGCCAGTATCGAGTGCTGCCGCAGCAACCCGTAGAACTCGCCCGTCATGAAAGTCTCGAAACCCTCGATGCGGCCGGCCGCCACCCGCACCCATTTGCTGTGGGTGCCCGGCAGGACGAACAGGCCGCTATCGAGGCCCAGCAGTTGCATCGCGCCGAACACCTGCGTCTCCTCGCCGCGCATCACGTCGGGCACGCCCTCGGCTTCACAACTCAGGCCGGGAACGATGGCGATGCGTCCGGGCTCCGCCCAGGCCAGCCGGGCCGCGATGTCCCCGAAGCCGGCCGGGCACGCGCAATAGGGCGCCTCGACCCAGCCCTGGCGGCTGCCCGCCATGCCCGCGACGAGCGCGAGCGCTTTGCCGCCGCGCATCCAGTCGCCGCAGGCGTCGTTGAATACGGCGGGAAAGCCGCCCGGTGGCACCGTGAGAATTCCGCGCGGGAGCGAGCGCTCCTGAGTCACCCGGCCCTGCGCATCGAACAGCGCGGCCCGCAGCGAGGACGTGCCCCAGTCGAGGCCGACGATCGGTCTCACGCGGCCGGCGTTCAGTGGTTGTCCCTGGGGACGAACGCGCCGCCGGGCCAGCTGCCCTCGGGTTCCGGCTCGTCCGGCCGCGGCACGAAGGCGCCCCTCACGCCCGTGAGGAAGTCCAGGTCCGCGCCCTGGTCGGCCTGCAGGACATGGTCCACGTAGAGCTTCCAGTACCCGCTGGCGAGCGGAGGATCCGGCCGCCGCCACTGCGCCATGCGGCGCGCAAGTTCCTCATCGCTGATGTCCAGATGCAGCCGGCGCCGCGACACGTCCAGTTCGATGAAGTCGCCGGTGCGCACCACCGCCAGCGGGCCGCCATCGGCCGCCTCGGGCGCGGTGTGCAGCACCACGGTGCCATAGGCGGTGCCGCTCATGCGCGCGTCGCTGATGCGAACCATGTCGGTGATGCCCTTGCGCAGGACTTTCGGCGGCAGCGGCATGTTGCCGACTTCGGCCATGCCCGGATAGCCCTTCGGCCCGCAGTTCTTCAGCACCATGACGCAGGTCTCGTCGATGTCCAGCGCTTCGTCGTCGATGCGGGCGTGGAATTCCTCGATGTTCTCGAATACCACCGCCCGCCCGCGATGCTTCATCAGCGACGCGGTCGCCGCGCTCGGCTTGATCACTGCGCCGCGCGGAGCGAGATTGCCGCGCAAGATCGTGATGCCGGCCTTGTCCTTGAAGGGCCTGGACAGCGGCTGGATGACGTCGTCGTTCCAGTTCTGCGCATCGGCGATGTTTTCGCTGACCGACTTGCCGTTGGCCGTGACCGCATCCAGGTGCAGGTGCTGCGCGATTTCCTTCATCACGACCGGCAGCCCGCCGGCGTAGCAGAAGTCTTCCATCAGGTGCTTGCCGGACGGCTGCAGGTTCACCAGGCAGGGCATTTCGCTGCCGAGCCGCTCGAAATCGTCGATGGCGAGCGGCACGCCCAGCCGTCCCGCGATCGCGATCAGGTGGATCACGGCGTTGGTCGAGCCGCCGATCGCCGCCAGCGTCTTGATCGCGTTCTCGAACGCCTGGCGCGTCAGGATCTTCGACAGCTTCTGGTCCTCGTGGACCATGTCGACGATGCGCCGTCCCGCCATCCGCGCGAGGACGTTGCGGCGGCCGTCCACGGCCGGATAGGCGGCGTTGCCGGGCAGGCCGACGCCCAGCGCCTCCACCATGCAAGCCATCGTGGATGCGGTGCCCATGGTCATGCAGTGCCCATGGCTGCGGTGCATGCAGCTCTCCGCTTCGAGGAAATCCTGCAGCTTGAGCGTGCCGGCGCGCACCTGCTCGCTCATGCTCCACACGCCGGTGCCCGAGCCGAGTTCCTGGCCGCGCCACTTGCCGTTGAGCATCGGGCCGCCGGAAACCCCGATGGTCGGAAGATCGACGCTGGCTGCGCCCATCACCAGCGAGGGCGTCGTCTTGTCGCAGCCCATGAGGAGCACCACGCCGTCCAGCGGGTTGCCGCGGATGCTTTCTTCGACGTCCATGCTGGCGAGGTTGCGGTACAGCATCGCGGTCGGGCGCAACAGCGTTTCGCCCAGCGACATCACGGGAAATTCGAGCGGGAAACCGCCCGCCTCATAGACACCGATCTTGACCTGCTCGGCCAAGGTGCGGAAATGGCTGTTGCAAGGCGTCAGCTCGCTGAAGGTGTTGCAGATGCCGATCACCGGGCGGCCGTCGAACTGGTCGTGCGGCACGCCCTTGCCCTTGACCCAGCTGCGGTAGTTGAAGCCGTCGCGGTCCTGCCGGCCGAACCATTGCTGGCTGCGCAGCTCGCTGGGTTTCTTCTTGGGCTTGGCGGAATTGCTCATGGGTAATCCTGGAAACGCTAGGGGCGGGGCGCGCGGCGCGAGCGGCCGTGTCCGCGAGGTGCGGCTTTATTCCTTCACAGCGCCCGTCATGCCCGAAACGTAGTACTCGACAAAGAATGAATAGATGATCGCCACCGGCAGCGACCCGAGGAGGGCACCCGCCATCAGCGGCCCCCAATGATAAACGTCGCCTTCCACCAGCTCGGTGACGACCGCGACGGAAACGGTCTTCACCTCCGAGGACGACACGAAAGTCAGCGCGTAGATGAACTCGTTCCACGACAGCGTGAACGCGAAGATGCCGGCCGAGATCAGCCCCGGGACCGAGAGCGGCAGGATGATCTTCCACAGGATCTCGAAGCGCGTTGCGCCGTCGATCAGCGCGCATTCCTCGAGCTCGTAGGGGATCGAGCGGAAATAGCCCATCAGCAGCCAGGTGGAGAACGGGATCAGGAACGTCGGATACGTGAGGATCAGCGCCCAGCGGGTATCGAACAGGCCCAGCTGGAACACGATCGCCGCGAGCGGAATGAACAGGATCGAGGGCGGCACCAGGTAGGCCAGGAAGATGCTGAGGCCCACCTGGCGCGATCCCCGGAAGCGCAGCCGCTCGATGGCGTAGGCGGCAAGCACCGAAGCTGCGAGCGAGGCGAACGTCGATACGACGGAAACAAGGACGGTGTTCCACAGCCAGTTGGGATAGGCCGTGTCGAAGATCAGCTTCTTGAAGTGGGCAAGCGTCGGGCTGACAATCAAAAATGGATTGCGCTCGCGGTCGATCAGTTCGGCGTCGGGCTTGAACGACGTGATCGCCATCCAGTAGAACGGAAACAGCAGCACGAACACGAAGATGCCGAGCGGAATGTAGACAGTCACCACGCGTCTCGGCAGGGTCTGCAGAAACCCCATGCCCTGCGTGTCGGTGTCGTTCTCGTGTTTCTTCATTGCGGCCTACTTGTCGCTGCCGCCCTGCTGCCACTTGCGGCGCTGCAGGCCGAAATAGCTGAACAGGATCGAGGCCAGCAGGAACGGGATCATGGCAATGGCGATCGCGGCGCCTTCGCCGAGCGAACCGCCGGGGATCGCGCGCTGGAACGACAAGGTGGCCATCAGGTGCGTCGCATTGAGCGGGCCGCCGCGCGTCAGGACATAGATCAACTGGAAGTCGGTGAACGTGAACAGCACCGAGAAAGTCATCACCACGGCGATGATCGGCGTCAGCAACGGCAGCGTCACATACCTGAAACGCTGCCATCCGGTGGCGCCGTCGATTGCCGCCGCCTCGTGCAGAGACGGCGAAATGGTCTGCAAGCCGGCCAGCAGCGTGATGGCCACGAAAGGCACGCCACGCCAGACGTTCGCGGCGATCGTCGAGAGCCGCGCATTCCACGGGCTGCCCAGGAAGTCGATGTAGTCGGTGATCAGGCCCATCCGCGCGAGCACCCAGCTGATCACCGAGAACTGCGAGTCGTAGATCCACCAGAACGCGATCGCGGACAGGGCGGTGGGCACGATGTACGGCAGCAGGATCACCGTGCGGAAGAAGGTCTTGAACGGGAGCCTTTCGTTGAGCAGCAGCGCCAGCCACAACCCGAGGACGAACTTCAGCACGCTGGCGACAAAGGTGTAGAACAGCGTGTTGAACAGCGCCAGCTGCGTGACCTGGTCGTCGCGGAACAGGAAGA
>JAGRPN010000043.1 GCA_019449555.1 Ramlibacter sp.
CAGGATGCGCGCATCGCGGTAGTACTGCGCGGCGCCCGTCTCCTCGATGTAGCCCATCCCGCCGTGCACCTGCACGCCCAGCGACGTCACTTCCAGGCTCATCTCGGTGCTGTACCCCTTGACCAGCGGCACCAAGAATTCGTAGAAGGCCTGGTTCTGCTTGCGCACGTCGCGGTCGGGATGGTGGTGCGCGGCGTCGTAGGCCGCCGCCGCCACGCTGGCCATCGCGCGGCACCCTTCGGTGTACGCGCGCATCGTCATCAGCATGCGCTTGACATCCGGGTGATGGATGATCGGCGCGCTCGCGTTCATCGAGCCGTCCACCGGCCGCGACTGGATGCGCTCCTTGGCGTACTGCACGGCCAGCTGGTAGGCGCGTTCGGCGATCGCGACGCCCTGCACGCCCACCGCGTAGCGGGCGGCGTTCATCATGATGAACATGTACTCGAGGCCGTGGTTTTCCTGGCCGACGAGATAGCCCACGGCCCCACCCTGATCGCCGAATTGCAGCACCGCCGTCGGCGAGGCCTTGATGCCCAGTTTGTGCTCGATGCTGACGCAGTGCACGTCGTTGTGCGCACCGACGGCGCCGCCCTTGCCGACCATGAACTTCGGCACGACGAACAGGCTGATGCCTTTCACGCCTTCCGGCGCGCCCGACACGCGCGCCAGCACCAGGTGCACGATGTTCTCCGCCATGTCGTGTTCGCCGTACGTGATAAAGATCTTGGTGCCGAAGATCCGGTAAGTGCCGTCGGGCTGCGGGTCGGCCCGCGTACGCACCAGCGCGAGGTCCGATCCGGCCTGCGGCTCCGTGAGATTCATGGTGCCGGTCCACTTGCCGCTGACCAGGTGCTCGAGGTAGGTCGCCTTGAGTTCATCGGAGCCGGCGGTGAGCAGCGCCTCGATCGCGCCGTCGGTGAGCAGCGGGCAGAGCGCGAAACTCAGGTTGGCCGCGTTGAGAATTTCGCTGCAGGCGGCGCCGATGGTCTTGGGCAGGCCCTGGCCGCCGAATTCGGCCGGATGCTGCAGCGCCTGCCAGCCGCCCTCGGCGTACTGCCGGTACGCCTCCTTGAAGCCGGGCGCCGTGGACACCTCGCCGTCCTTCCAGGTGGACGGATTGCGGTCGCCATCGGCGTTGAGCGGCGCCACCACGCCCTCGTTGAATTTCGCGCATTCCTCGAGCACGGCCTGCGCCGTATCGAACCCGGCGTCCTCGAACCCCGGCATCTTCGCGATCTCGTCGATCCCGGCAAGGTGCCGGATGTCGAACAGCATGTCTTTGAGCGGGGCGGTAAAACTCATGGCGTGGTCTCCGTTTTCTTCCTCCTTCCCCCGGCGGGGAAGGGAGTGCGATGTCAAAGAGCCTTGATCAATTCAGGGATCGCCGTGAACAGATCCGCTTCCAGCCCGTAGTCGGCCACCGAGAAGATCGGCGCTTCCGGGTCCTTGTTGATCGCCACGATCACCTTCGAATCCTTCATGCCGGCCAGGTGCTGGATCGCCCCCGAGATGCCCGCGGCGATATACAACTGCGGCGCGACGATCTTGCCGGTCTGCCCGACCTGCCAGTCGTTGGGCGCGTAGCCGGCGTCCACCGCGGCGCGGCTCGCGCCCAGCGCGGCGCCCAGCTTGTCCGCCAGCGGGGTCATCACTTCATTGAACTTCTCGGCCGAGCCCAGGGCGCGCCCGCCCGAGACGATCACCTTCGCGGCGGTGAGTTCCGGCCGGTCGTTCTTGGCGAGTTCATTGCCCAGGAACTGCGTCTTGCCGCTGTCGGGCGTGGCGTTGACGGTCTCCACCGGTGCCGAGCCGCCCGTCGCGGCCGCCGGGTCGAAGCCGGTGGTGCGCACCGTGATCACCTTTTTTTCGTCCAGGCTCTGCACGACGGAGATCGCGTTGCCGGCATAGATCGGGCGTTCGAACGTGTCGGGGCTGTCGATGCGCGTCACGTCCGAGACCTGGCCGACGTCGAGCTTGGCCGCGACGCGCGGGGCGATGTTCTTGCCGCTGGCGGTCGCGGGGAACAGGATGTGGCTGTAGCCGCCGGCCAGGGCCAGCACCTGCGCGGCCATGTTCTCGGCCTGGCCGTGGGCCAGGTGTTCGCCTTCGGCGTGGATGACCTTGGCCACCCCGGCAATCTGGCTGGCCGCCTTGGCCGCCGCAGCGGCGTTGTGGCCGGCCACCAGCACATGCACTTCGCCGCCGCATTGCGCCGCGGCGGTGACCGTGTTGAAGGTGGCGCCCTTGATCGAGGCGTTGTCGTGTTCTGCTACTACGAGGGATGTCATGAATGGCTCCGTGTCTTTGGCCTTAGATAACCTTGGCTTCGTTCTTCAGCTTGGCCACGAGCGTGGCCACGTCGGGCACCTTGATGCCGGCCGAGCGCTTGGGCGGCTCGGTAACCTTCAGCGTCTTCAGGTGCGGGCGGATCTCCACGCCCAGGTCGGCGGGCTTGAAGATCTCCATCGGCTTTTTCTTGGCCTTCATGATGTTGGGCAGCGTCACGTAGCGCGGTTCGTTCAGGCGCAGGTCGCTCGTGATGACGGCCGGCAGGCTGACCGACACGGTTTCCATCCCGCCATCGACTTCGCGCGTGACCTTGGCCTTGCCGTCGGCCACTTCCACCTTGGAAGCGAAGGTGGCTTGCGGCAGGTCCGCCAGCGCGGCGAGCATCTGGCCGGTCTGGTTGCAGTCGTCGTCGATCGCCTGCTTGCCCAGAATGACCAGGCCGGGCTGTTCCTTGTCGACGAGCGCCTTCAGGAGCTTGGCCACGGACAGCGGCTGGAGCTCTTCGGTGGTTTCCACCAGGATCGCGCGATCGGCGCCGATGGCCATCGCGGTGCGCAGCGTCTCCTGGCACTGCGTGGGGCCGCACGAGACGGCGATCACTTCAGTGGCCACGCCCTTTTCCTTCAGGCGCACGGCCTCCTCGACGGCGATCTCGTCGAACGGATTCATGCTCATCTTGACGTTGGCGATGTCCACTCCCGTGTTGTCCGACTTGACCCGGACTTTCACGTTGTAGTCGACCACCCGTTTGACCGGTACCAGGACCTTCATGCTTGCGGCTCCTAAGGAGTTTGGAAATTGACGTTTACGTAAACTGGAATTCTATGCGGCGCTGCACCACGCCATTTTCGCCGTGGCGACACCCCGGCGCGGAACAAAATAGAACGATCGTTCGATTTTGAATTATAGAAGCCTGATGACCCTGAACCAGGGCACCGAGTCCCAAGTGGGGCCGACCGCCGGATTGTCCCCTCTCGCTGCCAGTGAATCCGGGTAAGTCTGGACCGGTGCGTGAACTGGCGCGCCTTACAGTCCTCCGCTTTGCCTTGCAGGAGTTTTCCGCATGAAACATCCGATCGCATTGCTCGCTTCGGCCGCCGCCATGGCGATCGCAGCAGGACCCGCCGCCGCCCAGACTGTGCTGACCGCATCGAGCTGGGTGCCGCCGACCCATGCGCTGAGCGTTTCGCAGAAGGAATGGTGCGACCTGCTCGAGAAGAACACCTCGGGCAAGATGAAGTGCAACATCCTGCCGCGCGGCGTTGCCGCGCCTCCCGGCACGTTCGACGCCATCAAGAATGGCCTGGCCGATGTCTCGTTCACCGTGCACGGCTATACGCCCGGGCGCTTCGTGTTCACGCAGATGGCCGAGTTCCCGTTCCTCGGCAACAGCGCCGAGTCGCTGTCGGTC
>JAGRPN010000044.1 GCA_019449555.1 Ramlibacter sp.
CGACCGGTGCTCGTGAATGCCGCTCGCGCCCGGCCCCGGCACTTGTTCGAGCGCAACGATCTGGACGGTGAGGTTGTCGGTGCTTCCGCGCTGCAATGCCTCTTCGACGATCACGCGGGCAGCCCGGTCGAGATCGCTTCGCCCGTGCCGTACCGCGTCGGCCATGAACGCCGCGTCCACGTGTTCGTGCACGCCATCCGACGCGAGCACGAACACGTCGCCAGGTTCCAGTTGCAGCGCCTGGTAGTCGATTTCGATCTGCGCAGCGAAGCCCACGGCGCGGCTCAGGCAACTTTGCCCCTGCGAGACCCGCACTCGATGATCGTGCGTCAACTGCTCGAGCGCACCGTCCACCAGGCGGTAGATGCGCGTGTCTCCGACATGGAAGACATGCGCGGTGGTCGCCTTCAACACCAGCGCGCTCAGGGTGCACACATAGCCGCGGTCGCTGTCGTAGCGGTGCTCGCTTTGGCGCGACTTCGAGTGCAGCCATGAATTGGTGGCCGTGAGCACGCGCTCGACCGACTTCCTCACCGACCACGCTTCCGAGGTGCAGTAATAGTCTTCCAGCAAGCCGTGGACCGCAAACTCGCTGGCGATCTGGCTCACGTCGCTGCTGCCGATGCCGTCCGCCAGCGCGATGGCGATGCCCTTCGAACCCAGCAGCGGCTCGTTCGGCACCAGCACGCCATGGAAGTCCTGATTGGCGTCCTTGCGGCCCTTGTCGGAATGCTGGCCGACCGAGATCCTCAACTCATTGGCCATCCGGTCGGATCAGCCCAAGGCGCGCCTGGGCGCGGCTTTCAACTGCACCGGCTGCGAGCGCTTGGGCGCGGTCCTGATGTGCGTCGCGTACAGCGTCAGGCCGGTGAACGACAGGCCGCCGACCAGGTTGCCGAGCACGGTGGGGATTTCGTTCCAGATCATGTAATCCATGATCGAGAAGTTGCCGCCCATGAGCAGCGCCGAGGGAAACAGGAACATGTTCACCACGGAGTGCTCGAACACCATGGCGAAGAACACCATGATCGGCATCCACATGGCAACGACCTTGCCCGTCACCGACGTCGAAATCATGGCGCCCACCACGCCGGTGGAGACCATCCAGTTGCACAGCATGCCGCGCACGAAGAGCGTCAGCATGCCGGCCGCGCCGTAGTGGGCGTATCCCAGGGTGCGCGCCTCGCCGATGCCGGCGATCACTTTGCCCACCTTGTCGGGCGCCGTCGAGAAGCCGTAGGTGAACACGATCGCCATCAGGAACGCCACGGTGAAAGCGCCGAGAAAATTGCCGATGAAGACCAGGCCCCAGTTCCTCAGGACGCCCTTCAGGGTCACGCCGGGCCGCTTGTCGATGAGCGCGAGCGGCGACAGCACGAACACCCCGGTCAGCAGGTCGAAGCCCAGCAGGTACAGCATGCAGAAGCCGACGGGAAACAGGATCGCGCCGATGATCGGGTAGCCCGTCTGGACGTTGACCGATATCGAAAACACCGCGGCCAGCGCCAGGATCGCGCCCGCCATGTATGCCCTGATCACGGTGTCGCGTGTGGCCATGAAGATCTTGGATTCGCCTGCGTCCACCATCTTCGTCACGAACTCCGAAGGCACCAGATAGGACATGTGATTTCCTCTAGGAAAGACCGGGTTGGCTGCTGAACAAATCGGTATTGAGCAAGGTTCGGGCCAAGTCCTTCGGCGCGGTGAGGCGGCATTCGATGGCGTGCCGTTTTCAAGGGGCGGATCGAACAGGCGTGGCTGATCGCCAGCGCGGTGCCAGGCTTCTTGCGCTTCAAATTGGCGCGGCCGGCGGGCTCGCCGCACGCCTGCGGTGCGTCAGCGCACCGAGCAAGGACGCCCGCTCAGGCGTCGGCTGAGCCAGCGACGGGGGATTCGACGAGTTCCGGTTCCGCCGGGAGCGGAAAGCTCGCGCGAATGCGGGTACCGGCGCCGGGGCCCGTGTCGATGTCGAGGCAGCCACCGACGAGGCTGGCGCGTTCGGACATCGAGATCAGCCCGAAGTGTTTTTTGCGCTCCTCGGGCGTGCGGTAGCGCGCGAGGTCGAAGCCGGCGCCGTTGTCCGAGATCGTCAGCTCCAGCTCGTTGTCGACCATCCTGAGGCGCAGCTTGACTTCGCTGGCGTGGGCATGCCGCGCGGCATTCGTGAGCGCCTCCTGGCCGATGCGAAAGCACGCGGTCTGGATGTCGGCCGGCAGTTCCGGAAGCAGGTCATCGGCTTCCAGAGCGCTGCGCCAGGCCGCGGCTTTGGCCTGGCGCTCCAGCGCCCATTCGAGCGCATCGACCAGTCCCAGGTCGTCCAGCATCGTCGGGCGCAGGTTCAGCGCCATCCCGCGGATCTGGGCGATCGCGGCGTCCACCACCTTGATGCAGTCGGGCACGCGATCGGTGGCCCCGTCGGCGCCGCGCAATAAGTCCGCCAGGTGCATGCGGATCACCGTGAGGGCCTGCCCCGTGTCGTCGTGCAGCTCGCGCGCGATGTGGCGGCGCTCCTGTTCCTGCGCCGAGATGAGCTGCGACGACAGCTCGCGCAGCCGCGCCTTGGCTTCGAGCAGATCGGCGTTCGCGCCGCGCAGCTCCGAGGTGCGTTCGCGCACCAGCGCCTCGAGCGAGCGGTTCAGGCACTGCAGTTCCTCGTCGATGCGCATGCGCGCGCGCATTTCGGCCTCGAGCGCTTCCTGCGCGCGCCTGCGCTCGCTCAGGTCGCGGGCGATCATGCAGAACCCCCGCAGGGAGCCTTGGGCGTCGCGCACCGGCGTCATCACGATGCTCGCCCAGAAGGCCGAGCGGTCGCTGCGCACCAGCCATCCCTCCTCCACGAACCGGCCCTGCGAAGCCGCCGTCTCGAGCGTGCGCATGGGCTTGCCGTCGCTGACGTCGCTTTCGAGGAAGAAGCAGGAGAAATCGCGGCCGACGATCATCTCCTCCCAGCGGTAGCCGGTGATGCGCTGCGCGCCGGTGTTCCAGGTCCGCACGCGCCCCTCGAAGTCCAGCATGATGATCGCGTATTCGGCGACGCTGCTCGTCATGAGGTGGAAGCGGTTCTCGCTTTCGAGCAGTGCCTGCTGCGCGGCGCGGCGGCGCCGGACCTGCAGGTAGAGCACCGCGAGGGCCGCCAGCAGCAGCGCCACGACCGACGTGATCCCCGCCCAGAACCACTCCAGCCGCCGCTCGTGCTCGACCAGCCGCTGGGCGAGGAGTGTTTCCTCTTCTGCTTCGAGATCCTTCAGCACCATGCGCAGGTTGGCCATCTGCTCGTTCGGCAGGCCCGTGTCCACGATCGTCTTGGCTGCCTCGAACCCGCCCTGGCGGCGCGCGGCAATCAGCTCCGCTGCGGAAGCGAGCCGCGGAGCGAGGCCCCCTTCCAGCTGGGCGAGGCGCTGCTGCTGCACCGGGTTGTCGGCGACGAGCGCCCGCAGCTTGGCGGTTTCCGTCACGATCGCCGTGCTGCCGGCGCGGTACGGCTCGAGGTCTTTCTCCTCGCCGCTGATCGTGAAGCCGCGATGGCCGTTCTGGATGTCGACCAGTGCGGCGCGGGTTCGCGCGATCGCCGCGATCACCTCGTGCGTGTGACTCACCCACTCGGCGGCACGGCTTTGCTGCAGCGACAGCCAATAGGCGGCGCCCACGAGCACGACTGCCACGCAGGCGGCAGCGACAAAGCCGGACAACGTGAGGTCGCCGCGGCCGGGATGGACGATCTCGGCGTTCAAATCAGGGGGTACTACGACAGGCTGCAAAGATTCTAGGGCGCCGGCCCAGGCAGCGGCGGCGCCGGGGCGCCGCTGCTTGACGCACGTCAATGCCATGAAAAAGCCGCCCGAAGGCGGCTTTGGTTCTGCGTTCCGACAGTATGGCCGGCGAAAACCTGGATCAGGAATCGCTGGACACCTCTTCGGGCTCGGGCTTGGCCTTGCCCTCCTTCTTCGGCAGCGGCTGGATGTCCAGCAGCACCTCGGATTGCTCGACCCCCTTCTCGTCGGTCTTGAGCTCGACGTCCACCGTGAGGCGGCCGCCTTCGGTCAGCCGCCCGAACAGCAGTTCGTCGGCCAGGGCGCGGCGAATGGTGTCCTGGATCAGCCGCTGCATCGGCCGGGCGCCCATCAGCGGATCGAAGCCCTTCTTGGCCAGGTGCTTGCGCAGCTTGTCGGTGAAGGTGACTTCCACCTTCTTCTCGGCCAA
>JAGRPN010000045.1 GCA_019449555.1 Ramlibacter sp.
GCGGCGGCGAATTGCGGCGCCGCATCGAGCGCGGGGTGCAGTTCCGCGCCCACGTGCCCGCGCAGCGTCGTATCGATTTTCTTGTACACGAGCTTTCCGGCCAGGCCGCCGCGCACGACCTGTTCGAAGGCGCGGGCCGTCACCGCGACCGCCTGCGTGGTGTCCATGGTCCGGCTGTCGGTGTCCATGGCGAGGCTGTCGGTGCTTTCGCGCACCTCACCCAGGAAGACCGGCACCGGGCCGGCGACCGGAGCGAACGCCGCGGCGCAATCGGCCGCGCCGGAGAGGTCGTCGGCAACGATGCAGAAGGAGTGGAAAGGTTCGGTCATCTAATTGGGATCCGACCCCGATCCATGACCGCTCCAGCGCTTGAACAGGTCGTGCTCGATGCCGACCTGGTCGAGCGCCTTGCCGATCGTTTGGCGCACCAGATCCATGATGGTCTGCGGCCGATGGTAGAACGCGGGCATCGGCGGCAGGATCACCGCGCCGCAGTCGACCGCGCGCGACATCAGGTCCAGATGGCCCTTGTGCAACGGCGTCTCGCGCACCATCAGCACCACCTTGCGCCCCTCCTTCAGCTGCACGTCGGCGGCACGCACCACGAGGTTGTAGGTGAACGAATTGGCGATCGCCGACAGCGTCTTGATGGTGCATGGCGCGACGATCATGCCGCGCGTGCGGAACGACCCGCTCGCGACCGACGCCCCCACGTCCTTGTTGTTGTGCACCACCGTGGCCAGCGCGCGCACCTGCTCGAGCGTGTAATCGGTTTCGATCGACAGGTTCAGGCCCGCCGCTTCGCTGAGGATGAGGTGCGTGGGCTGGCCCAGCTCCTTGAGCACGCACAGCAGCTCGACGCCGTAGATGACGCCGGTGGCGCCGGTGATCGCGACCACCAGGGGAAGATCGGGCGCGGCTTGTTTCATGCCCGAAGCTTACCGCTTCGCGCTGCCGGCACCCAGCGCTACCGCCCGGGCCTTCGCAGGGCCGCGCACGTGCGGCATCCGCCTACACCGCTTTGCTCCCTGGGCTCATGCTCGAACGCAGGAATGGTTTCTAGACTCGCGCAACCGGGTTGGTGTCAACGCCGGCAAGAGTCAAGGGAGACTGTGTGCGCGATTTTCGGACGAAGGCGCGCTGCTGCCGGCTGGCGGCGAGCGCGATGGCGGCGTTGTGCCTGGCCGCATGCGGCGGGGGTGGCGGCGGCGAGCCGGCGGCCCAACCGGCGCCCGCAGCCGAATCCCCGCCTGCGCCTGTATCCCCAACAACGCCGGCACCGGCGCCGTCATCCGCGTCGGTACCGCCACCTGCACCCTCGGCCGGGGCGCTCGCGATCACCGGGCTGGCGCAGCAGGCGCAATCGAACAGCTCGTACCGCGTGGCGTCCACGCAATCGGGCACTGTCGTCATCACCTTGCCGCCCTCGCCCGCCGTCGGCGACACGCTCGGCATCACAGGCCAGAGCGCGAACCGCTGGCGGATCGCACAGAACGCCGGCCAGTCGGTGAGCACCGAAAACCTGCCGGGCAACGCGGTCCCCGGCACGACCTGGAGCCCGCGCTTCGGGCCGGGCAACTGGTGGTGGGCGGCTTCGTCGGCCGATGGCAACACGCTCGCGGCCGTCGCCAATTACGGCCTCATCTACACGTCGGCGGACGCCGGCGCCACCTGGACGCCACGCGCCAGCGACCAAGCCTGGTCCTCGATCGCGATGTCGGCCGACGGCACCAGGATGGTCGCCGCTGCGTATGGAATCGGCATCTACACGTCGGCCGATTCAGGCGTGACCTGGGCCCCGCACGAAACCGGCCGCAACTGGGTGGGCGCCGCGATTTCCGCCGACGGCCAGCGGATGGCGGCGGTCGCGCGGTTCAGCCGGATCTTCACCTCCGCCGATGGCGGACAGACCTGGGCGGCTCGTGAGACGGAACGCGATTGGCGCGCCGTGGCTTCCTCCGCCGACGGCATGAAACTGGTCGCCGTCGCCTGGGGCGGGCAGATCTACACGTCCACGGACGCAGGCGAGACATGGGTGCCCCGCGAATCGAGCCGCGACTGGTACCGCGTGACCGCTTCGGCCGACGGCAACAAGTTGGCCGCTGCGGAGATGGGCGGCCAGATCTACACCTCGACGGACGCTGGAGCGACCTGGACACCGCGTTTTCGGGCGGCCGTCTACAACGGCATCGTGTCCTCGGCCGACGGCAACACGCTCGCGGTGATCGGGCCATCCGACACCGGCACGACCGACCCGTACGGCCAGATCTACCTCTCGAGCGACGGCGGCGTCACGTGGAGCGCGCACGAGAGCAGCCGCTCGTGGCGCGGCATCGCCGTCTCGGCCGACGGCAACATGCTGCTCGCGGCCGACTACGGCGGCATGCTGTACACGTCGCGCGGCAATCGCACCTCGACCGGCACGATCGGCGGCATCACCGGGGGACAAAACGATTCGATCCAGCTGCAGTACATCGGCAACGGACAGTTCAAGGTGACGGGGTCCAGCGCCTGGCCGTTCGCGGTCGAGTAGCGCGGCGCGCCCAGCCCTCCGGCACTGCCGGGATGACCCTGCGCTCGCGCTTGGCCTGGCCGCGACCGCTCGCGTGGCGCGAGTGACACCTGCTCACACCGGCCCCCGTGCACTTGCGACCCGCTGTAGGCTGGACGATTGCCCACGACGGGAGAACGCGATGCTCAGGCATGGATTGATGGCGCGGCTGAAGGCCCAGTCGAGCCAGGTCGCCGAGACCGAACACTTCCTGAAAACGGCCGTGCCGCAGGTGCAGGCGGAGCCGGATACCTCCGCCTGGTTTTCACTGCGCTTCGGCCGCGGCGAATACGGCATCTTCGATGCGTTCGCGACGGAGGAAGCGCGCTCCGCACATCTCGAAGGCGAGGTCGCCACGACCCTGCTCGAGCGCGCGCCGCTGTTGCTGGACAAATCACCCGAGATCGAGCGCGTTGACATCCTGGCCAGCAAGATGCCGCCGGAGCCGCCGGCCGTGCCGATCACTTGCGGATTGCTCCTGACTTTTCGCGCGAGGAAGGGCAGCGAAGGCAAGGTGGAGCAATACCTGCGCGACGCGCAGCCGATCGTGCAGGACGAGGCCGGCACCATCGCGTGGTTCGCGCTGCGTTGGCCCGAGGGGCGCTACGGCATCTTCGACGTGTTCCCCGACCACGGTGCGCGTTTCGCGCACATCACCGGCCATGTCCCGCGCGAGCTGGCCCGGCATGCGCTGACGCTTCTGGGCGGCATGCCCGCGATGGACATGCTGGACGTGCTGGCCGCCCATGTCGCCAAACGCCCCACGCAGGTGGGCCTGGGCGTCGATTGACGCGGCGGCGGCCTCAGCTCTCCTCGCGCCGTATCCGCAGCTGTTTCGCGAGCCGCGACAGATAGGGCTGCGTGACGCCCAGGCGCTCCGCGGCGCGAGTCTGGTGCCCGCCGGCCTGCTCGATCGCCTTGAGCACGATCAGCCGGCGCGCCGCCGTCACGGCTTCGCCATAGGGCAAGGCGAACAGGTCCTCGGTTTGCGTCACGGCGGCGCTTTCCGCCAGGGCGCCGTCGAGAAATTCCTCGGGCAGGTCGCACAGCGCCACCTTCTCACCGGCCAGCAGCACACAGCGCTCCATCACGTTCGACAGCTCGCGCACGTTGCCGGGCCACGCATACCGCAACAGCGCCTGCCGCACGTCGTCGGTCAGGCGCGGCGCGCGGCGGCGGGAATCCGCGGCGTGCTTGTCCAAGAGCCATTCGGCCAGCAACAGGATGTCGCCCGTGCGCTCGCGCAGCGGCGGGATCCGGATGCTGATCACCTTCAACCGGTAATACAGGTCTTCGCGGAATGAGCCATTGCGGATCTCGGCGGCGAGGTCACGGTGGGTGGCCGCGACGAGGCGGATGTCGGCGCGCTGCGTGCGGTCGCTGCCCAGGCGCTCGTATTCCTTTTCCTGCAACAGCCGCAACAATTTGGCCTGCAGCTCAGGCGGCAGCTCGCCGATCTCGTCGAGGAACAGCGTGCCGCCGCGCGCCGTTTCCACGCGGCCGGCCCGCGCGCGATCGGCGCCGGTGAATGCGCCCTTCTCATGGCCGAACAACTCGCTTTCCAGCAGCTCGCCTTTCAGGACCGCGCAGTTCACCGCGACGAACGGCTGGTCGCGCCGCGCGCTGTGCACGTGCAAGGCGCGCGCGACCACCTCCTTGCCGGTGCCTGTTTCGCCCAGCAGCAGCACCGTCGCATTGCTTGGCGCCACCCGCTCCACTGTGTCGGCGACCTTCGCCATGCCCGGGTCGCTGCCGCGCACCCACAGGTGCTGGCGCCCTACTTCCTGGCGCAGGTTATTCAGCTGCTTCTTCAGGCCGCGCGTTTCGAGCGCGCGCCGCACGACCAGCTGGATGGTGGCGGCGTCGAAAGGTTTCGCAATGAAATCGTAAGCTCCCGCGCGCATCGCCCGCACCGCCTTGGACATGTCGCCATGCGCGGTGATGACGACGACCATCGGAGCGGCCGGCTGGCCCTGCAGGCTGTCCAGCACCGCGAAACCGTCCATGCGCGGCATCTCGAGGTCCAGCAACAGCAGGTCGGCGCCGTCCGCCAGCCGAAGCGCCTCGACACCGTCCAGGACATGTTCGACCTCGTGCCCGAATTGCTCCAGCCGGTCGCGCAGGATGCGCCCGATGCCCGCATCGTCGTCGGCGATGACGATCCGGCTCATGCGGCCGAGCCCGCGGCGGGCAGATTTAGCGTGAAGGTGCTGCCCAGCCCCGGCTGCGACTTCAGCGAGATGTCGCCGCCGTGCAGGCGGGCGAGGTTGCGCGCGATCGCCAGGCCCAGGCCGCTGCCCGGCGCCGTGCCCGCCATGCCGCCGCGATAGAAGCGCTCGAAGATATGCGGCGCATCTTCCGCCGCCACGCCCTGCCCCTGGTCTTCCACGTCGATGCGCAGCTCCTTGCGATCGAAGCTCGTGCGCACGCAAACGCGCGAATCCGGCGGGCTGAATTTCACGGCGTTGTCCACCAAGTTGATCACGATCTGCTTGAGCTTGTCGGCGTCCGCTTCCGTCTGCAATGACGGCTCGCACGGCGCCTGCTCGAGCGCCACGCCCTTGCGCTGGGCCACCGGGCGCAGCAGCATGAACACGTCGTCCAAGAGCGGCTGCACCGCCACCGGCGCGCGTCGCACCTGGATCTGGCCGGCCTGCAGCCGGCCCCACTCCAGCAGTTCGCTGACCACGCGAATGAGCCGGTCGCTGTCGTGCTCGATCATCTGCACGTATTCCTGCTGCTGCACGGTCAGCCGGCCGGCCAGCCCATCGCGCAGGTTCTGTGCCGAGCCCAGGATGCCGGTCAGCGGCGTGCGCAATTCATGCGACACGTTGGACAGCACGGCCGAGCGCAACTTGTCCAGTTCGAGCAGCTCCAGGTTGGCCGCCGCGAGATGGACGTTGGCGTCGCGCAGCTCGGCTGTTCCTGCTTCCACCTGCGCGGCCAGATTGTTGTTCTGCTCCTCGATCAACAATTGCTTGCCGCGCAGTTCCTCCGTGAGCGCCATCAACCGGTGTTGGCCGTAGATGAGCTGGTCGGTTCGCTTGTGGTTGGCCAGGCCCTGCCAGACGATCACGCCCAACAGGGCCGCGGCCATCAATTGCTGCGGCCAGCCTGCGGGCAGCAGCACCAGCGACAGCGTCAGCACCACCAGCGCGAAGCTCATGCCGTTGGATTGCCAGGCGTGGCATTCCTTGAGCTGCAGCGAACACACGCTGCAGCGCCCGTAGGGTTGCGTCTCGACGTTACGGCGAAGGACGCAGCTCTTGTTGATCCCGGGCAGGTTCGCCGTCGACGGGGATGTCGTTGAGATCATCGAAACGCCTCCTCAGCCACGCATGCCGGGCGAGCCAATCCCGCCCGAGCACGTAGAACCAGCAACCCGCGCAGAAACCCAATGTCGGCGCCATCAGGAACGACGCGGCCGGCACCGTCAGGATGATGAAGCCGGCCGTCGAATAGCCGGCCGCCACCAGACCCAGCGCAACTGCCTGCACGACGACCGAAATGGCGCAGGAGCCGCGGATGCCGCCCAGATCGAAATAGCGGTCGCCGATGCGGTGCCGCCCGTGAAAACGCACGAAGCGTGCCACCAACAGCGCCACCGGCACCCAGCGCGGCGAGAGGGTCTGCAGCACTGTGAAGCCAAAGGTGACGTAGGCGAACCGAACGTCGCGCGTAAACAGCGCGGCAATCAGGAAAGCCGCCTCGGTCAGGCGCTGGACCCGCATGCCGGGACCGAACTGAAGCTCACGGTCGGTATCCATCGCAGCACCTCGCTTCACTTCACGGCGCAAAGACGAAAGCGCCAATGCTACTCACGCAATGCCTGCCGTGGGGGCTTGATATCCAAACAGACATGTCCGATGTCCGGCTTCGTATGACAGGCGATAGCGTGAGATGAACCCCAGGCGGCGCGCCAGAGGGAAAACGAGTGCATCGCGGCGCTGGCATGGCATTCGCTATCCCCAGTGCCCCAATGCATCAACCACCCAAGGAGATCGATATGGCTGAAGAGAGCAAGGAACTGGTCATGGTCATCACCCACGGCACCGACCACGAGTTGTCCTCGGTCGGTTTCACCATCGCCAATGGCGGCATCACCGCCGGGCTGAAAGTGGCCGTCTTCCTCACCAGCGCTGCCGTTGACATCGTGCGCAAGAAGGCGTGCGACAGCACGCACGTGAAGCCGCTGGAGCCGCTGGCCGAGCTGGTGCGCAACTTTGTGAGCCGTGGCGGCGCGCTCTATGCGTGCACGCCTTGCGTCAAGGCGCGCGGCTACGAGCAGGCGGATTTCGTCGAGGGCGTGACCATCACCGGCGCGAGCGTCATCCTCGAGCGGCTCCAGCGTGGCGCCGCCAGCCTCAGCTTCTGAAGGAGCACCTCCATGTCAGCCCAAGTCAACCGTGCCGAGCTCGAAGGCAAGGTCAGGGCGATGTACCGCGACGTCGCGGAAAACCCGCACGGCGAATTCCACTTCGAGATGGGCCGCGCGCTGGCCCAGCGGCTGGGCTACCGGCCCGGCGACCTCGACCGCATCCCGCCCGAGGCCATCGACTCATTCGCGGGGGTCGGCTATTACTTCCACCTCCTGGACGACGTCGAGGGCGCGCGCGTGCTCGACCTCGGCAGCGGTTCGGGGATGGACACGTTCGTGGCGAGCCTGCTCACCGGGGCGGCCGGCACCGTGGTCGGCCTGGACATGACGGACTCGCAACGGGCGAAAGCCGAGGCGCTGCGGCGGCGCCAGGGGGTGCGCAACATCACCTACGTGAAAGGCTACATCGACGCCGCGCCGTTCGAGGACGGCAGCTTCGACGTGGTGATCAGCAACGGCGTGATCAACCTCGCCGTGGACAAGCCGCAGGTCTTTGGCGAAGTCGCGCGCCTGTTGCGACCGGGGGGCACGATGGCCATTGCCGACATCGTGACGGACGTCCTGCTGCCCGAGAGCATCAGCTGCAACACCACGCTCTGGGCCGCGTGCATCGGCGGCGCCTGGCAATTGGCGCGCTACGAGGACGCGATCGCGTCGGCGGGCCTGACCATCGTGGCGGAGCAGGTGAACGACCAGTACCGTTTCCTGTCCGACAACGCGCAGGGCGCCACGAAGAAGTTCGGCGTGAAGAGCGTGTCCCTCCGCGCGGACAAGATCTAGCAGTCGCGCGAATGGCATGCCGGCTCCGACCGGCATCCATCTCGCGCGCCGTCAGGCAGGCTGGCTGTGCTTCTCGCTGGCCTGCGACTGCTGCTGAGCCTCGTGCGGCGCGTGGGCCAGATGCGAGAGGATCGCCGCCCAGGCCCCGGCGCGATCGGCCGGCGGATGCCCGTGCTCGCCCCGCACGCGCTCCGCCGCCATCTGAGCGCATTGCTGGCCGTATTGATTCACCAACGCCAGCAGCTGGTCTTGCCAGTGTGAGTCCATGTCAGGTGCCCTTTCACTCCGATCGAGTGCACGCTGACGACTGTTCTCCTGGATCGCGCTGCCGGCCATGATTTAGGTCAGGCTTCGCGCAGAAAACCGCCTCGCGCGGCGACCTGGCCCCCGCTTTTCAGGAAGCCGCCGCGATCGCGCCGCCCTCCTCGCCTTCCTCCAGCTGCTGCAGCAGGTAAAGCCGCTGGTACAGGCCGCCTTCGACCGCCATGAGCTCGGCATGCGTGCCGAGTTCGGCGATCCGGCCGTGATTGAGGACGACGATGCGATCGGCGGCGCGCACGGTCGACAGGCGGTGCGCGATCGCGACGATGGTCACGCGGCCGCGCAGTTCCGCCAGCGCGCGCTGCACGACCTGCTCCGTTTCCGAGTCGATATGCGAGGTCGCCTCGTCCAGGAACAGGATGCGCGGCTCGCCCGCCAGGGCCCGCGCGATCGCGACCAGTTGCTTCTGGCCTACCGAGAGGCGCGCGCCCCCCTCCCCCAGTTGCGTGTCGTAGCCCTGCTCGAGGCCCGCCAGGAAATCGTGGATGTGCGCGGCCCGGGCCGCCGCCTCGATCTGCTCGCGCGTGAGCGAGCGGCCCATGGCGATGTTCTCGCGCGCGTTCGCCGCCAGCAGGAACGGCTCCTGCGGGACCACGCCGACGCTGGCGCGGAAATGGTCCTCCCCGATCGCCTCGACCGGCGTGCCGTCGATGCGAATCGCGCCCGGCGGTGCGGGATAGAAGCGCAGCAGGAGCGACAGCAGCGTGGTCTTGCCGCTGCCGGTGTGGCCGACGATGCCATGGAAACTGCCCGGCGCGATCCGCAGGTTCAATCCGTGCAGCACCGGGTGGCCCGGCTGGTAGGCGAAGTCCAGCCGCTCGATCGCGATGGCGCCCTCGGTCACGCGGCCATGGTCCGCTGCCTTCGGCGTTTCCACTTCCTTGAGCAGCGCCTGCACCCGCGCCGCCCCGACCATCGCCTGCTGCAACAGCGAGAACTGCATCGTGATCTGCGTCAGCGGCTCGACGATGCGCGAGATGTAATTCATGAAGGCGTAGAGGATGCCCACCTGAACGGCGCCGAGCGCACCGCCGTGGCTGCGCAGCCCGAACACGGCAATGAGGACCGCGATCAGCACCACGTTGAGCACGTCCAGCATCGGGCGCAACAGCCACGCATTGGCGCGCAACTCGCCTTGCCGGGCCCGGTAATGGGCCTCGTTCACGCCGGCGAAATGCTCGCGGAAGCGCCCCGTCGCGTTGCTCGCCTGCAGCACCTGCATGCCGGCGATGCTCTCGGCCATCTGGGCGTTGAGGTCGCTGCGCAATTCGCGGTTGCGCACCACGGCCGGGGCGGACAGCCGCTGGTAGGCGGTGACGATCAGCGCCACCGCCGGCAACAACGTCGCGACGATCAGCATCAGCCGCCAGTCCAGCCACAGCATCGCGACGCTCGTGCCGGCCAGCACGATCAGGCTGTCCAGCATCACGAACAGCACCTGCACGTACAGCGTCTTCACCGCTTCGGTATCGTTGGTGACGCGGCTGACCAGTTGGCCCGTGATCGCCCGGTCGAAGAATCCCATCGGCAGGCGCAGGACATGGCGGTACACCTCCTCGCGCACGCGCTGCACCGAACGCATCGCCAGTCCGGCGAGGCGCACCAGCTGGCCGTAGCGCAACCAGCTCGCCGCCATGCCGGCCACGAGCGCGCCCAGCAGCAGTCCGCCGATCTCCAGCAGCTGCGCGTTGTGCGGCAACAGGTAACGGTCGATCAGCAACTTGCCGATCGCCGGCCCGAGCGCTTCCAGGGCCGCGGCGAGCAACAGCCACGCCACGCCGCGCCAAAGCTGCCCGCGCTCCGGGGCCGCGGCTCGCATGAGCAGGCGGGCCGCGTCGCCGAGCAGCCGGCGGCGTCCGACGGGTTCGACCGGCAGGCGGGCCGCGCCGAGCGACTCAGCCGGCATCGAGGCTCGCCTCCAGCTGCTGGTAGCGCCATTGGCGCGCATACCATCCGTTCGCCGCCAGCAGCGCGGCGTGATCGCCCTGCTCCACGACGTGCCCTTCGCGCACCACGACGATCGCGTCGGCGTCGGCCACGGCACTGAGGCGATGGCTGACGATGATCGTGGTGCGGCCCGCGCGGGAGCGCCGCAGGTGCGCCAGGATGCGCGCCTCGGTGTCGGTATCGACCGCCGACAGCGTGTCGTCCAGCAGCAGCAGCGGCGCCTGGGTCAGCAGCGCGCGGGCGATCGCGACGCGCTGCCGCTGCCCGCCCGACAGCGTGACGCCCCGCTCGCCCACCGGCGTGTCGTAGCCCTGCGGCAGGCGCTGGATGTCGTCGTGCACGGCGGCGAGTCGCGTCGCTTCGACGATCTGCTCGCGCGTCGCGCCGGGCCGCGCCAGCGCGATGTTCTCGGCGACCGTCGCGGAAAACAGGAACGCCTCCTGCGGCACCCACGCGATCGCCGCGCGCAAGGCGTCCAGCGTGTAGTCGCGCAACTCGACGCCGCTCCCGCGCAGGCTGCCGGCCGCGGGCGCGTGATGGCGCAGCAACAAACGCAGCACCGTCGATTTGCCGGCGCCGGTCGGTCCCACCAGGCCGAGCGTGCGGCCCGGCCGGAGTTCGAACGACACGCCATCCAGCGCGGGCCGTCCCTGCCCCGGGTAACGGAAGCGCACACCCTGCACCGCCAGCGGTCCTGGCGCGACCGGCGCGATGCTGCCGTGGTCGTCCACGCTGAGCGGCGCGTCCAACACCGGCTGCAGCCGCCCCCACGCGGCCCTGCCCCGCTGCGCCAGCGACAGCACCCAGCCGGCGGCGAACATCGGCCAGATCAACTGCCCCAGGTAGAGGCTGAAACTGGTGAGTTGGCCCACCGTGAGCTCCCCCTGCCAGACCAGCCAGCCGCCGACCCCGAGCGTGAGGGCGGTGGCCGCGCTGAGCGTGAAACCGAGCGCCGGCTCGTACGCGGCTTCCCA
>JAGRPN010000046.1 GCA_019449555.1 Ramlibacter sp.
GGCGGCGGCGATGTCGGCGATGAGCTTGCTCACCTTCTGCACCGACAGCACCACCCCCACCATCGTGTGGCCCGCCGCATCCACCCGGCTCGATCCGGCCTCCACCTTCTGCGCCGCATCGGCGATCAGGGCCTTGATCTCCTTGGCCGCCGCGGCACTGCGGTGCGCGAGGTTGCGCACTTCCGTGGCCACCACGGCGAAGCCTCGTCCCTGTTCGCCGGCGCGGGCCGCTTCCACCGCCGCATTGAGCGCGAGGATGTTGGTCTGGAACGCAATGGCGTCGATGACTCCGATGATGTCGGCGATCTTCCGGGAGGCGTCAAGGATCTCGTCCATCGTGCTGACCACCTCGTCGACGACCGCCCCGCCCTTGCTCGCCGTATCGGACGCGCTCGCCGCGATCTCGCTGGCCTGCCGCGCGTTCTGCGCATTCTGCGCGACGGTGGAGGTGAGCTCCTCCATCGAGCTGGCTGCTTCTTCCAGCGTGCTCGCCTGCTCCTCGGTGCGCTGCGAAAGATCGAGGTTGCCTTGCGCGATCTGGGCGCTGGTGTCGGCCACGGACTCGGCGCCCTTCGCGGTTTCCCCGACCATCGAGCGCAGGTTCGCGATCATCTCGCGCATGGCGAAGAGCAGGCTGCTGCGATCCCCCTTGGCGAGTTCGACCTCGACGGTCAGGTCGCCGCCCGCCACCCGCTCGACCACCGACCGGGCATAAGCCGGCTCGCCGCCCAACTGCCGGTTCAAGCCGCCGGAAATCACGAGCGTGACTGCGAAGGCCCCGGCCGTGCACAGCAACGCGGCCACGACGAAGGCCACGACGCTCGTGCGATAGGTCGCGGCGGACTGGCCGGACATCTCGCGCGCTTCCTCGGAGAAGAAGGAGGTCAGTTTCGTGATGTCGCCGAGGTAGGCGGCCTGGGCCGGCCGTGCCTTGATCAGCAGCACCGTCTTGGCTTCGTCCATGCGTCCTGCTTCCGCCAGCTGGACGAACTGCGTCTCGGCCTGCAGGTACGACTTGCGGGCCTCGTCGATGCGCTGCAGCAGCGACTGCGCCTCGCTGGCGACCGCCATGTCCTTGATGCGCGCATGGAGCGCCACCTGCTCGTCGCGGTTGTCCTTGATCGCCTTCAGTTCCTGCTGCAGTTCGCCTGCCTCGGCGAGGACGAACACCGCCTGCATGTGCCGCCCCGTCCTCAGGACGGAAGCTTCCCATTCGCCGGCGGCGATCACCAGCGGCAGGCGCTTGGTCGCCAGCAGGTCGATCTGCGCCGTGAGCGAATTGAGATAGGCCAGGCCTGCGGCGACCACGATGACGAGCAACGCGATCACGAGCCCGAACCCGGACAGCAGACGCGTGGTGATGGTCGATTTCCTGAACATGACGTTTGACAATTTGCTGACCTCCGTGAAACCAAAAACGGCCCGCTCAGGCAAGGGGGCCCTGAGCGCAAAGTTCCTTCAAGCGCCTGGACATGTCGCCGAGCGCGAGCACCTCCTGCGCGCCGCCGAGCGCGATGGCTTGCCGCGGCATGCCGAACACGACACTGCTGGCCTCGTCCTGCGCAATGGTCTTCGCCCCGGCCCGGCGCAGCTCCAGCATGGCCTCGGCGCCGTCCGATCCCATGCCCGTGAGGATCACCGCGATGGCGTGGGCGCCGGCCGATTCGACCATCGACTGGAACAGCGCGTCCACCGACGGGCGATGCCGGTTCAGCGGGGGATCGTCCGTCACTCGCAGCACGTAGCTCGAGCGGCGGCGCGCGAGCAATAGGTGCCTGCCGCCGGGCGCCACGTAGGCGACGCCCTGCAGCACGTCCTCGCCGTCTTCGGCTTCCTTCACCGACATTTCGCAGATCGTGTCCAGGCGGCGAGCGAATGCGCCGGTGAACCCGGGGAGCATGTGCTGCGCAATGAGGATGGGCGGCATATCGCCCGGCAGTGCCGTGAGCATCGTGCGCAGCCCCTCGACGCCGCCCGTGGACGCGCCGACCCCGATGATCGTTCCCATGCCGGTGGACCGGCCGAAACTGACGGAACTGGGCGCGACGGCGCGCTGTGCGGGAACGTGCCGGCCCCGCCGCAGCACTCGCGCCTGGGCCGCGGTGCGGATCTTTTCGGCGATCTCGCCGGCCGCGCCCTGGAACTCCTCCAGCGACGCCGGCTTGGCGATGTAGTCCACCGCCCCGAGTTCGAGCGCGCGGATCGTCGCATCCGCCCCATGGCGCGTGAGCGAGGAAATCATCACCACCGGCAGCGGTTTCGCCAGCATCAACTTGCCCAGGAAGTCCAGGCCGTTCATGCGCGGCATCTCGACGTCCAGGGTGATCACGTCCGGCGCGCTTTGGCGTATGCGGTCGATGGCGAGCACCGGGTCGGACACCACCCCGGCGAGTTCCATGTCGGGCTGCGACGCAACGACGCGGCCCAGGAAGTTGCGCATCACGGCCGAGTCGTCGATCACCAGGACCCGGATCATGTCGGCGCCGAGAAGATTTCGATTTCGCCGCCGCCGCTCGTGCCGGCCAGGCGCACCAGGTACTCGCGCTCCTGGCGCCTGACGGCGTCGTACTGCTGCAGGTGCAGCCGCTTGACCTGCACCTTCCCGCTGGCGGGAAAAAAGTGCAATTTGCGCGGGGAGACGCCCTGCAGGTCCTGCGCCAGCAGCCGGATGCCCTCTTCTTGCAGGAAGTCCAGCACGAACCGGCTGTTCATGCGCCCGACGTCCAGCGTATCGAAGCCCTGCAGCACCTGCGCGCCGCCGAACACCTTGGCCACCAGCCGGTTGCGGTCGGCGCCGAGGTGGAGCATCTCGTTGATCAGGATTTCCATCGCATAGACGCCGAACCGGGCGGATAGCCCCCACGGCGACGAGGCGGTCGAGGATTCGCCCGGCAACATGAAATGGTTCATGCCGCCGATCCGCTCCACCGGATCCCAAAGGCAGGTGGAGACGCACGAGCCGACCAACGTCGAGATCGAGCCGTCCCCGGTCGCGGCGTAATACTGGCCCGGCTGGACCTTCACGGAATCGACCTGGAAGTCGCGGTCGAAATAGCGGGTCGGTGCGGAATGTTCCATCGCGGCGGCGCTCAACCGGGAACGTACTCGTACGCGGTGCGGCCGCACGCGCGGAAGGCCCGGTGTGTCGCGGGAAAACTCTCGGCGTGGCCGACCGCCAGGAGGCCGTGCGGCCGCAGCGACGTGGCGAATCGCTCGAGCAGCTTTGCTTGCGCGTCGCGGTCGAAATAGATCGCCACGTTGCGGCAGAAGATGGCGTCGAAGGGCTCCATCGCAGGCCACTGGGGCGACTGCAGGTTGAACTGCATGAACTGCGCCATCGCGTGCAGTTCCGGCCGCACGCTGGCCCAGCCCGAATTCGCGCCCGTGCCGCGCAAGAGGCCGCAGCGCAGCCGCTCGGGCGCGAGCGCGCTCGTGCGCTCGAGCGGATACAGCCCCGCGCGCGCCGCCTCGAGCGCCTCGGTGTCGATGTCGGTGGCGAGCACTTCCCCCGGGCAAGCGGCTTCGCGCAGCGTCATCGCGATGGACCAGGCTTCCTCGCCCGTCGCGCAGGCGGAGCACCAGACGCGCATCGGGCGGCGTTCGCGCTGGCGATGCAGCAGGGCGCGGCTGTGCAGCAACTCGAAGTGATGCGGCTCGCGAAAGAACGCAGTCAGGTTGGTCGTGAGCGCGTTGACGAACGCTTCCCGCTCGCCCGAAGGCTCGCTTTGCACCAGCTGCAGGTACTCCGCGAAGCTTTGCAGGCCGCGGGCGCGCAAACGCCGCGTCAGGCGGTTGTGCACCATGTACCGTTTGTGGTCGCTCAGCTTGATGCCGGCGTATTGCGCGATCAACCGGCGGGCGAGCGCAAATTCATTTTCGCCCAGCAAGGGCGTGGTCTCGACGGCCATTGGGTTAGAACTCTTCCCATTGGCCATCGGGGGCACCTGGCCTGCGCAATGCGCCGGCGGCGGGGTACGCAACTGGAAGCGCCGTGGGCGCCCTCACCTTGATCGGCGGCGGCGAGGCAGGCCGCGCGCGGGCCGGCTGCGACTGCGGGGCCGGGGCGGGCTGGTCTCCCAGCCTGAAGCGCGACACGATCTGCAGCAGCGAGGCGGCCTGCTCCTTCATCGACTCGGTGGCCGCGCTGGCCTGCTCCACCAGCGAAGCGTTCTGCTGCACCACCTGCTCCATCTGCGCCACCGCCGTGTTGACCTGCCCGATGCCCGCGCTTTGCTCCTGGCTGGCCGCCGCGATCTCCGCGATCAGCGCACTGACCTTCTCCACCGACGCGACGATCTCCCCCATCGTCCTGCCCGCCGCGTCCACCAGTTTCGTGCCCGCCTCGACCTTGCCCACCGAGTCGCCGATCAGCACCTTGATCTCCTTGGCCGCCGCCGCGCTGCGCTGCGCCAGGTTGCGCACCTCGGCGGCCACCACCGCGAAACCGCGCCCCTGCTCGCCCGCGCGCGCCGCCTCCACCGCCGCGTTCAGCGCCAGGATGTTGGTCTGGAACGCGATCCCGTCGATCACCCCGATGAAGTCGCCGAGCTTGCGCGAGGATCGCGAAATGTCGGTCATCGTGGTCACCACCTGCCCCACCACCTCACCGCCCTTGCGCGCCACCTGCGAAGCGCCCACCGCCAGCTCGCTGGCCTGGCGCGCGTTGTCCGCGTTGTTGGCCACCGTGGAGGTCAGCTCCTCCATCGAGCTGGCCGTCTCCTCCAGCGTGCTGGCCTGCTCCTCCGTGCGCTGCGACAGGTCCAGGTTGCCCTGCGCGATCTGTGCGCTCGTGTCGGCCAC
>JAGRPN010000047.1 GCA_019449555.1 Ramlibacter sp.
CGTCCACGATCAGCACACCGGGCAGCGCCTTGCGTGCCGGCTGCTGCACCGCCGTGCCGCTCTCGCGCGCTGCGCGCGGCTGCGTGCCGCCCGAGGCCAGCAGCTGGGACAGGTCCAGGTTCACCGCCACGCCTCCGTCACCCAGGATGGACAGCCCGACGACCCCACGCACATGGCGCGCATACCGCCCGGGACTCTTGACCAGCAGTTCGCGCGAATCCACCAGCCGCTCGACCGCCACGACCTGCGTCTTGTGGTCCAGGCGCAGGATCACCGCATCGTGCTCGTCGAGCGACCTGTCGGGCGCCGGCGGCAAGCCCGCGGCATCGGCCAGCAGCAGCGCCGGCAGCACGCGCTTGCCGTAGCGGTAAACCAGCTGCCCGCCGAGGTACTCGAAACTGCCATCGCCGCGCGGCACCGCCTGCTCGATCTGCAGCGATGGCAAGGCAAAGCGCTGCCCGCCCGCCTCGACGATCAGCGACTGGATGGTGGACAGCGACGCCGCGAACCGGAGCTCCACGGTACAGCCCAGGCCGCTGCGCGTTTCGATGCGCACCGAGCCGCCCATCGTCGCGGCCCAATCACGCACCACGTCCAGGCCGATGCCGCGCCCGGACACTTCGCTCACCGATTCGCGCGTCGAAAATCCCGGCAGCAGCACCAGGCGCGAGATCTCCTCGTCGGGCAACTGGGCGTCGGGGTCCAGCAGGCCGCGTTCGACGGCACGGTGGCGGACCGCGGCGAGGTCCAGGCCGCGGCCGTCGTCGCTGCAGCGCAGTACCACTTGCTGGCCCTGCCGGGTGAACGCGAGCTCGATCGCCCCGACTTCGCTCTTGCCGGCGGCAGCGCGCTCGGCCGGCGATTCGAGCCCATGGTCGACCGCGTTGCGCAACAGGTGCAACAGCGGGTCGGCGAGGCGGTTGAGCACATCGCTGTCGATCTGCGTGTCGGCGCCCTTGAGCACCAGGACAGCCTGCTTGCCGGTGGCCTGGGCGGTGGAGCGCACGTTGCGCTGCAAGCGCGACTCCAGGACGCCCGCCGCGGTCATGCGGGTGCCGATCACCAGGTGCTGCAAGTCCTTCGACAGGCGGTCCTGCCTGGCCTGGACGCTGGTCAGGCCGGCTATGCCTTCTTCCAGCCGCAACGCCAGCACCCGCGCATCGGCAGCTTCTTCCATCAATGCGTGCGCGGTGCTGTGCAATTCGCTGTACTGGTCCATCTCCAGCGGATCGAATGCCTGCGCCTCGACGCGGCGCGTGTGCGCCCGCATCATGGTGAGCGCGCGCACGTCCACCAGCGTCTCCAGTTCGAACAGGCGTTTCTGCACGCGCAGGTTCTGCGCCAGCAACTCGCGGGAACGATCGGCCAGCGCCTGGATGCGCGCCTCCATGGCGGCGGTGTGCACCGACACCTCACCAGACACGCGGAACAGCTCGTCGACACGTTCGACGCTCACGCGCAGCGCGGCGGCCGGCGCCGCGGTGGCGTTCGCGGCACGCGCCGGCATCGGCTGCGATTGCGGCGCGGCAACCGCAGCGGCTGCGTCCGTCCGCGGGACCGGCCACTCGAGCGATTCGCCGCGGTCGATGCGATTGGCCAGGTCGAGCACGGTCTGGAGCACCGACTGCGCCTGTTGCGGGTACTCGTCGCTGCCCGCTACGTAGCCCACCATCTGCTCCAGGCAATAAGCCGCGTCGAGCAGCGCGTCGGCCGCCGGCGTGGCGACGTGGCCGCCCTGGCGCTCGAAATGCTCGAGGATGTCCTCCAGGTGATGCCCGAGCGAGGCGAGGCCGCGCAGCCCGATGATCGCGCCCGATCCCTTGATCGTGTGCGCCACCCGCTTGGCCGCGATGAGGTCCGAGCTGTCGGCTTGGCCCGAGGCCATGTTGCGCGCGAGATTGACCAGGTAGCGCGCCTGCTCCGGCGCCTCCTGGAAAAAGCCCTCGAGCAATTTCTGGTCCACGTCCGCGGGCATGTCCAGGGCGACGTCCTCGGGCGTCGCGAGCACCGGCCGCGAATCCTCGGCGCGCTCGCCGGACGGCTGCACCAATTGCGGGATCGCCCCGAGCATGTGCATCACCTTCAGCGACTGCTCCTCGTCGAGCGGGTAAGGCGCCTTCAACAGGTGGTCGACGAGCCCGGCGGCGGTGGTGGGGTCCGCGGTGTGGCGCAGGTAATAGACGATCAGCGGCGGCCAGCCGGCCAGGAATTCGAGCAGCGCGCCGCGATCGCCCGGCGCCAGCATGGGCATCGCGAGCGTGTTTTCCAGCACGTGGTTGCAGACTGCCTGCAGGCCCGGGAAGCCCGCCAGTTCCGCCGCCTCGCCCATGCGCTGCGCCTGCCCGCCGTATTGCTCCAGCGCGTCCATGAACGCAGGATCTTCCGCGTCCAGCGCGGCGAGTTCCTCGAGGCTTTGCGCCAGCCGCGGCTGGGCCATCTCGACCTCGGCGGCGAGCGCTTCGATCAGTTCGTGGAGTTTCACGAGCGCAGTCCTCGGGCTTCGGGCGACGCCACCTCAGGCAATGGCAGCCGCGGGCAGCTTGAACACGTTGACCGACTCCACCAGCCGCGTGGCCGATTGCAGGAGCGACTCCGTGTCCAGGTTCTGCGCGTCGATCTGTTGGGCCGTGCGCTCGGTGCTCTCGCCGATGCGCTGCACCGAGCCCAGCAGGTTCGCCGACATGGCCTTCTGCAGCTCGGAGGCCTCGGCGATCAGCTTCACCTGCGCGACCAGCTGGTTCGTGATCTCCTGGGTGCGCCGCATCTGCTCGCCGGCCTTTTGCGCCTGCTCGGAGCCTTGCACCACCTGGCCGATGGTGCGGTTCACCGTGCCGATCGTCTCGTTCGTTTCGAGCTGGATGTTGTTCACCAGCGTGGCGATCTGCTGCGTGGCGTTGCGCGAGCTTTCGGCCAGCCGCTGCACTTCCTCGGCCACCACCGCGAACCCGCGGCCCGCCTCGCCGGCGACCGCGGCCTGCATCGATGCGTTCAGCGCCAGCACGTGCGTGCGCTCGGAGATCGTGTTGATCAGGTTCACGATGCCCGAGATTTCCTGCGAGCGCTCACCCAGCCGCTTGATCCGCTTTTCGGTCTCGGCGATCATCTCGCGGATCGATTCCATGCCCTTGACGGTGCCGTTCACAGTGTCCAGCGCGGTGTCGGTCGCCTGCGTGGCCTGTTCCGCCGACGCATTCGACTGCACGGCGAGCGTGGAGATCTGGTTCATGGTGCTCGTGGCGTCGGCCAGCGATTCGATCATCCTCGCGACGCTGGTGCGCTCGTCCTGCGCCGTCTTGGACACCAGCGCGGCCTGCGCCTGCACCTTGCCCGAGGCCTGCGCCACCTGGCCCGCGATCCTGTTCACGCCTTGCAGCACCTTGGCCGTTTCCTCGGTCAGGGCGTTGATCGAGTCACCCACCGTGCCCATCACGTCCTGCGTCACCGGCGCGCGCACGGTCAGGTCGCGTTGCGACAGCTGGTTGACCGACTGCAGGATCGAGATCACGGAATTGTTCAGGCGCATGTTCTCTTCTTCGGCGGCGCGCTGGGCTGCGATCCGCTCGTCGAGCAGGCGGTCGAAATTCTTCGCAAGCTGCCCCAGTTCGTCGTCCGTCGTCAGCCCCGAACGTGCTTCGTAGTGGCCGGCGGAGATCTTGTCGATGGTTTCCTGCAGCTTTCCCAGCGGCCGGTTCACGTCGCGGTACAGGAAGTAGGCGGCGGCGCCGGTGACCAGCACCATCACCGTCGCGGCCATCAGCAGGAACAGGTCGCCGGTTTTTTGCTGCGCTACGCGCCGGGACGCGTCGGCGCTGGTCGTCGTTTCCAGCAGCTCGTTCAACGCCTTGACGGTCGCGGCGGCGGCCGGGTTGGTTTGGCTGGCCCGATAGGCCGAGGCTTCCTCGAGCCTGCCTTTGTCGACCAGGTCGAACCACATCGGTCGCTTTTCCTTGTAACTCTGGTAGGCCTCGACCATCCGCTTGTGCCCCTGCACTTCCTCGGGCGTCAATCCGTCCATCGCCGCGAACGCCTTGAAGTTTTCTTCCGCGATCGCAAGCTGCTTCGGGCCCGCCTGGTTGATGGACTGGCGGTTGGCCGCATCCGGATACAGGACGTACTGCGCCAAATGGAAACGCAGCTCCCACATCGCGTTGTCCGCGCGGGCGAGCATCGCGGTCTTGCCCTGCGTCTGCTTCTGCAACGTGTTCAGCTGGTTCATTTCCCATGCCGCCACGCCGGCGAACAAGCCCGTGAGCGCGAGCACGGCGCCAAAGGCGACCAGCAGCTTCGTGCGGATCTTCAGGTTCAGTTTCATTCACCTCACTCCAGTCGTTTTCTTTTCTTCACCAGGCGCGGCGCGCGCCTCGCGGGCGGGCAAGCGCTATTGCGCGCCGACCGCCAATTCATCACCCAATGCGGCCAGCAGCTGGTCCACATCGAGATCCATCCAGTCCAGTCCGTCGCTCCAGTACGCTGCGCTGACGCTGCCCGCGAGCGGCGCGGGCGCCGCCGTGCTCTCGATCCGGTCGGCTTGCGTCAGCCGCAGGCGCACGGGCAAGCCATCGATCACCAGGCCCGCTTTCCCGTCGCCATGCCCGAGGACCAGGAGCATCGGTTTCGCGCTTTCATCGTGCGCCACGCCGAACAGTGCCGCCGGATCGAACACCGGCACCAACGTGCCGTGCAGGTTGGCCATGCCGCGAAACCATGCGGGCGCCCTGGGCAGCAGGTGCACCTGCGGCATGTCGGTCAGTTCACTGCCGTCCTCGTAGCGGATCATCAGGCGCAGCTCGCCGATGCGAAAACCTTCCCGCAGCAGGACCGCACCCGGCTCATGGCCGGATTGCGCGTGCGCGGCCGTTCGCTCGGCGCCGGCAGCCTCGTCGAACTCGAAGCGGCGCAGCAACGCCTGCAGCGGCGCGACCAACGGCGCAGGCCCGGTGGCGCGGTTCAGGCCTTCTCCGTCGCGCATGGTGCGAATCAAGCGTTGAGTTCAGCCAGGATCTGCTCGCGGCTGTACGGCTTGGTCACATAGCCGCGCGCACCCAGCATCTGGCCCCAGGCCATTTCGGCGCGCTGGTTCTTGCTGGTGACGAACACGACCGGAATGTTGCGGGTGGCTTCGTCGGCCTTGAGCTTGCGGGTGGCGGCGAAGCCGTCCATGTCCGGCATGTTCACGTCCATCAGGATCAGGTCGGGTTTGTCGCGCTTGGCACGCTCTATTCCCTGGGCCCCGGAGTCGGCGAGCAGCGCCGTGTGTCCGGCCTCCGAGACGATCCGCTCCAGGTTGGTGCGGTCGGCGAGGGCGTCATCGATGATCAGGACTCGGCGGAACATGACATCTCCTTCAGGGTGGCTACTGCTGGCTGGGAATTTCGGCCGCGGCCGCGGCCTTCATATGGGACGCGTCGCGGCAAAGCGCGGCACGCGCGCTGCGGCCGCTGCGTCGGCGCTCGTGGGTTGGGCGGGCGGCGGCCGGTGCTGCGGCATGTCGCTCAATTGCTGGGCCAAAACCTCTTTCAGGTGCTGCGGATCGACCGGCTTCGTGAGGTACGCATCGCAGCCGGCCATCTTCCCGCGAATGCGGTCGAACGGCGAGCCTTTGCTGGTGAGCATCACGACCGGCACCGCACTGGCTCCGCGCAGACGCGACTTGATCTGACGGCAGCCTTCGTAGCCGTCCGTCTCGGGCATCAGGACGTCCATCAGCACGCAGTCGAAGGCGCGCCGGCTGACCGTCTGCAACGCAACCTCGACGCTGTCCGCATCCGTGACGATGAAGCCCTCAGGCTCGAGCAGCGAACGCAAGTGCGCGCGCACGGCCAGGCTGTCGTCGACGACCAGGATCTGCGGCGCGCGCACGGGAGGCACGGCGAGCGCCGCCGCGGCATACCCGTGCGAAGGCGCGGCGGCTGCGGCGGTGCCGGGGCCCGATTCGAGCGCCCGCGCCAGGACCATCGGAAGAATGGGCCATTGCACCGGCCGGCGCAATAGCGTGTGGCCATTGGGCGCCTCGGTTCCGTCGATCCAGATCACCGCCCTGCGGTCGAGCCACGGATGCTGCCGGGCCCAGGCCATTGCCGCCGGGTCGCGTGTGTCGATCACGATCACGTCGGCATCGGTGGCTTGCTTGCTCGCAAGGATTTCCAGCCGGGGCGTGCGGCGCTGCGAGACTTTCACCAGGCCTTCGAGCAACTGCCGCTCGATCGGCTTCAGGCCCTTGACGACCAGCTTCAGTGCCGGGGCGGGCCTGGCGGCGACGCGCGCGATCGGCGCCTGCGGCGCGGGTTCGGCGGGACCGAAAATGGAGGAACCGAGCAGGTCGTCCGACCTCGCGTGTGCGGCAGCCGGTAATGCGTCGAGCGGCTTCGGAGAATCCGCGCCTGCATTCGACTGGTTGGTATCCATGATGGTGTCCGTCCACTGCTCGGGATGGCCGAACCGGCAAAACTTCTGTGCGTGTTTTCCGGTCCCGGGCCCCGCCTTCTCACTGGCGGCACGACTCCGTTCGAGCAAACTTAAGGGTAACAGCCTATTGCATTTGGAACATTGCGCTGGGTCAACTGTGCGGACGCACTGCGACCCGCAGGCGCGCCAGCGCTGCGTTCGCTGCATCTGAAGGTGCGATTTTGCGTCGGCGGCAAGCGCCGAACGCCGCATCTGTAAGGCTGTGGAAAGTTGCGCGGCGCACTGTGGACGGTTGCGCGCCGCGGCGAGGCAATCAGGGCTTGAACGGCACGACCAGCTGGCGCTGCTCGCCCAGCCCTTCGATCGCCAACGTGATGACATCGCCCTTGCGCAGGTAGGTCGGCGGCTTCATGCCCAGGCCCACGCCCGGAGGCGTGCCGGTCGTGATGACATCGCCCGGCAGCAGCGTCATGAAGTGGCTCACGTAACTCACGAGCTTGGCGACATCGAAGATCATGGTGCGCGTGTTGCCGGTCTGCATGCGTTTGCCGTTCACGTCCAGCCACATGCCCAGGCGCTGCACGTTTTCGATTTCGTCGGTGGTCACGAGCCAGGGGCCGATCGGCCCGAACGTGTCGCAGCCCTTGCCCTTGTCCCACTGCGGGCCCCGCTCGAGCTGGTACTCGCGCTCGCTGACGTCGTTCACGATGCAGTAGCCGGCCACGTGCGCCAGCGCGTCTTTCCTGGCGACGTAGCGCGCCTGCGTGCCGATCACCACGCCGAGTTCCACTTCCCAGTCGGTCTTGACCGACGCGCGCGGCAGCATCACGGGATCGTTCGGGCCCTGGATGCAGCTGGGCGCCTTCATGAACACCACCGGCTCCTTCGGGATCGGCACGCCGGATTCGGCCGCATGGTCGGCGTAGTTCAGGCCGATCGCGACGAACTTGCTCACCTGCGCCACCGGGCAACCGAAGCGAGGCGTGCCGCGCACGAGCGGCAGCTTGGCGGGATTGGCCTTGCGGATGCGCGCGAGCCCGATCGCACCCAATTGCGCCGGACCGATGTCGGGCACCACCGCGCTCAGGTCGCGCAAGCGCCCGTCGAGATCGATGAGGCCGGGTTTTTCCTTGCCGGGGTTGCCGTAGCGGACGAGTTTCATTTGTCGTTTCCTTGAAATTTGTTGTTAATAGGTGGACCGGCCACCCGAGAGGTCGAACACCGCGCCGGTGGAGAACGAACACTCCTCGGTGCACAGCCACGCGACCAGGGCCGCGACCTCCTCGGGCTTGCCGAAGCGGCCCATCGGGATCTTCGAGAGCATGAACTGGATGTGCTCTTCGCTCATCTGGTCGAAGATCGCCGTCTTCACGGCCGCCGGCGTGACGCAGTTGACCCGCACGCCGGTGTCGGCGAGTTCCTTGCCGAGGGACTTCGTCAGCGCGATGACGGCGGCCTTGCTGGCGCTGTAGGCGCTGGCGTTCGGGTTGCCCTCCTTGCCGGCGACCGAGGCGATGTTGACGATGCGCCCGTAGCCGGCGCCGCGCATCAGCGGCACGACCTCGCGGCAGCAATAGAACAGGCCGTTGAGATTGACCTCGATCACCTGCCGCCACGCCTCGACCGGGTAATCCCAGACCTTGGTGTTGGGACCGGTGATCCCGGCGCTGTTGACGAGCGCGTCCACCCGCTGCGTGTGGCCCAAGGTCGCCTGCACGGCCCCGCGCACCGAGTCGTGGCGCCCGACATCGACCTCCACTGCCTGTGCCTTCGAGCCGAGCACCAGGGCAGCGCGCTGGGCCGCCGCCAAATCGCGGTCCCACAAGCTGACGCTGCCGCCGGAGGCGATCAGGCGGGCCGCGATCGCGTAGCCGAGGCCGGTCGCGCCGCCGGTCACGATCGCGTGGCGGCCGTTGAAATCGAGCTGGTTCATATCGTGATGCCGCCGTCCACGGCGTAGGCCTGGCCCGTGACGAAGATCGATTCGTCGCTCGCCAGATAGACGACGATCGGTGCGATCTCGTGCGCCTGCGCGAGCCGGCCCATCGGCTGGCGGGCGATGAAATTCTTGCGCGCGGCCACCGGGTCGGCGTTCGCATCGATGCGCTGCTGCAGCGACGGCGTGTCCACCGTGCCCGGGCAGATCGCGTTGCAGCGGATGCCGTCGGCGACGAAATCGGCCGCCACGCTCTTGGTCAGCCCGATGACGGCCGCCTTGGTGGTGCCGTAGATGAACCGGTTGGGCAGTCCCTTGATGCTGCTGCAGACGCTCGCCATGTTGATGATGCTGCCGCGGCCGGCGGCGAGCATCTTCGGCAGCGCCGCCTGGATCGCCCAGAACTGCGAGCGCACGTTCAGGTTAAGCGCGAAATTCCATTCCTCGTCGGTCGCCTGCAGGGCCGTTCCGTTGTGCACGAACCCCGCGCAATTGAACAGCACGTCCAACGCCGGCAGGCTGGAAATCAGCCGCTCGATCGCGCCCTTGTCCAGCACGTCGAGCACGATGGCGCGCACGCCCTGCACGCCCTCGTAACTCGCCAGCAGCGCCGGGTTGATGTCGGTGGCCCACACCTGCGCGCCCTCGGCGGCCAGCGCGAGCGCGCTGGCGCGGCCAATGCCTTGTCCGGCCGCCGTCACGAGGGCGGTCTTTCCTTCGAGTCTCATGGTTGCTCCAGGCAATCGAGACTGCGGCCGGGTTCAGGGTTTGCCCGGTGCCGCAGCCCGCGTTTTGCCTCCATATTAATTGGTCTTACCACTTGGCCAATTCCAGGCTAACCCTAGCATTCGAACGCCGCCCCTCATGCCGCTGCAAGCCGTCGAACCGCAACGCCTGTACCGGCAGATCGCCGAGCAGCTGCGTTCGCTCATCGCGACGGGCGAATTCAACCCCGGCAGCCGCTTGCCGGCGGAGCGCGACCTGGCCAGGCAACTCGGCGTGAGCCGCCCCTCGGTGCGCGAAGCGCTCATCGCCCTGGAAGTCGAAGGCGTCATCGACGTGCGTACCGGCTCGGGCATCTATGTACGGGGAATGGACGGCGTCAACGGCACTGCCGCGAGCTTGCCGCCGGAGCCGGACCCGGCCGAATGGGGGCCGCTGGAACTGATGCGCGCACGCGAGTTGGTGGAAGGCGAAGTCGCCGCGTTGGCCGCGCGCCATGCGCGCCGGGCCCAGGTCGCCGCGATCACCGGCGCGCTCGCGCAGATGCGCGAGGAAGCCGAAGCGGGCATCATCCCGCGCGCCGGCGACGAGGCGTTCCATACCTCGGTGGCCCGTGCCTGCGGGAACGAGGTGCTGCACGATACCGTGCGCGGCTACTGGCAGGCGCGCAGCGGGCCCCTGTTCGAACGGCTGGGCGACTATTTCGAGAATCCCGCTTCGTGGGACGCCGCCCTGGTGGAGCACAGCGCCGTGCTCGAAGCGATTCGCTGCCATGATCCCGCATCCGCGCGCCTGGCGATGCAGGCGCACCTGAAGAAAGCCTACAGCCGCTACACCGCGAGCTGGCGCCGCGCCAACCATTCCTGACCCTCGACAACCTAGGAGACTCCATGCAAAAACGCTTTGCTATCCAACTGATCGCCGCCTGCACGCTGCTGACCGGCGCCATGGGCACCTTCGGGCTGGCCCAGGCCCAGACCAAATTGAAATGGGCGCACGTCTACGAGACGTCCGAGCCGTACCACAAGTGGTCGGTCTGGGCTGGCGAGGAGATCAAGAAACGCACCAATGGCCGCTACGAAATCCAGGTGTTCCCGGCCTCGACGCTGGGCAAGGAATCGGACATCAACAACGGCCTGACCCTGGGCACGGTGGACATCATCCTCTCGGGTGCCAGCTTCGCCGGCAACAGCTACAAGCCGCTCGCCATCTCGTACTTCCCCTTCATCTTCCGCGACTCCGAGCACCAACTGAAGTACGCGAAGAGCGACGTCTTCCGTGAGCTCGCGAAGGGCTACGACGACAAGACGGGCAACCACATCACCGCGCTGACCTACTATGGCGCGCGCCACGTCACCTCGAACCGCCCGATCGTCAAACCCGAGGACATGAAAGGCCTGAAGATCCGCGTGCCGGATGCGCCCGCCTACCTGGCGTTCCCCAAGGCGCTCGGCGCCAACCCGACGCCGATCGCGTTTGCCGAGGTGTACCTGGCACTGCAGAACGGCACCGTGGAAGCCCAGGAGAACCCGCTGCCCACCATCCAGGCGAAGAAGTTCTATGAAGTGCAGAAGAACATCTCGCTGACCGGCCACATCATCGACTCGCTGCTCACCATTGTCTCGGGTCAGTTGTGGGGCAAATTGAGCGACGCGGACAAGAAGATCTTCACCGAAGTGATGCAGGAAGCCGCCGAAAAGGCCAGCCGCGACATCATTGCCTCCGAAGCCCGCCTGGTGGAGGAGTTCAAGAAAACCAACAACGTGATCGTGGTGGACAAGAACGCCTTCCGCGAGGCGGTCCTGAAGAACACGAAGCCGACGGACCACGGCTACCGCCAGGCCGACTACGACCGCATCATCAACATCAAGTAGCGCACAGCGGGGCGCCTGCGGCATCCTCCAGGCGCCCCGATCTTGTCAGCACACTTTTCGACTGCTCAGGACCATCGGAACACAGATGCAATCCATCGACGACATGCCCCATGTGATGGGCGACGACGGACAATTCCACGCCCAGGACGAGGAAGTGGATCTTTCCGGCACGCCATTCGAAGGCTGGGTAGCCCTGGGCTTCTTCTGGATCCTCGGCCTTATCGTTTTCTACCAGTTCATCACACGCTACGTGATGAACGACTCGGCCGCATGGACCGAGGAGATCGCCCGCTATTTCCTGATCGCGACCGTGTTCATCGGCGCAGCCATCGGCGTGGCGAAGAACAACCATATCCAGGTGGACTTCTTCTATCGGTACCTGCCCGCCGCGGCGGCACGCCTGCTCGCCACGGTCGTGGACATCCTGCGGATCGTCTTCTTCGGCACGGCGTTCGTGCTCACGATCCAGATGATGATCAAGCTCGGCCAGAACGCCCGCATGACTATCGTCGACATGCCGATGAACTACGTCTACGGCGTCGTGGCCGTGGGCTTCGCGGCCATGTTCGCGCGTTCCCTGTGGGTCGCGCTCGTCCATCGCCGCCGCGGCTACACCGTGCTCGAGCGCGTGGAGTCCACCATGCAAGACGGACCGGACCTGCCGGCCGGACAACAACTGCAAAAGACCTGACATGCTGAAGATCGTTTTCCTCGCGCTGATGGCCCTGGGACTGCCGGTGGCCATCTCGATGGCGGGTGCTTCGCTGATCTATCTTTTCTGGACGCAGAGCTCGCCGCCCTTCGTCGTGATCCACCGGATGGTCAGCGGCATCGACAGCTTCCCGCTGCTGGCCGTGCCGTTCTTCATCCTGGCCGGCAACCTGATGAACAACGCCGGCATCACGAACCGGATCTACAACTTCGCGCTGGCCCTGGTGGGCTGGCTCAAGGGCGGCCTCGGGCACGTGAACATCGTCGGTTCCGTGGTGTTCGCCGGCATGAGCGGCACCGCGATCGCGGACGCCGCGGGCCTGGGCACGATCGAGATCAAGGCCATGAAGGACCACGGCTACAGCTCGGAATTTTCCGTCGGCGTGACGGCGGCTTCCGCGACACTCGGCCCGATCATTCCGCCGAGCCTGCCGTTCGTGATCTACGGGATGATGGCCAACGTCAGCGTGGGCGCGCTCTTCCTGGCAGGCATCCTGCCGGGCGTGCTGATGGCCGTGCTGATGATGCTCACCGTGGCCTGGTTCGCGCACAAGAACGGCTGGGGGGCGGACGTCAAGTTCGATTGGCACCGGGTTATCAAGGCGCTGTCGGAAACCGCCGTCGTGATCGCCTGGCCGCTGGTGCTGTGGCTATTGATCACCAAGGCCGATTTCCCGCCGCAGGTGACCGTGCTCGCCGGCATCGTGGTGCTGTTCGCGGCCGACAAGTACTTCAAGTTCCAGGCCGTTCTGCCGATCATGACGCCGGTGCTGCTGATCGGCGGCATGACCACCGGCATCTTCACGCCAACCGAAGGCGCCATCGCGGCGTGCATCTGGGCCATGGTGCTGGGTTTCGCCTGGTACGGCACGCTCACCTGGAAGATGTTCGTCAAGGTCTGCCTGGAGACGGTGGAGACCACTTCGACGGTGCTCTTCATCGTCGCGGCCGCCAGTATCTTCGGATGGATGCTCACGGCCACCGGCATCACCGCCGCGATTGCCGAGTGGGTGCTGGCGTTCACCAAGGAACCCTGGATGTTCCTGTTGCTGGCCAACGTGTTGATGCTGTTCGTCGGCTGCTTCCTGGAGCCGACGGCGGCGATCACGATCCTGGTGCCCATCCTGGTGCCGATCTGCCAGAAGCTGGGCATCGACCTGGTCCACTTCGGGCTGGTGATGGTGCTCAACCTGATGATCGGCCTCTTGCATCCCCCGATGGGCATGGTGCTGTTCGTGCTCGCGCGCGTGGCCAAGTTGTCGGTGGAGCGCACGACCATCGCGATCCTGCCGTGGCTGGTGCCGCTGCTCGCATCGCTGGCCATCATCACCTATATGCCGAAACTGGTGCTCTGGCTGCCCAAGCAGTTTTTCTAATCAGTTGAGGACGGAGCAAAAATTCTCGATCAGTTGAGGACAGAGCAAAATTCCTAGCGGAATTCTTGATCTGTCCCGCAAGGTCTCAGAATTCTTGATCTGTCCCGCAAAGTAATCTATGACGCCCTTCATCCGTCTGCATCCCCAGGACGACGTCCTGATCGCCAGGACCCAACTGGTCGGCGGCACCGTCGCCGAAAACGTCGTGGTCAAGGGCCTGATCCCCCCGGGCCATAAGGTGGCTACCCGCGCCATCGCGCAGGGCGAACCGGTGCGCCGCTACAACCAGATCATCGGCTTCGCCAGCAGGCCGATCGCGGCGGGCGAACATGTGCACACGCACAACCTGGCGATGGGCGACTTCGAGCGCGACTACGCATTCGGCGCCGACGTGAAACCCGCAGCGCCGCCGCGCGAGGCCACTTTCATGGGCATCAAGCGATCCGACGGCCGCGTGGCGACGCGCAACTACATCGGCATCCTGTCCAGCGTCAACTGCTCGGCGACGGCGGCGCGCGCCATCGCCGACCATTTCTCGCGGCAGAACCATCCCGAAGCGCTCGCGGCTTTCCCCAACGTCGATGGCGTGGTTGCCCTCACCCATGGAACCGGCTGCGGCATGGCCACGGAAGGGCTCGGCATGCAGATCCTGGAGCGCACGCTGGCCGGTTATGCGACCCACGTCAACTTCTGGGGCGTGCTGGTGGTGGGACTGGGCTGCGAAGCCAACCAGATCAACGCCTGGCTCGCGCACAGTTCGCTGCGCGAAGGCGACACGCTCAAGGTCTTCAACATCCAGGACACCGGCGGCACCCGCAAGACCGTCGACAAGGGGATCGCCCTGATCGAGGAGATGCTGCCGCACGCCAATGCGGTCAGACGCGAGCGTTGCAGCGCATCGCATCTCACGATCGGCCTGCAATGCGGCGGCTCCGACGGCTACTCGGGCATCAGTGCGAATCCCGCGCTCGGCGCAGCGGTTGATTTGCTGGTGGCGCACGGCGGGACGGCCATCCTGTCGGAAACGCCTGAGATCTACGGCGCCGAGCACCTGTTGACGCGGCGGGCCGTCCGGCGCGAAGTGGGCGAGAAATTGATCGAGCGCATCAGGTGGTGGGAGCGCTACACCAAGGCCAACGAGGGGGAGATGAACAACAACCCTTCGCCGGGCAACAAGGCCGGCGGGCTGACCACCATCCTGGAGAAATCGCTGGGCGCGGTGGCCAAGGGCGGCACCACCAACCTGCAGGCGGTGTACGAATATGCGCAGCCGGTGAACGAGCACGGGTTCGTTTACATGGACACGCCCGGCTATGACCCGGTGAGTGCGACCGGCCAGGTCGCGGGCGGCGCCAACATGATCTGCTTCACGACCGGGCGCGGCTCGGCCTACGGCTGCGCGCCCTCGCCGTCGCTCAAGCTCGCGACGAACTCGGCGCTGTGGCAGCGGCAGGAGGAAGACATGGACCTCAACTGCGGCGAAGTGATCGACGGCAAGGCTTCGATCCAGCAGATGGGGCAGCGCATCTTCGAGCTGGTGCTGGCCACTGCCTCGGGCGAGCCGACCAAGAGCGAGAAGCACGGCTACGGCCAGAACGAATTCGTGCCCTGGCAGGTCGGAGCGGTGATGTGAAACGTAACTCCCTCTCCCGCGGGGCAGAGGGCTGGGATGAGGGCAATCGATGGCAAGAACATTTCCGGCGGCGACCTTGCGCGCGCAAGTCGCCCATATCATCGCCGCGGCGGGCAGCAGCGCCGAAGAAGCACGCACCGTGGCCGACAACCTGGTGCTGGCCAACCTCAGCGGGCACGATTCGCACGGCGTGGGCATGGTCCCGCGCTACGTGGAAGCGGTGCTCGAAGGCGGGCTCAAGCCGAACGCGAGCCTGAAGGTTGATCTCGACGCGGGGACGCTCCTGTCGCTGAACGGGCAGCGCGGCTACGGCCAGGTGCTCGGCCAGCAGACGATGGCGCTGGGGATGGCACGCGCGAGGGAACTGGGCAGCTGCATCCTCACGCTGGGCAACGCGCACCACCTGGGCCGCATCGGCCATTTCGCGGAGATGGCCACCGCGTCCGGGCTGGTCGCCATCCATTTCGTCAACGTGCTGTCGCGGCCGGTCGTGGCGCCTTGGGGCGGCGCCGACGGGCGCTTCGGCACCAACCCGTGCTGCATCGGCATTCCGCTGAAGGGGCGCGAGCCGTTCGTGCTGGACTTCGCGACCAGCCGGGTCGCCCAGGGCAAGATGCGCGTTGCCTACAACGAGGGCCGGCGCGTCGATCCCGGCTACCTGATCGATGAACATGGCCAACCGACGACCGACCCGGGCGTGGTGGTCGTGCCGCAACCCGGCGGGCTGCTGGGCGCCTTGATGCCGTTCGGCGAACACAAGGGTTACGGGATGGCCGTCGCGTGCGAGTTGCTGGGCGGGGCGCTCACCGGCGGCGGCACCTGGCACCGCAAGCCCGACATGGCGCGCGCGGTGGTCAACGGCATGCTCACCATCCTGATCGATCCGCAAAAGCTCGGCACCCAGGCCAGCTTCGAGCAGGAAGCATTGGCGTTCCTCGACTGGCTCAAGCAAAGCCCTCCCGCCCCGGGATTCGACCGCGTGCGCATCGCGGGCGAGCCCGAGCGCGAAGCGCGCGCGCGGCGCGAACGCGAAGGCATCGCGGTCGACGACCAGACCTGGGCGGAAATGGTGGCGGCGGGCGAGAAGGTGGGTTACCAAGTGACCTCGTAGGGTCCGGCACTTGCTGCCCACCATTGCCCGCGCGCCAACAGAGAGCGGTGGGCACAAGTGCCCACCCTACGAGCCCACCGGCCTCACGCCACCGGCAACGCCGGGATCGCGCGCACCACGTCGCCTGCCACCGGGAAGATGCGATCGCCCGCCCGCGGCTCGATGCGGTGCATTCCTGTGAAACTGCCGAACGCCGGCAGCACACCCGCCGCGTTTTGCGGCAGCGCGCCCGTGTCGTCACCAAACCAGAAACACGGCAGGCGCAGACGCTCGAAGGCGCGACCGCTCACGCTGATGCACGGATGCCAATGGCCGGCCAGCACATACGCGCCGGCAATGGCGCGCGGATGGTGGCACAGGGTGAACGGCCCTTGGGCGAGCGGCTCGTCGACCACGTGGATACCGAGGCCAGCGGGCGGGTCGCCGGCGCGCTCGTCGTGGTTGCCGCGCACCAGCGTCAGTTCGAGCGCGGCATGGGTTTTCCTCCAGCGCGCCAGGGCGGCCAGGGTGCCAGCGGCATGCGCACGCCGCGAGTGCAGGAAATCGCCCAGGAAGACGACCCGCCGGGCCTTGGTTTCGACGATGGCGCCGGTAAGCTGGTCCAGCGTTTCGGTCGTGGTACCGCTGGGCACCGGAACCCCCAGCTTGCGAAAGCTCACCGCCTTGCCGAAATGCGCGTCCGCAACCAACAAGGTGTGCTCGGCCGACAGCAGGGCGGCCCCGCTGGGATGCAGGACGAGGTCGGCATCGGCGACTCGGATGCGGAGCATGGATTGATTCCTGGATTTTCTCCCTCCCCCTCCGGGTGAAGGCGGGGGTGGGGGCAAGCGCGGCGCCGTGCTCCCCCACCCTAACCTCCACCTGAGGGGGCGGGGAATGGAGGCTCAGATCATGCGAGCTAGGCTGGCTTCCAGGTGTTCGGACGGCGCGCGCTTGAAGCCGGAGCGGGCGAAGCGTTGCAGCCGCCCGACGGCGAACGCGGTGAGCATCGAGGCACGCACCTGAGCATCCAGGCTGGGCGTCGTCGAGCCGTCGCCCGTCGCGCTGCGCAGGCTTTGCTTGAGCGTGGCCTCGATCTTGTCGAAGAACTGGTTCATGCGCTGCTGCAGCCGCTCGTTCTCGAACACCAGGGCATCGCCCACCATCACCCGCGTCATGCCGGGGTTCTTCTCGGCGAACTGCAGCAGCATGGCGATCGTCTTGGCCGCTTGCTGGGTGCCCAGCGGCTCGCGCTCGCCGATCTGGTTGACCAGCGTGAAGAATCTCTGCTCGATGAACTCGATCAGCCCGTCGAACAGCTGGGCCTTGCTGGCGAAATGCCGGTACAGCGCCGCTTCGCTCACGTCCAGTCGAGCAGCCAGCGCCGCTGTCGTGATGCGCTCCGCACCGGGCTGTTCCAGCATCGTTGCGAGTGCCTGGAGGATCTGGACACGTCGCTCGCCCGGTTTCGGGCGCTTGCGGTGCGGCGTCGGTGCGGGGTGGTCGGCGGGAGCTTCGAGACTGCTGAGTTCGGCGTCGGGCATGATTGGAACAATTTGTGTTGAATTGATTCTCGCACAGCCGCAGCTAGGGTTTCCGCCTAGCCGATTCCGCTCTGCGCGGGCTGCGCGCCAAGTGCGTGCTTACCCCCGAAAACGAGCGAAACGCGCAGCCCCCGCCCGCCGACACCGGGCTGCAGTTCGAGGTGGCTCGAGTGCGCGCGCGCGATTTCGTCGGCTATGGCCAGCCCCAGGCCATTGCCCTCGCCCTGCGTGCCCCGCACACGGTAGAAGCGTTCCAGCACGTGCGTGCGCTCCGCCGCCGGCAGCCCCGGCCCGTCGTCTTCCACTTCGAGGAACGCGCCGCCTTCGCAGGGGCCGCACCGGATCGTGACGGTGCCGCCTGCGGGCGTGTACTTCACGGCGTTGTCCACGAGGTTGCCCAGCAGCTCGCGCAGCAGCCATTCATGCCCCATCACCTGGGCCGGCTGCGCATCCAGCCCGAGGTCGATGTGCCTGGCGGTGGCCGCATCGAGGTGCGCTTCCAGGATCGTCTCGCACAATTCCTTCAGGTCGACCCGCTGCGTGGGCTGGCCCTGGAGCGTGCGGGCATCCGCCCTCGACAGCGCCAGCAGCTGGTTGGCGAGCTGCGAGGTACGCCGGGTGGCGCCGCGCAATTTGTTCACCTGCTCGGTGGGCAGGCGCACCGTGCCGTCGCCCTCCTTGGCCGCGTTCGCGGCCTGCGCCCAGGCTTCGACCTGCGCCTGCAAGCCGGCGAGCGGCGTGCGCAATTGATGCGCCGCATCCGTGACGAAGCGCCGCTGGCTCTCCGCCTGCGCGTTCACCAGGCCGAACAGCCGGTTGAGGGATTGCACGAGCGGCCGCACTTCTTCGGGCGAGGCATGCTCGTCGATCGCGCTGAGGTCGCGCGGAGAGCGCCGCTCCACCGCCTCCCTCAATTCCAGCAGGGGCCGGAGCGCCCGCTTGACGGCCCAGCCGACGGCCAAGGCGGCAGCGGCCAGCAGGGCCAGGTTGGGCAGCAGCACCTTGAGCAGCACCGAGCGGGCCCACTGCTGGCGCGCGTCGGAGCCGTCCGCCAGCACGACCGCCACCTCGCCCAGCACCGTCTGCTGGCGCTGGCGCACGATGCGCCAGGTCACGCCCATGTTCTCTTCGCTGTGGAACTCGGGCTCCAGCGTCGTGGGCGGCAGCCCGGCCAGCCAGGCTTCGCCGTGCAGGACCTTGCCGTCAGCATCGGCGATGGCGTACGCCGCGTGACCGGTACCGTCTTTCAGGAAATCCTCGACCGCCGGCGCCAGCATCAGCACGGGAGGCTCCGTCCCCGCGCCCGCGGCGATCACCGAGTCGGCCAGCAGCGGCACCAGCGCGAGCAGCCGTTGGTCCTGCTGGAGGGCCGCATCGTCGGCCGAGCGATAGTCCAGCCACGCATTGAGCATCGCGAGCACGATCAGCGGCGCGAGCAGCATGACCAGCAGGCGCCGCCGCAAGCCCGAAGCCATGCCCAGCGCGTTGGAGCGGACCTGCGCATCGCGCGCGGAGGATGTGAATCGCAAGCTGGCCGGCCCCGTCACTGCCCGAAGCCGTCGATCAGCTCCAGCCGGTAGCCGAAGCCGCGGATCGAGCGCAATGCCACCCCGTGAGGCTCGAGCTTGCCGCGCAGGCGCGAGATGTAGACCTCCACCGCGTTGGGCGTGATTTCCTTGTCCCAGCCGGTCAGGGCCTGCAACAACTTGTCCTTGCTCGCCGGCTTGGGCGCGTTGATCAACAGGTACTCCAGCACCGTCCACTCGCGCGGGCCCAGCTCGATGGGCGTCAGGTGTCCAATGCGGCGCGCGACGGCGCGCCGGCCGGCCGTGTCCAGCTCGATCGGACCGAACGTCAGCACGGCGGAGGTCGCGGCCTGCGAGCGGCGCAACAGCGCGCGCAATCTCGCGAGCAGCTCGGGCAGCTCGAATGGCTTGATCATGTAGTCGTCCGCGCCCAGGTCCAGCCCCTGCACCCGGTCATGCAGGGCGTCGCGTGCCGTGAGGATCAGCACCGGCATCCCGCGGCTGGCCATCTCGGGGCGGCGCAGCCGGCGGGTGAGCTCCAGCCCGTCCATGTGCGGCAGACCGATGTCGATGATGGCCGCGTCGAATGCCTCGTTCTTCAGCACCTGCTCGGCCCGCTCGCCGGTGCCCACCCAATCGACGGCGTAGCCGGCATCGGTCAGCCCCAGCTTGATGCCGCTGGCCACCATCACGTCGTCTTCCACCAAGAGGAGCCGCACCTCAGTTGCTCCACCAAGTAAGACGCGACACGCCCCGCACGCAGCAACCGAACCAAGCGGCCACCGTGGAACCGGCTTTGCCGGGCCACTGGTGGCGCCCCCCTGGGGGGGAGGCGCTGCAGGCGCTTCGGGGGGGGGACATCAGTGCGAACGGATCATCGTGCCGTAGGCCTGGTCGGTCAGGATCTCCAGCAGGAGCGAATGGGGCACGCGGCCGTCGATGATGTGCACCGAATTCACCCCGCTCTTGGCGGCATCGAGCGCGCCGCTGATCTTGGGCAGCATGCCCCCGGAAATCGTGCCATCGGCAAACAGCTCGTCGATTTCGCGCGCGCTCAGGTCGATCAAAAGTCGGCCCGATTTGTCCAGCACGCCGGGCGTGTTGGTCAGCAGCAGCAGTTTCTCGGCCTTGAGCACGGTGGCCAGCTTGCCGGCCACCACGTCCGCATTGATGTTGTAGCTCTCGTTGTCCTCGCCGAAACCGATCGGGCTGATCACCGGGATGAACTGGTCGTCCTGCAGCGCCTTGACCACGCTCGGGTCGATGGCGACGATGTCGCCGACCTGTCCGATGTCGTGTTGCTTGGTCGGGTCCGTGTGGTCCATCATCGTCAGCTTGCGGGCGCGGATGAGCCCGCCGTCGCGCCCCGTCAGCCCCACCGCCTTGCCGCCCGCCTGGTTGATCAGGCCGACGATGTCCTGCTGCACTTCGCCGGCCAGCACCCATTCGACGACCTCCATCGTTTCCGCGTCGGTCACGCGCATCCCCTGGATGAACTGGGCCGTCTTGCCCAGGCGCTTAAGCGCCTGCTCGATCTGCGGGCCGCCTCCGTGCACCACGACGGGGTTCATCCCGACCAGCTTGAGCAGCACCACGTCCTCGGCGAAGTCGGCCTGCAGTTCGGGGTCGGTCATGGCGTTGCCGCCGTACTTGATGACCATGGTCTTGCCATGGAACCGGCGGATATAAGGCAGCGCCTGGGCCAGGATTTCGGCCTTGTCCCGCGGCGCAATGTTCAGCAAGTCGGTCATGAGGTGGCCAGGTTGCGGTGTGCGATGCCCAAATTGTGCCGCAACCCGGGCGGCGGTCACCGCCTGATCCAGCGCGGCACCTTGAAGCGGATGATGCTGGTGTAGGCCCACACGTAGCACACGATGAACAGGCCGGTGAACATGATCAGCACCGGCGTGTTGGTCCAGAACAGCACGGCCGGGATCACCGTGAGGATGGCGAAGCCCCACAGGTACGGCGAGGTGCGGTTGTTGCGCATCAGCATGCGCCGGGCTTCGTCGTCATCGTCGAACACGCCGCGCACGATCCGCCGGTAGATCAGCTGGTGGAAGTGCAGCGCATCGGCCACACCCGGGGACTGGCCGCGAACGGCCTTGCGGTAGATGGAAAACATCGTCTCCCAGACCGGGTAGATCAGCAGCAGCACGGGAAACCAGGGCGACACCTGGCCATGCTGCATGACCAGCAGCACGCTGGCGATGGCGATCACCACGCCCCACAGGTACGCGCCGCCGTCGCCGGCGAAGATCAGGCCGCGCGGATAGTTCCAGACCAGGAACCCCGCGGTGGCGCCGGCCAACACCAGCACCATCGCTGCCAGTTGCCGGTCGCCCACCTGCAGCGCAACGTACGCGAGCGCGAAGCAGCACACCAGGGCGACCGTGCCGGCCAGCCCGTTGTAGCCGTCGATCAGGTTGAATGCATGCGGCAGCCCGCTCAAGGCGATGACGGCCAGCACCAGGCCCAACCAGGGATTCATGCCCCACCACGCATCGACTATCGCGAGGTCGATGCGCGGCACCGACAACTTCAACAGCCAGCACGCAAGGACGGACGCGGCGACGGTGAGCAGCAGGCGGCCGCGCGCGGGCAGGCGCTGCGTGAGGTCTTCGTACACACCGGCCGCCACCGTGACGAACGCCACCGTCCACAGCGAACCGGCGGTGACGGCATCGATGCCGATCTGGTTGCGCAACTGGTACCGCTCGGACACCACCATCCAGGCCCAGCCGACAGTGCACGCGACCATGATGCCGATCCCGCCCAGCCGCGGCACGTGGCCGGAATGGAATCGCTGCGGCATCGTGCTCGCGTAACGCTGCGTGTGCCCGCGCCCGTACCGCACCACCAAGGCGGTGGCCAGGAACGCGCTGGCGAAACACAGGATCAGCAGGAAGAGCATGCGCGCGGCTTCAGCCGGCCCGCAGCACGGCCTGGTAGCGCCGCAACACGGGCCCGGTCCACAGCCGCATCAGGCTGCGGACATGCCAGGCGAAGTGCAGTCCGGACCTGCGGCTGCCGCGCACCGCGTGGTGCACCACCGCGACGTCCGCGCGCCTGAGATGCCCGCCCGCCAGCTGCAGCCTGAGGCAGAAATCGACGTCCTCGCAATACATGAAGAAATTCTCGTCGAAGCCGCCCAATTGCCGGTAGACCTGCGCCGGCACCAGCCAGAACGCCGCGCTGACCCAATCGAGGCGCCGCCTCGGTCGCTTGAGCAGGTGGCGCTCCAGCAGGGCGGCGGGCGTCGTGGTC
>JAGRPN010000048.1 GCA_019449555.1 Ramlibacter sp.
CAGCGGCGTCGTTCGTGGTGAGGGTGTTCCTCGCGCGCCTGGTGAAGAGCATGCCGGCGGACCGGCTGCTCGCATATTCCTTCTATGCCGGTGCGCTGGGCTTCGGGCTCACCCCGCTGTTCGAGCACACCGTCGCGCTGGCGATAGTCGCGTTTATCTTCGGACTCGGCATGGGACTGGGCACGCCGCTCACGGTGATACTGATGTTTTCGCGCTCGGCCGAGGGACGCTCCGGGCAGACGCTGGGCCTGCGGCTCACCGCCAACAATTCCGTGCGCGTGTTCGGGCCCGTGGTGTTCGGCGCTATCGGCTCCGCGTTCGGCATCTGGCCGGTCTTCCTCATCAACGCTGTGCTGATGGGCTCGGGCGCTTTCCTGTCCCTGTCAGGCAGGACCGGCTCGAACGAGCCGACGCCGGTGGAACGGGCGCGGAAATAGAAAAAGCCCGGCGGCCATGGCGGCGCGCCGGGCACACGGGAGAGGGCTATTTCCCGCGCAGCTTGAAGCGCGGGATGGTCACTTCGGGGGTGACGGGGTCGAACACGGCTTCGAGCTTGTCGCCCACCTTCACCGCGTCGCTATCGTTACTGTCCACGCCGACCACGTTGCTGTACATGCGCGGGCCTTCCTCGAGCTGCACCAGCGCGACGTTGTACGGGATGTCTTTCTCGAACGCCTTGTTGTAGAGCTGGTGGAATACGACGTAGGAGAACACTTCGCCGCGCCCCGACAGGTCCTTCCACTCGAACTGGTACGACAGGCACTTCGGGCAGCAGTGGCTGAGCGGGTAGCGGATGTGCCCGCAATCGTTACACTGCTGCAGGCGCAGCTTCCCTTCCTTGCAGCCCTGCCAGAAGGGACGGTTCTCGTCGGTGAGGGTCGGCAGCGGTTTCAAGTATTCGGCCATGGCTTATCCTTTGCGCAATATCGTGGCGTTCGAGCAGTTGAGCGCCTGGCCGCGCCCGGTCACCAGGCACACTTCGGCGCCTTGCACCTGCCGCGGCCCGCACTCGCCCCGCATCTGGCGCACCCCCTCGACGATGTGCAGCCAGCCTTCCATGTAGGATTCCGACAGATTGCCGCCCGCGGTGTTGATCGGCAGCTCGCCTCCCAGCTGGATGCGCCCGCCCTCGACGAAGGGGCCGGACTCACCCACCTTGCAGAAGCCGCCGTGCTCGAACCACAGCAGCACGCTGCTGGTGAAGTTGTCGTAGAGCTGGGCGACGTCGATGTCCTTCGGCCCCACGCCCGCCATGTTGTAGGCGTCGGTCACGGCGAGCTTCTGATGCGGCACATACCACCAGTCCTCGCGCTCCATGTTCTCGGTGGTGTAGGCCTGGCCCATGCCCGAGATCGTCACCAGCGGCTGCTTCAAGTCCTTCGCCCGCTCTTTGGTGGTGACGATCACGCACACGCCGCCGTCGGAAATGAGGCAGCAGTCGAGCAGGTGCAGCGGCTTCACGATCCAGCGCGAGTTCTGGTGGTCCTCGAGCGTGATCGGGGTGCGCATCACCGCGTTCGGATTCATCGAGGCGTGCTTGCGGCAGGCGACCGCGATCTCGCCCAGCTGCCGGCTGGTGGTGCCGTAGAGCGCCATGTGACGCGAGGCGGTGATCGCGCTGTTGGCGCAGGCCGCCATGAAGCCCCAGATCGCGAAGGAGTCGCCCCAGCCGGAGGCGCGGTTAAAGCGCGAGCCACCGGTCGCGGCACTATCGCCGAAGACGCAGGCGACGTAGTTGGCGAAGCCCGAGTTCACCGCCAGTGCCGCCTCGTGCAGCAGCGCCCCCGCCGTGCCGCCCCCCATGATCTTGCTGCCGGTGTAGCGCGGGTTGATGCCCACGGTTTCGCCAAAGCGCAGGTAGTTGAGCGCCGCCTCGGGCGAGGTCGTCCCCGGCATGGTCAATATGCCGTCGATCTGGTCCTTCTTCAGCCCCGAATCGTCGAGCGCGCGCTTGAACGCCTCCACCGCCAGCGTGATCGGCGTCGAGCCCGGGATCTTGCCCTGCGGGCTCGCGCCCACGCCCACGATCGCGGTCCTGTCACGTAATGGGTGCATGCTCTTTTCCTTAAAAAGCGTTACTGGCTACTGGTTAATGGTCTGCGAGTAACGAATAACGAGTAACCCGTCACCGTCCTTTGTAGTTCGGCTTGCGCTTCTCCGCGAATGCCTTCCGTCCTTCGACCCGGTCCTCGCTGTTGAACAGCAGCCCGAACACGTAGCGCTCGGCGTCGATCGCGTGGCCCAGCGGCATGTCCTGCCCCTGCTGCACCAGCCGCTTGATCGCGCGCACCGACAGCGGCGCATTGCCCGCGATCTTCTCCGCGATCGCGCGCGCAGCCGGCATGAGCTCCCCCGGCGCCAGCACGCGGCTCACCAGCCCCATGCGCTGCGCTTCTGCCGCGTCCACCCGGTCGCCGGTCAACAGCATCAGCATCGCGTCCGACATGCCCACGTACCGCGGCAGGCGCTGCGTGCCGCCCGAGCCGGGAATGCTCCCCACCTTCACTTCCGAGAGCGCGAACTGGGCATTGGTCGAGCACAGCCGGATGTCGCATGCAAGCGCGAGCTCCATGCCCCCGCCCATCGCATAACCGTTCACCGCGGCGATCAGCGGCTTGTCGGTGGCGAGACCGGCAATCAGCGCCCCGCTGTTGGGCCTGGCAAAGAGCTGCTGCGCATACGTCTCCTGCGTCGGCATCGTCTTCTTCAGGTCCGACCCGGTGCAGAACGCCTTCTCCCCCGCTCCGGTGATGATCGCCACCCAGATCTCCTCGGCGGTTCGCACCCGCTCCCACGTCCGGTGCAGCAGCGCGCGCAACTCCGGGTCGACCGAGTTCATCGCCTCCGGACGGTTCAGCACGATCGTCGCCACGCGCTTCTCTACGGTGATTTCTACTGAGGCCATGAAAGCTCCTGATCCCGAGCTCACGCGAGCACGCCGGCGCGCTTCAGCTCGGCAATCTCGTCGCGGCTCAATTCCAGTAACTCGGAGCACACTTCGTCGGTATGCTCCCCGAGCAGCGGCGCCGGACGCGACGGGGCGTGCGGCATCGCCTCCGACCGGAACGGCGCTGCGTTGTAGATCGTCCGTCCCATTTCCGGATGCTCGAGCGTCACCCAGTGTCCCCGGTGGGCGAGTTGCGGGTCGCGCTTCACCACGTCTTCGGCATTTTGCACCACCCCGGCCGGAACGCCGTGCGCCTGCAGTTCGTGCATCA
>JAGRPN010000004.1 GCA_019449555.1 Ramlibacter sp.
CAGCGCAATGGCCTTCCTCACACCTTCGATACGGATGGTCGCGCGCGCGTGCGGCGTGCCTTCCAGCGTGAAGTGCAGGCGCGAACCGGGCTGCAATCCGTTGTCGCTGGCGACCTGGAACGAATCGACTTGGGGCGACGCAGGCTGGGCCGCCACAATGGACGGCAGCGCAGTAAGCGTCGCGGCGACCGGCGCGAGAAGAAAGAGGGCCGCCACGTGGTTGCGTAGCTGTGCTTTCATATCGATATCCCTGGAAGAGTGAACCTGACTTTTACGGTAGGGATAACCTGTTGCCCGGCATGTAGGCAAAGCCGGGCTGTGACGGTAGGACGGGTCCAACACAGGCAATGCGCCGGCTCGTGCCCGTCGTGACGCTGCGGCGCGGTGCGCCGGCCGATCAGAACAGGTCGAGGGTGCCCTCGTAGGGCGCTTGTTCCGCGACGCGGTGGGGCGCATCGGCGCCGTCCGTTGCCGCAGGCCTGGCTTCCGGCGAGTCCGCCTTCACGAGTTTGCCGACCCGCACGCCGAGCAGCCGCAGTCGCCGATCGAGCTGCACCCGCTTGAGGCACTGGCCGGCGGTCTGGCGGATCGTTTTCGCATCGGCCGTGAAATGCTCGATCGTGTGATCGCGCGTCGCGATCTTGAAGTCGTCATACCGCAATTTGATGCCGATGGTGCGCCCGACGTAGCCCTTGCGCTGCAGGTCGGCTGCGACCCTGGCGCACAGGTCGGTGAAGATCGCGCCGAGCTCGGCCCGATCGCGCACGGCATGCAGGTCGCGGTCGAACGTCGTCTCCCGGCTCATCGACACCGGCTCGCTTTCGGTCACGACCGGGCGATCGTCGCGTCCCCAAGCAGCGTCGTGCATCCAGGCGCCGTACGACTTGCCGAAGTTGTCGATCAGCCATTCGCGCTGTTGCGCCGCGATATCGCCGATGGTGTGCAGGTGCAGCTTGGCCAGCTTCACTTCGGCCTTCGGCCCGATGCCGTTGATCTTGCGCACCGGCAGCGGCCAGATGCGCGTTTGCACGTCCGCCTCGTAGACGACGGAGATTCCGTTGGGCTTGTCGAACTCGCTGGCCATCTTGGCGATCAGCTTGTTGGGCGCGACGCCGATCGAGCACGTCAGCCCCGTCCTCTCGAAGATGGCCCGCTGGATCAGGCGCGCCAGCACGCGCCCGCCTTCGCGCTGGCCGCCGGGCACTCCGGTGAAATCGATGTAGACCTCGTCCACGCCGCGGTCCTCCATCACCGGCGCGATCTCGGCGATGGTGCTCTTGAACAGGCGCGAATACCGGCGCACTTCCTCGAAGTCCACCGGCAGCACGATCGCCTGGGGACAAAGCCTCGCCGCTTTCATCATTCCCATCGCCGACCCGACGCCGAACTTGCGGGCCGGGTAGGTGGCGGTGGTGATCACACCGCGGCCCACGTAGTCCTCGAGCAACGGGAAATCGCCCACCGGGATCTCGCCCGGTGACTTGTCCGCATGTCGCTGGCGCAGCGCGTCGTCGATCTTGCGCCGGCCGCCGCCGATCACTACGGGCAAACCCTTGAGCTGCGGATAGCGCAGCAGCTCCACGGAGGCGAAGAACGCATCCATGTCGAGGTGGGCAATGCGGCGCAACAGGGTCACAGCCGTGATTTTGCGGCTTCGCGCCCTGCCGCCGCCCTTGTGACAAGTTTCACTTAACGGATCCGTCGCCAATCCCTAGAATCGCCGGTTTTCTTTTTCACGCGGAGCGAGGCATGAAACGTTGGATCAAGTGGATCGTGCTGGGTCTGGGCAGCATGGTCGTGCTGCTGGCGCTGGTGGCGGCCCTCGGGTACGAGATGGCCGAGCGCAGGATGGCACGCAAGGTGGACCTGGAAATCAAGCCCGTGGCGTTCACGACCGAAGCGAGCGCGCTGGAACGCGGCAAGTACCTTTTCGAGTCGCGGGGCTGCGTGGACTGCCATGGCGCGAATGGGGCAGGGCGCGAATTCGTGAACGACGGCAAGGGGCTGCGCCTCGCGGGGCCCAACATCACTTCGGGCGGCGCGACAGCGTCGTATCAGCCCGAGGACTGGGTGCGTACGCTGCGCCACGGCCTGAAGCCAGGCGGCCGGCCCGTGATGATCATGCCGAGCGAAGACTACAACCGGCTCACGGACCCCGACCTCGCCGCGCTGGTCGCGTACGCGCGCAGCCTGCCGGCGCGCCCGGGCGGCGCTGCCGTGCTCGATTTGCCGCTGCCCGTGCGGGTGCTCTATGGTTTCGGCGTCATCCAGGATGCCGCCGACAAGATCGACCACTCCCTCGCGCCGGCCGAACCGGTCGGCGAAGCGGTGGACGCGCGGCACGGCGCGTACGTGGCGAATATGTGCATCAGCTGCCATGGCCCGCATCTGTCTGGCGGCAGGATTACGGGCGGACCGCCGGATTGGCCGCCCGCGGCGAACATCACGCCGGGCGACGGAAGCGCCATGGGACGCTACCCGAGCGTCACGCAATTCGTCGCGATGCTGCGCAGCGGCAAGCGGCCCGACGGCACGCCGATCAAGGTCATGCCATTCGAATCGCTCGCCAAGCTGAGCGACGTGGATGCGCAGGCCCTGTTCGAATTCCTGAAGACCGTGCCGGGACGGGCGGCCGGCGGACGCTAGACTGGCCCACGTCTCGGACATCCAAAGGCGCCGCCCATGCTCTCGCTCGAAGCTCTTCAGGAACTGATGGCGCCGCTCTTCCCGGGGCTGATGGGGGTGCGCCTGCTCGAGGTGACACCGGAGCGCGTGCGGGCGGAACTCGTCGTGCGACCCGATCTATGCACCGCCGGCGGCATTCTCCACGGCGGCGCCTACATGGCCTTCGCCGACACGCTGGGTGCCGTCGGCACGGTCGTGAACCTGCCGGCGGGCAAGCGCACGACGACCACGGATTCCAGCACGAAATTCATCGGTGGTGCGGCGCTGGGCAGCACCGTGGTGGGCGAATGTGTGGCGCTGCATCGCGGCCGCACCACCCAGGTCTGGCAGACCACGATCCGCTCGGGCGAAGGCAAACTGTGCGCCGTCGTGACGCAGACTCAGCTCGTCCTCGAATCCGCAGCCTGACAGCGCCGGCCTAGCAGGTTCCCGGCAGCAGGATGCCCTGGTCCACCGTGTTGATGTCGGTGCGGCCGCAGAACGCCATCGTCAGGTCCAGTTCCTTGTGGATGATTTCCAGCGCCTTGGTCACGCCGGCTTCGCCCAGGGCGCCCAACCCGTACAGGTGGGCGCGCCCGATGTACGTTCCCTTGGCCCCCAGCGCCACGGCCTTGAGCACGTGCTGGCCGGTGCGGATGCCGCCGTCCATGTGCACCTCGATCTTGCGGCCCACCGCGTCGACGATCGCGGGCAGCGCCGAGATGGAAGACGGGGCGCCATCGAGTTGCCGCCCGCCATGGTTCGACACGATCAGCGCGTCGGCACCGGAGTCGACCGCGAGCTGCGCGTCCTCCACGTCCTGGATGCCCTTGAGGATCAGCTTGCCGCCCCAGCGCTTCTTGATCCATTCCACGTCGTTCCACGACAGCGCCGGGTCGAACTGCCTGGACGTCCATTCCGCCAGCGATCCCATGTTCTCGACGTCCTTCACGTGCCCCACGATGTTGCCGAACTGGCGCCGCGGGGTGCCCAGCATGCCCAGCCCCCAGCGCGGTTTGGTCATCATGTTCAGCATGTTCGCGATGGTGAGCTTGGGGGGCGCCGACAGGCCGTTGCGCAAATCGTTGTGGCGCTGGCCGATGATCTGCAGGTCGAGCGTGAGCATCAGCGCGGAGCAGTGGGCGGCTTTCGCCCGGTCGATCAGGCGCTCGATGAAGTCGCGATCGCGCATCACGTAGAGCTGGAACCAGAAGGGGTGGTTGCCGGTGCCGGCCGCAACGTCCTCGATCGAGCAGATGCTCATCGTCGAAAGCGTGAACGGGATGCCGAACTTCTTGGCCGCGCGGGCGGCCAGGATTTCGCCGTCCGCGTGCTGCATGCCGGTCAGCCCCGTCGGCGCGATGGCCACCGGCATCGCGACATTTTCGCCGATCATGGTCGTGCGCGTGGTGCGGTTTTCCATGTTGATCGCCACCCGCTGACGAAACAGGATCTTGTCGAAGTCGCTTTCGTTCGCGCGGTAGGTGCTCTCCGTCCAGGAGCCCGAGTCGGCGTACTGGTAGAACATGCGCGGCACGCGCTTTTGCGCCAGGATGCGCAGATCCTCGATGTTGGTGATCACGGTCACGGCGGGTCTCCTCTGTAATGCGCGAATGCTAGCGCTTCGCGTCCCCCCGGGGTTTGACGAAATTTGGGAGCGCCTGCAAATTTGCTCACGCACCCGCGGCCGGCGCCGCTTTTTCACTCGCGCGGCGGCGCGCGCCCCTTACCCAGGAGCGATCCCAGCAAGTCCATCGGCAGCGGGAACACGATCGTGGACGCGCGGTCGCCGGCCACCTGGGTCATGGTCTGGAGGTATCTCAATTGCATCGCTTCGGGCTGCTGCGCCAGCATGCGGGCCGCGTCCAGCAGCGCCGCAGCGGCCTGTTTCTCGCCCTCGGCGTGAATCACCTTGGCGCGCCGCTCGCGCTCGGCCTCGGCCTGGCGGGCGATCGCGCGGATCATGGATTCGTTCAGGTCGATGTGCTTGATCTCGACATTGGTCACCTTGATGCCCCAGCCGTCGGTCTGCGCATCGAGAATGCGCTGGATGTCGATGTTCAGGCGCTCGCGCTCCGCCAGCATCTCGTCCAGTTCGTGCTTGCCCAGCACCACGCGCAAGGTGGTCTGGGCCAGCTGGCTGGTCGCCATCAGGAAGTTCTCCACCTGGATGATGGCTTTTTGCGGGTCCATCACGCGGAAGAAGACCACCGCGTTCACCTTGACCGAGACGTTGTCGCGCGAGATCACGTCCTGCGGCGGCACGTCCATGGTGACGATGCGCAGGTCGACGCGCACCATCTTCTGGATACCGGGAATGAGGAGCACCAGTCCCGGTCCCTTGACCTTCCAGAAGCGCCCCAGCTGGAATACCACGGCGCGCTCGTACTCGCGCAGGATCCGGATGGCGCTGCCCAGCACGATCAGCAACAGCACCACGACAGGCACGAGCGCACCGCCCACGCCGAGACCGAAGACGTTCATCGGGAACCTCCTTGAGAATCCTGCGGCGCGTCCGGCCGCACTTCGAGCGTGAGCCCGTGCAAACCGATCACGCGCACGCGTTGGCCCGGCGCCAGCGGCTCGCGGCTGGCCACCCGCCAGCGCTCGCCGACCACCTGGGCCCAGGTCTCGCCTTCCGCGACCTCCATCACCTCGCCCGGAGCGCCGATCAGGGCCTCGCGGCCGCTGACGACCGGCCGCCGACGCGACTTCAGCGCCAGGCCGCCGCCGATCGCGACCACCGCGGCCGAGGCGGCGGCCAGGCCCAGGACCAGTGACAGCGGCACGCCGAAACCGGGCACGTCCTCGTCGTACAGCAGCAGCGCGCCGGCAATGAAGGCGACCACGCCGCCCGCGCCCACCAAGCCCAGGGTGGGCGACAGGAGTTCGGCGATCAGCAGGCCGATCCCCAGCAGCATGAGCGCCAGGGCGGCGTAGTTCACCGGCAGCAGGTGCAGCGCGAAGGCCGCCAGCAACAGGCAAATGGCGCCGGTGATCCCGGAGATGCCATGCCCCGGCGCGGCGAACTCGAAGAACAGGCCGTAGATGCCGACCATCATCAGGATCAGCGCGACGCTGGGATTCGCGATCACCGACAGTAGCCGGTGCCGCCAGTCGGGCAGCCGCACCTCGTAGGCGGCTCCCCGGGTGGCCAGCTGGACGTCGCGCGCCTGGACGCGGACCTTGCGCCCGTCAACCTGCGCCAGCAGGTCCGGCAGGTCCTTCGCGATCACGTCCACGACTTTCGCGCGCAGCGCTTCGCCGGCGGTGAGGCTGACCGCTTCGCGCACCGCGCGTTCGGCCCAATCGGCATTGCGGCCACGCAACTGCGCGAGCCCGCGGATGAACGCCGCCGCATCGTGCACCTGCTTGGCCGTCATGGGGTCGCCCGGCGCTTCAGGCTTCGGCGCACTCGCCCCCTGCCCCGGTTTGCCGCTGTCCTTGGCGCCCTCGCCGTCCTTGCCGACCGGCTTTCGCTCGCTGCCCGGCAACCCGATGGCAACCGGTGTCGCCGCGCCGAGGGTGGTGGCCGGCGCCATCGCGGCGACGTGGGCCGCATACAGGATATAGGTCCCGGCGCTGGCGGCGCGGGCGCCCTGCGGGCTGACGTAGACCGCCACCGGGACGGGAGACGCGAGGATGGTCTGGATGATCTCGCGCATCGAGGTGTCCAGCCCGCCGGGCGTGTCCATTTCGACCACCACCAGCGGCGCGCCCGCCTCGCCGGCCTTGCGGATGCCGCGGATCAGGTAATCGGCGCTGGCCGGCCCGATGGCATCCTGCACCCTCAAGACGGCTACCGGCGCGCCGGACGCAGCGAACGGAATCAGCAGGAACGCCAGCACCGCGACGAACGCGCGCCACGGAGCTGCGGCGCTGCTCCGGTGCCGTGCGATTCCGGTGCCTGCGGGGGCCATCCGCCGACTATGCCCTTTTCGCGCGGCTCTGACCAGCGCCGCGCCGAGCGCAGGCGGCTAGCCCAGCCGTTGCCGGTGCCTGGCGATCTGGGCCTGGACCTGGGCGGGCGCCGTGCCGCCCAACACATTGCGCGCGTGCAGCGAGCCGCGCAGCGACAGCACGCCGTACACGTCCTTCTCGATCGCGGGGCTGAACTGCTTCAGCACGTTGAGCGGCAACTCGGACAAATCCACCTGGTGCGAGATCGCCGCCTTCACTGCATGGGCGACGGTTTCGTGCGCGTCCCGGAATGGCAGGCCTTTCTTCACCAGGTAGTCGGCCAGGTCGGTCGCCGTGGCATAGCCCCTGAGCGCGGCCCGTTCCATGGCTGCGGCCTTGACGGTGATGCCGCCGACCATTTCCGCGAAGATGCGCAAGGTGTCCTTCAAGGTGTCGGCCGTGTCGAACAGCGGCTCCTTGTCCTCCTGGTTGTCCTTGTTGTACGCGAGGGGCTGCCCCTTCATGAGGGTGATCAGGCCCATCAGGTGCCCCACCACGCGGCCGACCTTGCCGCGCGCGAGTTCGGGCACGTCCGGATTCTTCTTCTGCGGCATGATCGACGAGCCGGTGGTGAAGCGGTCTGCGATCTCGATGAACCCGAAATTCTGGCTCATCCACAGGACCAGTTCCTCGGCGAGACGGCTGACATGCACCATGGCCAGCGAGGCGGCGGCGGTGAACTCGATCGCGAAATCCCGGTCGCTCACGGCATCCAGCGAATTCTGGCAGACGCCCTGCATTCCCAACGTGCGCGCAACGCGTTCCCGATCCAGCGGGTAACTCGTCCCGGCCAGTGCCGCGGCGCCGAGCGGCAACTGGTTGACGCGAGTGCGCACCTGCGCCATGCGCTCGGCGTCACGGCTGAACATCTCCACGTACGCGAGCATGTGGTGCGCGAAACTCACCGGCTGCGCCACCTGCAGGTGGGTGAACCCGGGCATGATGGTTTCCACGTGCGGCTCGGCGAGCGCGAGCAGGGCTTTCTGCAGATCGACGAGCAGGGCGCCGATCAGGTCGATCTCGCCGCGCAGCCACAAGCGCACGTCGGTCGCCACCTGGTCGTTGCGGCTGCGCCCGGTGTGCAGGCGCTTGCCGGCGTCGCCCGCGAGCTGCGTCAGGCGCGCCTCGATGTTCAGGTGCACGTCTTCGAGATCGAGCTTCCACTCGAAGCTGCCGGATTCGATCTCCTGCCTCACGCGGGCCATGCCGTCCTGGATCGCCTGCAGATCGGCGCGTGAGATGATGCCTTGCGCGGCCAGCATGTCGGCGTGCGCCAGCGACGCCTCGATGTCCGCTTGCCAGAGCCGCTGGTCGAAGAACACGCTGCCGGTGTAGCGTTTGACCAACTCACTCATCGGCTCTGAAAACAGGGCCGACCACGCTTGGGATTTCTTATCGAGTTGGTTCATAGGGCTGGAGGAGGGCGGGCGTTAAAGGTCGCCCCGGATGACAAGCGGCAAGGATCACCAATAATCGGGCCGAAGGCAACCGTTCTCGATGAAAGATTCCCAAATTTTATCGGCGTTCCCCGAGGCGTACCCCGCGGCTCCCGCGCGGCCCCAGCGGGCGCTGGTGTTCGACGCCTGTCATGTGGGCGTGATCCTGCGGGCCGTGCTGTTCGTCGAAGGCGTGATGGCCGCGGGCGCCATGTTCGGGGCGGCCAACCTGGCGGACTGGCTGTTCCGTGTCTCGGTACTCAGTGGCGCGGCCTTGCCGGCCACGCTCGCGTGGCTGATCGTGGCGTGCAGCCTGAAGAAGGTGCTGGCCCGGCTGGCGCCCGCCGCGCAGCAGGTGTTCGGGATTGCCCTGGGGGCCCTGGCCGGCCTGTACGGCTGCGCCTTGATGTCGCTGGCCGGGTTCACCGAACGCGTGCCCTGGGTGGCCTCGGCCGTCACCGGCGGGTTGCTGTCCGCGGCGTTGGTCGCGGCGCTGGTGCTGCGCGCCAAGGGCCAGATGCCGGCCGACACGGCGGCGCGCCTGTCGGAATTGCAGGCGCGCATCCGGCCGCACTTCCTGTTCAACACCCTCAACAGCGCCATCGCGCTGGTGCGCGACGATCCGGCTCGCGCCGAGGCCCTCCTGGAAGACCTGAGCGACCTGTTCCGTCACGCGCTGATGGATCCGGGCCAGGCGGTCACGCTCGCCGAGGAGGTGGCGCTCGCCCGCCGCTACCTGGATATCGAACAGGTGCGGTTCGGCGAGCGGCTCGCCGTGGAATGGGCGCTGGACCCGC
>JAGRPN010000049.1 GCA_019449555.1 Ramlibacter sp.
AACCGCATAGCCGCCGACGTCGCGCTGCACGCCCTTGGGCCGGCCGGTTGTGCCGCTCGTGTAGAGGATATAGCTGACGTCGGTGGACTGGAGCCACTCGCAATCGACCTTCGTGTTGGCTTGCCGCTGGCCCAGTTCGGCCCAGTCATGGTCCCGGCCGGCGACCCGCTCCATCGGCGCCAGTCCCCGGTTCACCAGCAGCACGGACTGCGGCTTGTGCTTCGAGATGCGGATCGCCTCGTCCAGCAGCGGTTTGTAGGGCACCACCTTGCCGGCCCGCGAGCCCGCATCGGCGCTGATGATCACCCGCGGCGACGCGTCCTCGATGCGCGACGCCAGCGACACGGATGCGAACCCGCCGAAAACCACTGAGTGGATCGCCCCGATGCGCGCGCAGGCCAGCATCGCGAATGCCGCCTCGGCGATCATCGGCATGTAGATCAGCACGCGGTCGCCCTTTTCCACGCCCAGGCTCTTCAGGACGGCCGCGGCCCGCTGGACCTCGTCATGCAGCTGGCGAAAGGTATAGGTCCGTTCGGCGCCGGTCTCGCTCGAAACGTAGATCAGGGCCGCCTGGTCGGCGCGATCTTTCAGGTGCCGGTCCACGGCGTTGTAGCAGAGGTTCGTCACTCCGCCGACGAACCAGTTGGTGAACGGCGGGCGGCTGTAATCGCAGATGGTCTGCGGCTCGCGCTGCCAGTGGATCAGGCGGGACTGTTCGGCCCAGAACGCGTCGCGGTCTTCCAGCGAGCGGCGATAGAACTCTGCGTAGCTGCCCATCGATGTCTCCTTGATTTGGCCCGGCCCGGCACATTTTGTCCGGCTGACTTGCCCCAAGCTGACGTCGACGCCGCCGCCGGGGCTGGCCGGCGACATCATTTGATCAGGCTCAAGACTTCCTTGAACAGCGGGTGTTCCGCAGTACGCAGCCACTCGAAAGCAACCATCTCGGTCGTGACCAGTTCAGCGCCGGCTGCGGCCAGCCGGTCGAACGCGGCATCGCGGCTGCGCTCCGAGCGCGAGCTGCAGGCGTCGGTGACCACCCAGACGTCGAACTCCTCGTCCAGCAGGTCCAGCGCCGTCTGCATCAGGCACACATGCGTTTCGCAGCCGGCCATGACGATGCTGTTGCGCTCGGGCGCGGGCGGCTTTTGCAAGTGTTTGGGCAGGCTGCGGGCGTTGCCTGCCTGCGGCTGGCGGGCGGCTGGGCGCAGCAGCTGGGTCAGTCCGTCGGCGCAGGCGCTGAAATGCATCTTGGCGAGCGTCTTGCGGCACAACGCCTTCAGCTCGGGCGGATTCGGTCCGAGGCCGGCCGGGTTTTCCTCGGTGCCCCAGATGGGCACCTGAAGTGCGCGCGCGACGCGGCCGAGCCGCAGCGCATTGCGCAGCACGGCCTCGCCTTCGTGGATGAACGGCATCAGCCGTTCCTGGTAGTCGACCAGCAGCAGCTGGGACTCATCGAGATCGAGCAGCATCGGACCGGACTCCGGGGGGCGAGGGAACGCGCAGCAGCAGCGCGTCCAGGTAGTGGTCGAACAGGTCGCAGGCGTCTTGCCGGAACATGCGGATGCGCCCCGTGTGTTGCAGCAGCAGCAGCCCGACGCCATGGGCGAAGAGCGCCGTGTTTTCGCGCGGGGCGGCCGCGGCATCGAAGCCGATCGCCAGCAGTGCCTGCTCGCAAGGGGCCAGCGCCTCGTGCAGCCTCGCGTTGAGCCGCTGGTTCAGATCGGACGTCAACCCCCGCGGCGCGAGGCCGTGCACGAGGTAGAAACCCAGGTCAAGTTCGCGTGGATTGGCCGAGTAGAAGCCGAACCAGCCTTGCGCTTTCGCCTTCAGGAACGCGGCCGCACTGGCGTCGGCCGGACGGGCGGCCTGCACCGCCGTGTTCAGGCGGTCGAGCGACTCGGCCAGCAACGCACCGTAGATCGCTTCCTTGTTTTCGAAATAGGAGTAGATGGCGCCGGGGGTGTAGCCGGCACGCTTGGCGATTTCGCGGATGTTGGCACCCTCGATGCCGTGCTCCCCGAAGACGGCTCGGGCCGCGTCGAGCACGAGCGCGCGGCGCGTTTCGCTCAGGGCCTGCTGGCGCAGCAGTCTTGCTTCCATCCGGCGACTATAAAGGCAAACCAAGCCTCCAATGAACGTTGACAGGTTTTTTGAACACTGTTCAAATCATCTCCCCGAGCTCAGGAGGCCTGCCATGAACGCCCCTTCCGTCACTGCAACTTTGATCAGCGGCGAGGCCTACCGCGAGTCGCTGCGCCGCTTGCGCCCGAAGGTGTTCGTCGATGGACGCCGGGTCGAATGCGTCGCCGACGAAGCCGCCCTGCGGCCGGGCGTGAATGCGGTCGCCCTCACCTACGATTACGCGCTCAAGCCGGAGTACGAGCCGCTGATGACGGCCGTGCAGCACACCAGCGGCAAGCGCGTCAACCGCCTGAGCCACATCGACACCAGCCCGGCGGACCTGCTCAACAAACTCGAAGCCGTTCGGCTGCTGTGCCAGCAGACCGGCTGCGCCCAGCGTTACCTCACGCACGACGCGCTCAATGCGATCTGCCAGATCACCGCGCGGCTCGACGCAGTGAGAGGTGGCAAGGAACACACGGCTCGTTTCCTGGAGTTCCTGCACCGCGTGCAGGACCAGGACCTGACGCTGGGCGTGGCGATGACGGATGCGAAGGGCGACCGCAGCCTGCGCCCGCACCAGCAGGCGAACGTGGACAGCTATGTGCACGTGGTGGAGCGCAACGCGAAGGGCATCGTGATCTCGGGCACGAAAGCGATCGTGACCGGCGCGCCATACGTGCACGAATTGCTGGTGATGCCGTGTCGGAACATGACCCAGGAAGATGCTGCTTTTGCCGTGTGCTGCTCGGTGCCGATCGACGTCGCGGGGTTGACGATCGTCGCGCGCCCGGCCGGCCGGCCGGGCGACAAGGTTGAACACGGCGAGCCGCTGTTTTCGCGCCGATACGGCCAGAGCACCGCGGTGTGCATGTTCGACCGCGTGTTCGTGCCATGGGAGAGCGTGTTCTACGCCGGCGAGTGGGAGCACAGCGGGCACCTGACGTACAGCTATGCCACGCACCACCGCCAGACCTGCATCGCCGCCCGCGCCGGGTTCGGGGACCTGCTGATCGGAGCGGGCGCCCTGATGTGCGAAGCGAACGGATTCGATCCGGGCAGCCAAACGCACCTGCGCGAGCAGATGGTGGAGCTGATCAAGATCGTCGAGGGCTTCTACGCCTGCGGTGTGGCCGCCAGCGTGTATGCGAAGCCGGACGAGCACAGTGGCACCTTCATGCCCGACCCCGTGTTTTCGAACATCGGCAAGCTGCTGCTCTCCACCCAGATCTACGACATGCACCGCATCGCGCATTACGTGAGCGGCGGCCTGATCGTGAGCCTGCCCGGGCCCGATGAGGACCACAACCCCGAAACGGCCCCGAAGCTGTCAGATGTGCTGCGGGCCAACCCGAACGTCCCGTACGAGCAGCGGATCCAGACCGCCCGCTTCATCGAGGACCTTACGGCGGGTTACCAGGGCGGCTGGTACAGCATGATCAGCCTGCACGGCGGCGGTTCGCCGGCCGCCATGAAGCAGGAAATCTGGCGCAACTACCCGGTCGGCTCGAAAGTGGAACTGGTCGAGCGCTTGCTGGAGCGCGGCGTCGCGGACGACCCGCAGCGCGCCATCACGCGCAACCGGCAGCCGGGCAAGTGCTGCGACATGGGTTGCAGCGCGCCCGGCCAGCCGGTGATGGTCGACCTGCCGGCGCCGGGCCGGCGCGGCCGCCCGCCGCTCTAGAGGGACAGCAGCCGTTCGAAGAACGAGCGATAGCGGCGCAGCGCCACCCGCATCGTTTCGGTGGAGGCACTGTCCGCGTGCTCCATTTCGCCTTCGAAGCGCGCGCGTTCGCCGGAGAAGGTTTCGGCCAGGCTTTTCATCACCTGGGCCACGAGCTCGTCGGCGTGGCGCACGGCCTGCTTCGGGTCATCCACGAAGCCGATCTGGACCGCGTCCCAGCGGGACCGGAATTCACCCGCCATCTCCGGCGTGAAGAGCGCCGCAAGTTGCTCCTGGCCGTCGCCCATGGGCTGTTGGCGACGCTCGGGGCCGCGTTCCGGCATTGCGCGGGTCGCTTCCCGCTGCGCCGGCGGCCGATCAGCCGCGGCGGCGACGTCCGCCGTGGTGAGATTCTTTTCCTCGACGTGGGACGTGTTCATGGATGCACCTCCATTTCCTTGACAGTTGCCCGCTCGTCCTGCCGGACCTCGAGCAATTCATCGAACAGCGAGCGGTAGTGGACGACCGCCCTGCGCATCTCCTCGGTGTCGGCTTCGCCGCGCTGGTCGCGCGCGGCGATCGCCTGCGCGGCGCGGTAGTGGTCGACCACCGCCGGATGGTCCACCGAGATGTCGGCCGCGCGGCGCTCGAAGTCGCCCATTGGATAACCGCGCTTGAGCATCAGTTCGCGCACCAGCTGGTCGGCCTCGATGAGAGCGCCTTTCGGGTTGTCCACAAAGCGGCCCTGCAGCGTCCTCCATGCCTGGCTGAACCGGTCCGCGTCGACCGGCGCCAGAGGCACGATGTTGAATTGCTCCACGCGCTTTTCGCGCGCCCTGAGCTCTGACTCCGCCTTGGTGCGGCTTCCCATCTCATGGACCGCCCGCCCATATTCGGGGCCGAACCGCTGTAGCAGGCGGTCGGACTGCTTCTTGCGGCTGTACAGCCATGCGCCGACCGCGATGATCGCGAGCACGACCACCGCAAGAATCGCCATCGATTGTGTGTCCAAGGTGTTCATGTAGGTCTCCTGTTGCAATGACCGACTCTAGGATCCATGCCTTGCGGCCGGTGTCGGAGGCGCCCCCCGGCACCGGATGGGCGCGTCTGATCGGGGTGTAGGACCAGTCCCTCGCGTGTTGGCGGCGTTCGGCGCCGAGCGGCGCCTGGCACGCGCGGGCGCGATTGCCGCCACGACCTCAGCAGGTACACTCGCGGGCCAACCCCCGAGATGCCGTGACAACCGCCTCCGAAACCGACACGATCAGGCTGCTGTGCGTGGAAGACAGTCCAGACGATGTCGAACTCATGGCCATCGCGCTGGAACGCGCGGACCCGCAGCGCCGTTACGTGTTACACCGGGTGGACGACGCGAGCGGCTTCACCGACGCGCTGCAAGGGGGCTTCGACGTCATCCTTTGCGACTTCAACATGCCGCGTTTCTCGCCCTACGCCGCCTTGCAGATCCTGGTGGCGCGGCGCTGCGGCACGCCGCTCGTGGTGGTGACGCGCGCGATCGGCGAAGAAGCCGCCGTGCATGTGCTGCGCTGTGGGGCTAAGGATTATCTGACCAAGGACAAGCTGGGCACGCTGCCGCAGATCATCGAGCGGGTGATGACCCAACGCCGGCGGGTGCTCGAGCAGGAGCGGCTCGCGCGTGAACTCGAGGAAGCCTACCGCCGGCTCAAGAAATTGTCCGCGCGCCTCGTCGTGGCGCAGGAGCGGGAACGCACCCTCATTTCGCGCGAACTCCATGACCAGCTGGGGCAAACGCTCACGGGCATGGTCATTCACCTGCACGCCGCCAAGCGCGTCGGCGACCCGGATGCCGTGAAGAAGCACACCGACACGGCGATGGACATGGCGCAGGCCGCGGTCCGCCAGCTCAAGACCCTGTCGTTCTCCCTGAGGCCGGCCCAGCTCGACCTGCTGGGTCTGGTCGCCGCGACTCGCTCCGCCGTGCAGCGCATCGCGGAGCCCGCCGATCTGGCCTTCAGCATCAGCTCGCGCGGCCAGGAGCCGCCGCAACTGAAAGAGACCGCCTCGGTGGCACTGCGCCTGGTGCAGGAAGCGCTGAACAACGTCGTCCGCCATGCCGGTGCGTCGCACATCGGCGTGCGGCTGCGTTTCCTGCCGCAAGGCCGCATCGGGCTGCTGGTGGTGGATGACGGCGTGGGCTTCGACAAGCGGCACGTGCTGGACGGACAGGCCGGCGAACACAACGTCGGCCTGTACGGGATGATCGAGCGCACCGAACTCGCGGGCGGCCGCCTGCACATCCGTACCCGGCCGGGGCGGGGCGTGGCGATCCGCGCCGTCCTGTAGCTGTGTGAATGGAGAAGCAATGAAGAACACACCCGCATCCCGGACCGTCCGGATCGTGCTCGCGGACGACCATGACCTGGTGCGTTCCGGCATCAAGGCTCTGCTCTCGATGATCGAAGGCGTCGAAGTGGTCGCGGAAGCGCGCGACGGCGCGGAGCTGATCGCCCTCGCGGACAGCCTGTTGCCCGACGTGATCATGACGGACATCTCGATGCCCGGCATGGACGGGATCACCGCGATCGGGCAGATCCATGCGAGACAACCGCAGGTGCGGTTGTTGGTGCTCTCGATGTACGACACGGTCGATTTCGTCAAGCGGGCCGTCGCCAACGGCGCATGCGGCTACCTCATGAAGGACGCACCACCGTTCGAGCTGGAGCAAGCCGTGCGCAGCGTGATGGCGACGGGCAGCTACTTCAGCCCGGCGATCGCGCAGCGGCTGTTACAGCCTTCGGAGCCGACGGTGGACGACGAGCTCACCCATCGACAGATCGAGATCTTGCGGCTCATCGCGCAGGGGCGGGCCTCCAAGGAGATCGCCTTCGAGCTGGGCCTGTCGCCCAAGACCGTGGACGTTCACCGCGCCCGCATCATGGAGCGGCTGCGGCTGAACGACATCGCAAGCCTCACGCTCTACGCGGTCCGCAAAGGGCTGATCAAACCCTGACGCCCTCAAGGCGGCAGCAGTTTCAGCAGGCGCCCGCTCACGCTGTCCGTCAGGACGTAGAGCAGCCCGTCGGGGCCCTGGCGCACGTCGCGCACGCGCTCGCCGCTGGCCAGCAATTTGTGTTCGCGCGCCACCTTGCCGCCGGCAAGTTCCAGCCGCGCGAGATAGCCGAACTTGAGCGAGCCGATGAACAGGTTGCCTTTCATCGCGGGACCGTAGCGGTCGCTGGTGAGAAACGCCATGCCCGACGGGGCGATGGAGGGCACCCAGTAATGCAGCGGCTGCTCCATGCCGGCCTTCGCGGTGAGCCCCTCGCCGATCTTGCCGCCGCCGTAGTTCTCGCCATAAGTGATCACCGGCCAGCCGTAGTTGCGGCCCGGCTGCGGCACGTTGATTTCGTCGCCGCCCTGCGGTCCGTGCTCGTGCATCCAGAAAGTGCCGTCGGGCGCCAGCGTCGCGCCCTGCGAGTTGCGGTGGCCAAAGCTCCAGATTTCCGGCAACGCTCCAGCCTGCGAGACAAAGGGATTACCAGGCGCCGGCGCGCCGTCCTTCGTGATGCGCACGACCTTGCCAAGGTGGTTGTCCAGCTTCTGCGCGTCGTTCATGCGGTAGAAACGTTCGCCCAGTGTCAGGAAGAGATTGCCGTCGCGAGCTTCGACGATGCGGCAGCCGAAATGCATGCTGCTGGCGACCTTCGGCTTCTGGCTGAAGATCACCTTCACGTCCTCCAGCCGGCTCTGGTCGGCAGCGATCCGCGCCCGTGCCAGCGCGGTGCTGTTGCCCCCGGCGCCCGGCTCCGAATAGCAGAAGAACACCGTGCGGTTGGCCGCAAAGCCGGAGTCCAGCACCACGTCGAGCAGGCCGCCCTGCCCGCCGGCCGCCACCGGCGGCAGGCCGGCGAGGGGTGGCCGCAGCTTGCCGTCGGCTTCCACGACCCGCATGCGCCCCGGCCTTTCGGACACCAGGAAGCGTCCTTGCGGCAGGAAGGCGACGGCCCAGGGATGCACCAGTCCGCTCGCGACCGTTTCCGCCTTCAAATCCTGAGCTCGAGCCCCAGCGGGTATCCAGCTGCAACCCACGAAAGCGAGCAAGACGGCGATCTGCCATGCGCGTTGGCCAAATTCACGCTGTATTGCCCGTTCGCGCACGGCTGTGCACCCGATCGTGCGCATTTTTCCCGCAACTTGGGCCCGAGGTTCCGAACTGGCACTCTGACTGCTTAACTGCATATGAATCAACAAGTTACGAATCGTACTTAACTTGACTTCTCGATTGATGCCAAGGTATGCTCGCCGCCAATGTCCAAGTGGCTCTGCATTTGCATGCTGATGGCGTCCGGCTATGCCCAGGCGATGCCCGGCACGCCCGCGGAAGACGATATCGGCAATTTCGCCGCCGACAAAGGCTTGCTCACCACCTTGGAACATGTGAGCCACACGGTTACCGGCCGGGCGTCGGAGCTGGTCGTCACGGCGATGGGTTTCCTTGGGGTGCCCTATCGCCGGGGTGGCAATTCCGCCGAGACGGGTTTCGACTGCAGCGGCTTCGTCCGGGCGATGTACGAGCAGACGGTCGGGCTGCTGCTGCCGCGCCGCGCGAACGAGCAGGCAGCCGCGACGCAAGCCATTGACAAAAAGGACCTGCAGCCCGGCGATCTCGTGTTTTTCAACACGATGCGGCGCGCCTTCAGTCATGTGGGCATCTACATCGGCGAAGGCAAATTCATCCATTCGCCCAAACCCGGCGCTCAGGTGCGGGTGGAAGACATGGGCGGCAGCTATTGGCAGCGGCGCTTCAACGGGGCGCGGCGCGTGCTGAAGCTCGACCCGCCCGAGCAGCAGCTAGCCCAGCCCTGATCGGCTGGGCTGCCGGCCCGCTGCCATCCGCTCAGCACTACTGCGCCTTGGCCGCTACCACGGGCTTCACCGGCAAAGCCGGCGCCGCGCCGCTGGCCGACGCCATCTTGGCCTGCGACCGGCGCAGGCTGCTTGCCACCAGTTCACCCTGCCGTGAATAGTCGAGCGCTTCGGCCAGCACCCGGGCCTCGTCCTGCGGCGCGTGGAAGCCCATGGAGTTTTCGGCGGCGATGAAATCGAGCCGCCATTGCGCCTTGCGCTGAAGCTCGAGCGCCGCATTCAGTTGCTCGGGCGTGGCGCCGTCCTTCTTGGCGGCCACGATCGCATCCATGAGCGCAGTGATTGCCACGCCGCCCCGCTCCAGCAGGTCGTGATGGCGCGTCTGGATCAGGTCCACGCGTTGCTTGATTTCGTCTTCCGACTGCTTATGGCAGGGCTGGCAGGAGCGATTCACGCTGAGCAGCGGGCTGCGCACCCAATGGTCGGACACCTTCGTCGCCCCATCGCGCATGTACGGCATGTGGCAGTCCGCGCAAGCGACGTTGCTGCGCGCATGCACGCCCTGGCTCCACACCTCGAACTCGGGGTGCTGCGCCTTCAGGATCGGCGCGCCGGTCTCCGCATGCTTGTAGTCGTAGAAGCGTTCGCCGTTGGGCAACTTGGTGTCATTCCAGAACGCCTCGATCTGCTCGGCCGCGAGCCCTTTGCCCCACGGCGCCGTCAGCGGCATGGACGTCGAGCAGTAGTACTCGATATGGCACTGGGCGCACACGAACGTGCGCATTTCGCCCCGCGACGCGTCCGTGTTGGGATCGTAGGGCTTGGCCTTGCCCGAGGTGCGCCAGCGCTCGATCGAGGGCGCAAACGGCACCGCCGCTTCGGAGCTCGCCAGTTTCTGGATCCCGATCAAAAAGGCCGGCCGCGTGACGATCAACTGCATCGTCTTCGGGTCGTGGCAGTCGGGGCAGCTAAGCGTCTGCGCATGCCCGCTGTCGTACAGCTTCTGGTTCATTTCCTTGTACGAGAGCTTGTAGCTTTCCTCGAAGCCCTTGATCACGTCGCCGCCGCCCATCTCACGGTACAGCGGGATGAGCGACGCATGGCAATGCAGGCACGACCCGCTTTGCGGTTTGGTCTGGCGCTGCGTGTTCTCCTGGTCCTTGAGCATGTAGGCGTGCCCGCGGCGATCCCGGTAGTCGATCGAGAAGGCGTAGCCGAGGAACATGCGCTTGAGCCAGGGGTCGCGCTCGATCTTTTCCTGCGGCAGCGCGTCGGTGCCGCCATGCCCGCCGAAGCGCGTGCGCGTCGTTTGGGCGGTCAGCAGGTACGAGCTGTACTGCTTGGGCCAGTTCGCGCCCCACTTGGCCGGATCCGTCGTGTCACGGGTCACGTCGACCACCCGCGTCGCGGCGGCCACAGTGGGCTCCTGCTTGCGCTCGAAAACGTTCACCAGCAGCGCCGTCAGCGCGGCGGTGCCCACCGCCACCACCGCGATGCTGGCCAGCAGGACCGAGGTGGAGATGCCGCGCTGGGTGGCAGCAATCGGGCGGGATCTGGATTTCATGGAAGCCTCCGGGTTCAGGTAGGACGCCCGCCGAGCCCGGCGCGCTCGCCGTGGCCCTCGGACTGGTGGCAATGCATGCAGTTGATTTCTTCGTTGCGCCCCGTAGCCGAAACCATCTGGTCGACCAGCGCGCGGTGACACTCGACGCAGTTGTCCTGCAGGATGCGGCTGTTGAAGGGCTTGATGGCGATCGGCTCGGCGAAGTTCTGCAGCGTGTACGCCTTCCCGTGGTTGAAGCCGTTGATGGCCTTGGCCACGTATTTGCTGATGAAGCCATGCGGCAGGTGGCAGTCGTTGCAGACGGCCACGTGGTGATGGCCGGACTTCTGCCAGGCGTCGTACTGCGACTGCATGATGTGGCAGTTGGCGCAGACCTTGGGGTCGGAGCTCATGTACGAAAGCCCCTGCGCGTATACGAAGGTGTAGCCGCCGATACCGGCCGCGATCCCGATCAGCACCGCCAATGCCAGCAGCAATTTGGCGCTGCCTGCCAGAGCGCGCTTGGGCGCTGTGCTTGCGCTTTCCACAAGGTTCTCCGCGACCGGCCGCGCAATCGGCGACTGGCGACAAGGCCGCATCACTGACCATGTTTAGGTCATGGGTGAGTGGCTTTCTTTGACCGCCGTCAAGCTGCCGTGCAGGAGCTTTTCGCCACGTTGCGTGGCGTGCGACGCCCGGACCGAGCTCAACCGCGCCGTTGCGGCGGCACGTCCGTACACGTGCCGTGGGCCACCTCGGCCGCCATGCCGATGCTCTCGCCGAGCGTCGGATGCGGATGGATGGTCTTGCCGATGTCGATGTCGTCCGCGCCCATTTCGATCGCGAGCGCGATCTCGCCGATCATGTCGCCGGCATGCGTCCCCACGATCGCCCCGCCGACGATCCGGCGGGTCTGCGCATCGAACAGCAATTTCGTGAAGCCTTCGTCGCGCAGGTTGGCGATGGCCCGGCCGGAAGCCGCCCAGGGAAAATGGCCTTTCTTCAGCGCGATCCCTTGCGTCTTCGCCTGGTCCTCGGTGAGGCCCACCCACGCGATCTCCGGATCCGTGTACGCAACGTTCGGGATGACGCGCGCATTGAACGCGACCTTCTCGCCTGCGGCCGCTTCCGCCGCCACATGCGCTTCGTGCACGGCTTTGTGTTCGAGCATCGGCTGGCCGACGATGTCACCGACGGCGAAGATGTGCGGGACGTTGGTGCGCATCTGGATATTGACCGGGATGAAGCCGCGTTCGTCCACGGCCACACCGGCTCTTTCCGCGCCGATCTTCTTTCCATTCGGGCTGCGGCCCACGGCCTGCAGCACCAGGTCGTACAGCTGCGGCTCCTTGGGCGCCTGCTCGCCTTCGAAGCGCACCAGGATGCCGCCCTTGGTCGCTTCCGCGCCGACGGTCCTGGTCTTGAGCATGATGTTGTCGAAGCGAGGCGCATTCATTTTCTGCCACACCCGCACCATGTCGCGGTCGGCACCCAGCATCAGGCCGTCCAGCATCTCGACCACGTCCAGCCGCGCGCCCAGCGTCGAATACACCGTCCCCATTTCCAGGCCGATGATTCCGCCGCCGAGAATGAGCATGCGCTTGGGAATCGCCGGCAGTTCCAGCGCGCCGGTGGAGTCCACGATGCGCGCATCGTCGGGCAAGAACGGCAGCCGCACCGCCTGCGAGCCGGCGGCGATGATGCAGTTCCTGAATTTGACGGTCTGCGATTTGCCCGTCTTCTCCTGGCCCGGCCCGCCGGTCTCCGCGACGGTCACGTGGTTCGGGTCGAGAAACTCGCCGATGCCCCGTATCACCGTCACCTTGCGCATCTTCGCCATCGCGGCCAGGCCGCCGGTCAGCTTGCCGACCACCTTGCTCTTGTGCGAGCGCAACTTGTCCAGGTCGAGCGCGGGCTTGCCGAAGCTCACGCCGATCGACGCGAAATGGGCGACCTCGTCCATCACGGCAGCAACGTGCAACAACGCCTTGGACGGGATGCAGCCGACGTTCAGGCACACGCCGCCTAGCGTGGCGTAGCGCTCCACCAGCACCACTTTCATCCCCAGGTCCGCCGCGCGGAAGGCAGCGGAGTAGCCACCCGGCCCCGCGCCCAGCACCAGCATGTCGCACTCGAGGTCGGCGGTGCCGGAGTAGGTGGAGGCGATTGGAGCCGGCTGCGCCACTCTCCCTTCCCCGCCGGGGGAGGGTTGCGGCGGGGGCATCGGTGAGGTCGAACCTGCCCCCACCCTACCCTTCACCGAAGGGGAAGGAGGAGGAGACGCTGCTTCCGCGGTCTCCAGGGTCAATAACGGCGAACCTTCACTCACCTTGTCCCCGAGCTTGACCTTCAACTCCTTCACGACGCCGGCACTGCTCGACGGAATCTCCATGGACGCCTTGTCGCTCTCCACCGTGACGAGCGATTGCTCCGCCTTGACGACGTCCCCCGGCTTGACCAGCAGCTCGATCACGGACACCTCGTCGAAATCGCCGATGTCCGGCACCTTCACCTCGACCAGGCTCATTTGGCGTCTTTCGTCTTCAGCGTGAACACATCGAACGGAGCCGCGGAGTTGCGGTCGAACTCGCACCCGGCGGCAATGCCGGCCTCCGCGATCTCGCGCGCCGTCTTGGCCTTGCCGTAAATCGCATGCATGGCGCCCAGTGCAAAGCTGCGACCGGACCCGATGCCCCAGAACTCCTTGAACTCGAACACCTCGCGGTAGCTGTAGAGCCCGTAGATGCCGGTCGCGTTGGCGATCACCACGCTGAACTGGCTGGACTCGTAGGGGTCGCTGTCCTCTTCCTTCGTCTGCAGGAAGAAGTTTTCCTTGAGGTACGGGTGCAGTTTGGTGAACGTGTCGAACACTTCGTCGCGGTTGCCGAGCTTGAGGATCTCGCGCGGCATGGAGCCTATGGCCTTGCGCAGCACCGGAAAATGCGCGACCGTGCCCGCCATGCCGACGTAGCTCGGGCCGCCATCGGTCTCCACCTTGAAGATCTTGGTGTTGTCCTCGTAACGGTTGGCCAGCCGCGTGTCGCCGAACGTCACCAGCGTATCCGCCGCGATCGCGATCTGCCCCGCCTTCTTCACCACCACAACAGTTGTCATTCCGAACGCTCCGGGTTCGTGGTCATCACAGTACGCTGGGCGTTCCTGCTCATAGCATCGTGCGACGGAAGTCCGCCAGGAGGGTGCCGAGGTATGCGTTGAATCGCGCGGCCGCCGCGCCGTCGACGACACGGTGGTCCCATGCCAGCGACAGCGGCAGCATCAGCCTCGGCTGGAACTGCTTGCCATCCCACACCGGTTCGGTGCGGCTCCTGCAGACGCCAAGGATAGCCACCTCCGGCGCGTTGATGATCGGGGTGAAGTATCGCCCACCGATACCGCCGAGCGACGAGATGGTGAAACTCGCTCCCGACATCTCGCCGGGGCTCAATTTGCCTTCGCGCGCCTTGCGCGCGAGCTCGGCCATTTCCTGGCTGATGGCGAGCACGCCCTTGCGGTCGGCGTCCTTGAGCACCGGCACCACGAGTCCGTTGGGCGTATCCGCCGCGAACCCGATGTGGTAGTACTGCTTGAGCACCAGCTGCTCGCCCTCGAGCGAGGCGTTGAAGTCCGGGTACTTTTTCAGCGCGAACACGCAGGCCTTGATCAGGAAAGCGAGCATCGTGACCTTGATGCCGGCCTTCTCGTTCTCCTTGTTGAGCTGCACGCGGAACGCTTCGAGCTCGGTGATGTCCGCGTCGTCGTGGTTCGTGACGTGCGGGATCATCACCCAGTTGCGATGCAGGTTGGCGCCGGCGATCTTGCGGATGCGGCCGAGCTCCTTGCGCTCGATCGGCCCGAACTTCGCGAAATCGACCGTGGGCCACGGCAGCAGTCCGAGCGCTTCGCCGCCCGCGGCCCCGGGTGCAGCAGCCGGCGCAGGCGTTTTGCCGCTCATGACGGCCTTCGTGTACGCCT
>JAGRPN010000050.1 GCA_019449555.1 Ramlibacter sp.
AATTCGGTGTCGTCGCTCACGTTGTAGGCGCGCTGCGGCCGGCCGCGCCACATCGCGGCCACGACGGCACGTGCCAGATCGTTTGCATGGATATGGTTCGTGTAGACGTCGTCTTGCGCCCGCAGCACCGGCGTGCCCTTGACCAGGCGCTCGCGTGGCGTGCCACCCTCGCGGTCGGGCGCATAGATGCCCGGAATGCGCAGGATGCTCGCCCGCACATGCGCGGCGCGCCCGAAATGGCGCACCGCGCGTTCGGCGTTCACGCGCCGTTGCGCCCGCGGCGTGCCCGGCTGCAGCGCTCGCGTCTCGTCCACCCAGTCGCCAGCGCAGTCGCCGTACACGCCGCTCGTGGATCCATAGACCAGCGACAGCGGAAGGCGGCGCCGCTGCAATACGCGCAGCAATGCAAGCGTGCGCGGGTCACGCCACCATTGCGGATCGCCCTCGGCGGGCGGCGGCGCCAGGTGCACGACTCGGGTGGCGATGCCGGCCAGGCGAGCCAGCGCGGACGGGCGATCGAGGTCACCCTGCAATGCGGTGATGCCGCGCGAGCGCAGCAATGGCACGCGCTGCGCCGATGACGTCAAGGCCAGCAGCTGCACGCGCCCCGCAAGCGAGTGCGCCACGCGCAGCCCCACGTCGCCACACCCCACGATCAGCACGCGCTCGCGTCGAAAGCGCGCCGGCAGCGCGCCGAGGGGACTTTGGTTTGAGGGCAAAATCGGAACCGTTGCAGCGACAAAGCCCGAGGATACCCAATCATGACGAGCGCCCAGGCCCCCACGGGCCCTTTCCAGGTCACGGTACAGCCCAGCGGCCGCTCGTTTGGTGTCGATACCGGGGAAGCCATCCTGGCCGCGGCGATTCGCCAGGGCATCGGCATGCCCTATGGCTGCAAGGACGGAGCCTGCGGCTCGTGCAAGTGCAAGAAGCTCGAAGGCGTCGTCGTCCACGGCGTGCACCAGAGCAAGGCCTTGAGCCCCGAGGAGGAAGCCGCCGGTTTCATCCTGACCTGCTGCGGCGTGCCGCAGACCGACATCGTGCTGGAGTCGCGGCAAGTCACCGACGAAAGCGCGTTCCCGGTGAGGAAGATGCCTTCGCGCGTGATCTCGCTCGAGAAGAAGTCGCATGACGTGATGGTGGTGAAGCTGCAGCTGCCCGCCAACGACGCGCTGCGTTATCACGCCGGCCAGTACATCGAGTTCATCCTGCGCGACGGCGCGCGGCGCAGCTATTCGATGGCCAACGCACCGAACAACGGGCCGGGCGTCGAACTGCACATCCGCCATATGCCGGGCGGCAAATTCACCGACCATGTGTTCATCGCGATGAAGGAAAAGGAAATCCTGCGGGTCGAAGGGCCGTTCGGCAGCTTCTACCTGCGCGAGGATTCGCACAAGCCGATGATCCTGCTGGCGTCGGGCACCGGCTTCGCGCCGATCAAGGCGGTGATCGAGCACATGCAGTTCAAGGGCATCACCCGCCCCGCCACCTTGTACTGGGGCGGCCGCCGCCCGGCCGACCTGTACCTGGACGACTGGGTGCGCGGCAAATTGGCCGAAATGCCGCAATTGCGCTACGTGCCGGTGATCTCCAACGCATTGCCGGAAGACAACTGGACCGGGCGCACCGGCTTCGTCCACCGGGCCGTGCTGGAAGATTTTCCCGACCTGTCAGGCCACCAGGTGTATGCCTGCGGCGCGCCGATCGTCGTCGATTCGGCCCGCGCCGATTACGCCC
>JAGRPN010000051.1 GCA_019449555.1 Ramlibacter sp.
ATGCGTCGAACAGTTGGCAAGTTGTAGGATTGGCCATTGATCAACCCAGCGCCGTGCGAGCTTTCCTGGCCCGCACACCGATCCACTTCCCGGTAGGTTTGGCGGGACTCGGGGGCACCGAACTGGCGCGCGCCCTTGGCAACATGGTGGGGGGCCTGCCGTTCACAGTCGTCGTCAACGGCGCCGGGAAAGTGGTGCAGCGTAGAATGGGCCGGGTCACGCGTGCTGACCTCGCCCAGTGGGCGCGGCTGCGTTAATCTCCTCGCGAACGCTCCGGAAGGGCCGCCTCACGGCAGGTGTGTCAAGCACTTTGCTGAAATTAGGCGAAAAATAAACGAGGAACGCGGAAGTAACGGAATTTTGCTGTAAATTCTGCTTCCCTTCGTTCGCTCATCGTTGGAGCACACATGGACTTGCGGAAACTGAAGACGTTGATCGACCTGGTGTCGGAATCCAACGTATCCGAACTGGAGATCACCGAAGCCGAAGGCAAGGTTCGCATCGTCAAGGGCAGCGGCATGGTCCAGCAGCCCACCCAGCCCGTAGCCCTAACGGCAGCCTTGGCTGCCGGTCCTCAGGGGCTGATCGCTCCCGCGGTGGCACCGGTCCCCGAAGCACCCGCCGGTTACTCAGTCAAGTCGCCGATGGTGGGGACGTTCTACCGTTCCGCGAGCCCCGGCGCCAAGCCGTTCGTGGAGCTCGGCAGCCAGGTGAAGGAAGGCGACACGATCTGCATCATCGAGGCCATGAAGATCCTGAATGAGATCGAGGCTGACAAGAGCGGCACGATCAGCCAGATCCTCTGCGAAAACGGGCAAGCCGTCGAATATGGGCAGCCGCTCTTCGTGATCGTGTAAGCGGCCACTCGCAGACCATGTTCAAGAAAATACTAGTCGCCAATCGCGGCGAGATTGCTCTGCGCATCCAGCGAGCCTGCCGCGAGCTCGGCGTCAAGGCGGTCATGGTGTATTCCGAGGCCGACCGCGAAGCGAAATACGTCAAGCTGGCCGAGGAAGCGGTGTGCATCGGCCCGGCGACGTCGGCCCAAAGTTACCTGAACATGCCGGCCATCATCTCGGCCGCCGAAGTGACGGACGCTGAAGCCATCCACCCCGGTTATGGATTTCTTTCGGAAAACGCGGATTTCGCCGAGCGGGTCGAAAAGAGCGGTTTCCAGTTCATCGGTCCGACTCCCGAGTCGATCCGCCTCATGGGCGACAAGGTGTCGGCCAAGCAGGCGATGATCAAGGCGGGCGTGCCTTGCGTGCCCGGCTCGGATGGTGAATTGCCGGACGACCCGGTGCAGATCCGGCGCATGGCCCGGGCCGTGGGCTATCCAGTCATCATCAAGGCCGCCGGCGGCGGCGGCGGGCGCGGCATGCGGGTGGTCCACACCGAAGCGGCGCTGATCAACGCAGTGCAGATGACCAAGGCCGAGGCCGGCGCGGCGTTCGGCAACCCGGCGGTCTATCTCGAGAAATTCCTGCAGAACCCGCGGCATATCGAAATCCAGGTGCTGGCGGACAAGTTCAAGAACGCGGTCTATCTCGGCGAGCGCGACTGCTCGATGCAGCGCAGGCACCAGAAGATCATCGAAGAGGCGCCCGCGCCGGGCGTTCCGCGCAAGCTGATCGAGAAAATCGGCGAGCGCTGCGTGGCGGCCTGCAAGAAGATCGGGTATCGCGGCGCCGGCACGTTCGAGTTCCTCTACGAGGATGGCGAGTTCTATTTCATCGAGATGAACACGCGCGTGCAGGTCGAGCACCCCGTCACCGAGATGATCAGCGGCGTGGACATCGTCAAGACGCAGATCACCGTGGCGGCCGGCGAGAAATTGCCTTTCACGCAGCGCGAGATCGTGCTGCGGGGCCACGCGATCGAGTGCCGGCTCAATGCCGAGGATCCCTACAAGTTCGTCCCGTCGCCCGGGCGCATCACGATGTGGCACGCTCCCGGCGGACCGGGGGTGCGCGTGGATTCGCACGTGTACACGAACTATTTCGTGCCGCCGAACTACGACTCGATGGTCGGAAAGATCATCGTGCACGGCGACACCCGCGAGCAGGCGCTGGCTCGCATGCGCACGGCCTTGCTGGAGACGGTGCTCGAAGGCATCAACAGCAACATCGCGCTGCACCGCGAACTCCTGGTCGACGCGAAGTTCATGGATGGCGGCACCAACATCCATTACCTGGAAGAGTGGCTGTCCCATCACAAGCGCTGATTCGGCCAGCCGCCGACGCATTCCGATGCATGAACTAGCGCTGCTCTGCCCTGAAGACAAGGTCGATGCCGTCAGCGAGGCGCTCGACGCGCTCGATGCGCTCAGCGTTTCTCTCGAGGATGCGGACGCCCAGACCGACGCCGAGCAGGCCCTCTTCGGTGAACCGGGACTGCCCGCGCCCAAGGAAGGCTGGCATCGCTCGCGCATCCTGGCGCTGTTCGCCAACGAGCAGGCCGCCCGCCAGGCCTCGCGCGTGCTGCAAGCGCAGGACTTCTTTCCGGGCTGCCGGCTGCTGGGCGTCGCGCCGGTCCCCGACCAGGACTGGGTGCGGCTGACGCAATCGCAGTTCACGCCGGTGGAAATCACGCCCGAATTCTGGATCGTGCCGACCTGGCACGAGCCGCCCGCGCAGGCACGCCAGGTGATCCGGCTCGACCCCGGCCTGGCTTTCGGCACCGGCACGCATCCAACCACCCGCATGTGCCTGCACTGGATCGCCACGCATCCGCCGGCGGGTCAACGGGTCCTGGATTACGGCTGCGGTTCGGGCATCCTGGCCATCGGGGCGGCGCGCTTCGGCGCCTCCCAGGTCGACGCGGTGGACATCGACGCGGCGGCGGTCCAGGCGACGCTCGCCAATGCGCAGGCCAACTCGGTGGTGCTCAACGCCGGCCTGCCCGAGATGGCGCATGGGCCGTACCAATTGGTGCTGGCCAACATCCTGGCCACGCCCTTGAAAGTGCTGGCGCCTTTGCTCTGTTCGCTGGTCGCGCCGGGCGGTTCCCTGGTGCTGGCAGGCATCCTGGAGCGTCAAGCCGATGAACTGCAGGCCGCCTACGCGCCCTATGCGCGCCTGAGCGTGAGCGACAGCCAGGAGGGCTGGGTGCTGATGACCCTGCAGGCGTAGCTTGTCAGGCAGCTCCCTCGACGGGCTCGTTAAAATCGCCGCTTCATGAGGCTGATCACGCGCTGCCCCGCTTGCGGCACTCTGTTCAAGGTCGTTCCGGACCAGCTCAGGATTTCGGAAGGCTGGGTGCGCTGTGGCCACTGCGCCGACGTGTTCGACGCGACGGCCCACATGCAGGCGGATGCCGCCCCCGATCGCTCGGAACCCGAGGTGGATCCACCGAGAGCTCACGTGCTTCAGCGCGAGTCGGTCCAGGAAGAAAGCGAATCCCAGTCCGACGCGTTCGCGTCCTCGCTGCACACGGAGGTCGGGGAAAGCAGTGCGTTCGAACCGCCCGACTCCAGCCAGCTGGAGGCCGAAGCGCTTGCGCTGATGGAAGACCCGCTCGACCGGCCGTTCGAACTGCGCCGACCGGACGACACAGGTGAAGCCGAGATCTCGCGGCTGCGCGACTCGATCTCCGAACTCCCGTCCGATGAACCCCTCGCAAGCGAGCCGTCGGCGCAGCCGGCATTGCATGAAGTGTCGTTTGTCCGCGACGCGCACCGCAACGCATATTGGGCGCGGCCACGCGTGCGCGCCACCCTGGTGCTCGTCGCGCTGATGCTGGGCAGCTTGCTGGCGCTGCAGCTGGCGGTGCATGAGCGCGATCGCCTGGCGGCGGCGCAGCCTGCGCTGCAGCCCTGGCTCACGAGGCTGTGCCGGCCGCTCGATTGCCGCGTCGGCCCGCCGCGCGAGATCGATGCCATCGCGATCGACAGTTCCTCGTTCAACAAGTTGCGCGGCGAAGACGCCTACCGGCTGAACGTGACGCTGCGGAACCAGGCATTGACGCAGGTCGCGATGCCGGCACTGGAATTGACGCTCACCGACGGCCAGGACCAGCCCGTGGTGCGCCGGGTGCTGCTGCCCGCCGAATTCGCGTCCGCCGCTAACGTGATCGCCGCTGCCTCCGAGTGGTCCGCATCGATCCCCCTGGCAGTCGCGGCGGACGGCTCGTCCACGCGCATCGCGGGCTACCGTCTGCTGGCCTTCTATCCCTGACATTTCCGGAGACCCCTCAACATGGCGGCAGTGATTTGTGGTTCCCTGGCGTTCGACACCATCATGAGTTTCGAAGGCCGTTTCGCCGAGCAGATCCTCCCGGAACAGCTTCACATCCTGAATGTGTCGTTCCTGGTGCCGGCGCTGCGCCGGGACTTCGGCGGCTGCGCGGGCAACATCGCGTACAGCCTGAAGATGCTCGGGGGCGAGCCGCTGCCGATGGCCACGGTGGGCAGCGACGGTTACGGCTATGTCGCGAGGCTGCACTCACTGGGCATCAGCACGCAGTACGTGCGGGAAGTGGACGAGACCTACACGGCCCAGGCCATGATCATGACGGACCGCGACAACAACCAGATCACTGCTTTTCACCCGGGCGCCATGATGCACGCGCACGTGACCCGGATCGAGCCGCGACCCGACGTCAAGCTGGGCATCATTTCGCCCGACGGGCGCGACGCCATGATCCAGCACGCGCAGCAGTTCAAGTCGGCAGGCATTCCGTTCGTGTTCGATCCCGGCCAGGGCTTGCCCATGTTCGACGGGCGGGAGCTCGCCGCCTTCATCGAGCTGTCCACCTGGGTGACGGTGAACGATTACGAGGGAAAGATGCTGAGCGAACGAACCGGCTGGAGCAGTGCCGAGATTTCACGGCGGGTGCAGGGCCTGGTGGTCACGCTGGGCGGCGAGGGCTGCGAGGTGTGGGTCGCGGGCGAAAAGACGTTGGTGCCTGCTGTGAAGGCTCGGGAGATCGTCGATCCCACTGGCTGCGGCGACGCCTGGCGCGGAGCGCTCCTCCATGGGCTCGAGCAGGACTGGCCATTGGCCCGTTGCGCGCGGCTCGGAAACCAGGTGGGCGCGATCAAGATCGCCAGCCGCGGACCGCAGAACTATTCGCTGCAGGACGCTCTACCGCGGCCTTGACCTGAGGCATGGATTACGGGTCGAGCCCGCGTTCAATGGGCGGCTGTCTTGGTTTGCGGCGGCGCCGCGGCCCGTGCTTCGCGGGACCGGCTGCGCCGCCGCTCCATGAAAGCTTGCAGTTCGCCGACGACGCCCCTGCGGAACGCCAGCACACACACCACGAAGATGGCGCCGACGATCACGCTCACGTAGGCGCCGACCCTGTCCGCCAAGAGGTTCTGCAGCGAGATCACGATCCCGGCGCCCAACACCGGGCCGAAGAAAGTGCCGACGCCGCCGAGCAGGCTCATCAGGATCACCTCCCCCGACATCGACCAGTGCACATCGGACAGGGAGGCGAAGCCCATCACCACGGTCTTCAGACCCCCGGCGATGCCCGCCATAGAGGCGGACAGCACGAAGGCCAACAGCTTGTAGCGGTCGACTTCATAACCCAATGACACCGCGCGGGGCTCGTTCTCGCGGATCATTTTCAACACCTGACCGAACGGCGAGGTGACGATGCGGCGGATGCCGAGGAAAGAGGCTACGAACACGACGGCCACCACGTAATACATCGTGGTATCGGAAGCCAGGGGCAGCAGCCCGAAGAGCTTGCCGCGCGGCACCTGCTGAAGGCCGTCCTCGCCGCCGGTGAACGGGGCTTGGAGACAGATGAAGAACACCATCTGCGCCAGCGCCAGAGTGATCATGGCGAAATAGATCCCCTGGCGGCGGATTGCGATGACGCCGAAGACCAGCCCGATCAGGCCACCCACGACTGCGCCGGCTACGACGCCCAGTTCGGGTGTCCAGCCCTGAGTCTTGATCACCCAGCCGGTCACGTACGCGGCAAAGCCGAAAAATGCCGCATGCCCGAACGACAGCAGGCCAGTGAATCCCAACAGCAGGTTGAAGGCGCAGGCGAACAGCGCAAAGCACAGCAGCGTCATCACGAACACTGGATACAGCCCGATCACTGGGGCGAGCAGCAGCAGCGCCAGCAGGATCGCGTAGGTGATGTGGACCAGTCTGGACGAGACGTTCACGTCAGGCCTCCTTGCCGAACAGCCCGCTGGGCCGCACCATCAGCACGATCACCATGATGACGAACACCACCACATTGGAGGCTTCGGGATAGAAGACACGGGTCAGTCCCTCGATTACTCCGAGCGCCAGGCCAGTGATCGCCGATCCCATGATCGAACCCATGCCGCCGATTACGACGACGGCGAACACGACGATGATGAGGTTGGAACCCATCAGAGGAGTGACCTGGATCACCGGCGCGGC
>JAGRPN010000052.1 GCA_019449555.1 Ramlibacter sp.
GCCCGCCCCGCCCGGCTGGCGCCGCACGATGAATTCCCACACGAGACCGTCGCCCGCCGTGTTGCTCATGGAATAAGCCCGCGCGCCGGTCACCCCCGGCAGGTACGCCAGCGCGTACTGGCCGGGCTCGAAGCGTTGCGGCCGCTCGAGCACGAAGCGGAACTCGCTCATGTCATGCGTCAAGGGCCGGCTGCGCTCCAGCACGGCAGCAAGGCGCTGCGGTCGGTGCGGCGGTTCGCAGCGCGGTTCCAGGCGCAGCTTGATCGTGCAGTCGCCGGCCGGCCGGGTCTGGCAGCCGAGGTAGCGCTTGCGTTGGCGGTCCTTGTCGCTCAGGGCCGGCGCCTCGCCCCACTGCACCTGCACTTCGCCTTCGACCAGCTCGAAGCGGCAATTGCCGCACGAGCCGACGTTGCATTCGTAGGGAAACCCGAGGCCGGCACGCTGCGCCGCGCGCAGCATCGTGTCGTCGGCCGCGCAGGCGAACGAAGCTTCGTTTCCGGCCAGCCGGATACGGTGGTCGGGCGCCGTCATGAACGTGCAGAGCGGTCGCCATGGACCACCGTCAGGGACGGGACCCTGAACCCCATGCGGGCCGAAATCCCGGAAGCGGCGGCAATGACCTGGGGCACCAGGCGGCGCAGCTCTTTCTTCGTCAGACGCTGGATCGGGCCGGCGAGCCCGACGGCAGCGATCGCCCTGCCGGAAATGTCGCGGATCGGCGCCGCGACGCTGCGCAGGCCGACCTCGCTTTCCTCGTCGTCGGTGGCATAGCCGTTGTGCCGCACTTCATCGAGCATCAGGCGCAGCGCCTTCGGGTCGGTGGTGGTCTTCGGCGTGCGCTTGACCAGTTCTCCCTTCAGGATGGCCGCCGTCAGTTCTGGCGCGTTGAACGCGAGCAGGACACGTCCCTCGCTGGTACAGAAAGCCGGCTTGCGGGTGCCGATGTACGAACGCGTGCCGATGGCCTGCGCGCTCTCCATGTTGTGCAAATACATGATCGACGCTTCGTCGAGGATCGCCAGGTGCACCGTTTCCTGGGTCTGGTCGCGCAGGGCCGCGAGCAGCGGGTGCGCCTGGTTCGAGACGTCCATCCGCTGGCGGACCAGGGCGCCGAGCGAGAACAGCGCGAGCCCGAGGCGGTAGCGGCCGTTTTGCGGATTCTGTTCGAGGAAGCTCTCGCTGGCGAGCGTCACCGCCAGCCGGTGCACGGTGCTCTTGGCCAGCCCGAGCCGCTGGGCGATGCTGCTGATCCCGAGCTCCGGCTCACCCTCCGAGAACACCTTGAGGACCAGCAAGGCCGAGGTCACCGACGACAGGCGCCCGCTGGCGGTCTGCCGCTTCTGCGGCACGACGGCAGGTTTGATTTTCTTGTCCATGGACGCCATCGTACCGGAGTTTTCTTTCATGTGGAACCCCGTTCCCCGGAAAGGAACGCTCGGCCGGCACCGCTGCGCCGGCCCCTGGATCAATAGATGCCGGGCACCCAGCGCTTGACTCGGCCGGCGTACGCCAGGTAAGGC
>JAGRPN010000053.1 GCA_019449555.1 Ramlibacter sp.
CGCTTCGATGTAGCTTTCGAATCCGCCCGGCAGGTTGGTCTTCTCGTAGCGCGCGACCACCTGCGGCAGCCGGTCGTAAGGCGGCACGATGGGCGAAGCCACGTCTTGCAGCGTCTGCCACTTGAGCGCGCGCGCATTGATCGTCAGGGCGCCGCGCGACCAGGAGAGCGCGCCGTCGTTGGCCAGCAGCCGCTGCGTGAGCGAGGTGCCGCTGCGGGAGAAATCGCGCCAGTAGTTGTCGTCGCTGACCCGGTTCAGGTTCAGGCTCAGGCCGAATGGGCCGGTCGGCCAGGCGGCGCCCACCAGGCCATCGTGCTTGGCCGCGAAGCCCCAACGGTCGCGGTGGCGCAGGGTGTCGCTGGGCATGAAATTCGCGCGCAGCTGCCCACCGTAGTCGCGCTCGAGGTAGCGGAATTCGCCCCCCAGGTCCACCCCGCGCTTGCTCATCAAGGCGGGGTAGAAAGTGGCATCCCGATTGGGCGCGATGTTCCAGTAATAGGGCAGCGTCAGCTCGACGCCGTTCAGGCTGTCGATGCCGATCGTCGGCGGCAACAGGCCGGACTTGCGTTTGTCCGACAACGGGAAGCTCAAACTCGGCACCGGCAGGATCGGCAGCCCCATGAAGCTGAGCACCGCGCCCTCGGCCTGCCCGGTTTCTTCCTCGTTGTCGATGCGGATGCTGGCGGCGCGCAGGATCCAGTCGGGCATCCAGCTCGGACCCGGCCTGCGCTGGCAGGTGGTGTAGGTGGCGTTGCGGATGATCGCGCGCTTGTCGTCGATGAAGTCCACGCGGTCGGCTTCTCCGTACGCATCGTTTTGCAGGAACCGGTAGCGCGGCTGGTTGAAGAAACCTTCGAACGAGTCGATCTTGAGTTCCAGCAGCGGGCCCTCGAAGGTGTTGCCGGCGCGGTTGATGTGGACGTTGCCGCGGGCTTTTGCCAGGTCGTCCGGCTGGTAGTACTCGAGGCGGTCCGCGCGGATCACCGTGTCGCCGCGGCGCAGTTGCGCGTTGCCTTCGATCACCGTCTGCAAGTCGGTCTGGCCGGACGCGCGCTCACCGGAGAGGTACGTGGGCAGCTGCTCACGTTGTTGTTGCGGGATGTCCTGGCGCAGCAGCGGGCTCGGCTTGAGCACCAGCGATGGCTGCGCCTGGGCCCGCACCGCGCCCGGATGCAGCAAGGCACAGGCCACGACCGCCACCGGCGTGAGGGCAAAACGGGCGCGAGACGCCTTGGAGTTCAAATGCATCGGGGCAATAAAGGACGACCGCCGGCCGCATGGTGCACGGCCAGCGGGACTGGATTTGTAGAATGGATTATCCATGAGCGCACCTGCGAACCCGCCCGCCCCTCCCGCCCCGCCCGCGCGCCCCGTAGCCTGGGCCGACCCGCAACGCCAGGCCGCCTTCGCCCGCTGGCTCGACCTGATCGGCGGGCGCCACGGCGTGCTGCCCGCCACGTTGCGCGCCGCGTCGGCGGACGCGAGCTTCCGGCGTTATCTGCGGGTGGATGCGGCGCCCGCCGGCAGCTTGATCGTCATGGACGCCCCGCCGCAGCAGGAAGACTGCCGCCCGTTCGTCGCCGTGGCGCGCCTGATGGCCCAGGCGGGCCTGAACGTGCCGCGCGTGCTCGAGTGGGACGAGGCGCTGGGCTTCATGCTGCTGGACGACCTGGGCACGCAGACCATGATCGAGGCGGTGGATCCGGCCGATGCCGCGTTGAACCAGCCGCTGTACCTGCGCGCGCTGGACGCGCTGCTGGCCTGGCAGGCGGCCTCGCGGCCCGGCGTGCTGCCCGCATACGACCGCGCCTTGCTGGCGCGCGAGCTCGCGCTGTTTCCCGACTGGTACCTGGAGCGGCACAAGGGGGTGAAGGTCGAGGGGCGGCTGCGCGAAACGCTGGACGGCCTGTTCAACCTCATCATCGACCACAACCTGGCCACGCCGACCGTCTACGTGCACCGCGATTTCATGCCGCGCAACCTGATGATCCCCGCGGACCCGGCCGAGCCGCGGCTCGGTGTGCTCGATTTCCAGGACGCAGTGCAGGGGCCCATCACCTACGACATCGCGAGCCTGATGCGCGACGCGTTCCTCAGCTGGGACGAGGAGTTCGTCCTCGACATCACCGTGCGCTATTGGCAACGCGCGCTGAAGGCCGGGCTGCCGGTGGATCGCGACTTCGGCGAGTTCTATCGCGGCGTCGAGTGGATGGGATTGCAGCGGCACCTGAAGGTCGCGGGCATTTTCGCGCGCCTGACCTTGCGTGACGGCAAACCCAGGTACCTCGCGGATGCGCCGCGCTTCATCGGCTACATCCGCGCGACGGCCGCGCGTTACCGCGAACTCACGCCTTTGCTGCGGCTGATCGACGACGTCGAGGGCACGCAGGCGGTCACGGGCTACGCGTTCGGCCGGGTCTGACCGGCGCGCGCGGCATGCCCCGTTTCCACTGCCCCGCGCCGCTGGCTGCCGGCCAATCGCTGGACCTGCCCGCAGGCGCCGCGCGCCATGTGCAGGTGCTGCGGCTGCAGCCGGGCGCGCGCATCACGCTGTTCAACGGCGAAGGCGGCGAGTTCGAAGCGACGATCGAACGCATCGGTCGCAGTGACGTGCGCGTCCAAGTGACGCGGCACAGCGCGGTGGAACGGGAAGCGCGGCGCGAAGTGCAGCTCGCAGTGGGGATGCCCGCCAACGAACGAATGGACTGGCTGGTCGAAAAGGCGACCGAACTCGGCGCGTCCGCCATCCGGCCCGTGCTGGCGGATCGCAGCGTGCTCAAACTCAAGGGCGAGCGTGCGAGCAAGAAGCAGGCACACTGGCAGGCGATCGCGATCGCCGCATGCGAGCAATGCGGGCGCAATCGCGTTCCGGTGGTGCACGAGGTGCTGGCGTTCGGCGACTGGGTCGCGGCCATGCGCCCGGGTGCGACCGGCGCGCCGCCGGCGTTGCGGCTGCTGCTCTCGCTCGATCCGAAGGCGCCACTTTTGCACGAACTCGCGCCCGGCGACGGAGGAATCGATTTGTTGTCCGGCCCGGAAGGAGGGCTCAGCGCCGCGGAAGAAGACGCCGCGCTCGCCGCCGGATTCCGGCGCGTCAGCCTGGGGCCGCGCGTGCTGCGCGCCGAAACGGCGCCGCTGGCCGCCCTCAGCCTGCTGGCCTAAGCCTGTCCTAATTCAATACCGATAAAAAGCCACTCATGAAGAAAAATCTCGGCCTGCTGGCGACCTGCCAGGGACTTTATCTCACGAACAACGTCACGTTCATCGCCATCAACGGCCTGGTGGGGCTGGCGCTGGCGCCGCTCGGATGGATGGCGACCCTGCCGGTGATGGGCTATGTCGTGGGCAGCGCGATGTCCACCAATGTCGTTGCGCAGACGCAGCAGCGCTTCGGGCGCAAGGCGTCGTTCCAGGCGGGGCTGCTGGTGGCGCTGCTGTCCGCGCTGCTTTGCGCCTACGCGGCGGCGAGCCGCAACTTCTGGCTGCTTTGCTTCGCCACCGTGGTGGCCGGCTATTACAACGCCAACGCCAGCCTGTACCGTTTCGCGGCCGCCGAACTGGCCACGCCGGCCGTGCGCGAGACGGCCGTCTCGCTGGTGATGGCCGGAGGCCTGCTCGGTGCGGTGGTCGGCCCGAACCTGGCGGCGCGCACGCGCGACCTGTCCGCTGTGCCGTTCGTGGGCGCCTATCTCGCGCTGGCGGTGGTCGCCCTGTTGGCGATGGCGCTGATGGCGTTCATCGAGTTTCCGCCCACCCCCGTGAGCACCACTTCGCATGCCGGCCGGCCGCTGGCGCAGATCATGCGGCAGCCCGTCTTCATCGTGGCCGCGCTGTCCGGCGCCCTCGGATACGGCGTGATGAACCTGCTGATGGCCGCGACGCCGATCGCCATGCAGCAGTGCGGGCTGCCGTTCTCGGACACCGCCTTCGTGCTGGAGTGGCACGTGATCGGCATGTTCGCTCCGGGCTTCTTCACCGGCAGCCTGATCAAGCGCTTCGGACCGCTCCCGGTCATGGGCACGGGCGTGGCGCTGAACCTGGCCTGCGTGCTGGTCGCGCTTTCGGGCGTGCAGTTGGAGCAGTTCGCGGTGGCGCTGTTCCTGCTGGGTGTCGGCTGGAATTTCCTGTTCACGGGCAGCACCACGCTCTCGCTCTCGGCCTACGGGCCCCAGGAGCGCGATCGCGCCCAAGGCGCGCTGAACTTCTTCGTGTTCGGCACGGTCGCGGTGAGCTCGCTCGCATCGGGCGTGCTCGTCACCACGCAGGGCTGGACGCTGTTGAACTACGGCTCGCTGCTGCCGGTGGCGCTCACAGCGGCCGCGCTGCTGTGGCTCGGCCTCAAAAGCGCGCGTCCAGCCACTGCCTGAGGGTGTCGAACACGGGCTCGGCGTCCAGCTCGTTGAAGATCTCGTGGTACAGGCCCTCGAAGCACCGGGACGTCACCATCGACGCGGGCGCCGCGGCGGCGAACGCGCGGCTGCCACGCGGATCGACCAGCTGGTCGTCGCCCGCATACAGCAACAGCGTCGGAACTTTCCATTCAGGCGCGCGCGCGAACACGAGCGGCCCGCCGTCCGCGATGAATCGCGCCAGCCGTCCGGAAATCCGGTTGTGCACCCAGGGATCGGCCTTGTAGGCCTTGACCACCGACTTGTCGTGGGAGATCAGATCGGGATCGAGCCCGTTGCCGACGGTGAGATTGGGCGCGACCCGCGGCAGGACCCGCAGCAGCAATTTCTGGAATGCGCTCAGGCCCGGATCGAGCGCCGGCGACGAAAGCACCAGCCCCTGCACCGGCAGCCGGTGCAAGGCGACGGCGCAGGCCGCCACCAGGCCGCCGAGGCTGTGACCCAGCAGGATGAGCGGCAAGTCCGGCGCCATGCGCGCGCGCGTGCTCTCGACCACGTCCAGCAGGTCTTCCAGCAGCCGGGCCGGGCTCGGGAGACCGCCGCGCACGCCGCCGGATTCGCCGTGCCCGTACTGGTCGTAGCCGCGCACCGCGAAGCCCCAGCGATTGAGCCGGCGCGCCACGTGGTCGTAGCGCCCGGCGTGCTCCCCCAGCCCATGCACCAGGACCACCACACCGCGCAGCACCAGCCCTTCGGGCAGCGGCCAATCCTGCAGCGCGATGTTGTCGCCATCACTGGCGGTGAAAGTCAAACAGGTGGAATCGCTCGCCTCGCCGATCATGCAGCGATGATCGCTCCGACCGACCGGCCGCGCAATGAATTCGCGGCGTGTGTTGCCAACGACGCGAAAGCGATGGCCGGGTCCGCCCGGTAGTTGTGATTCACCTCACAGAAATCGCCGCTACGGCAATCGGGCGATCACCTGGGCAACGCTGGCGGTGAGTTTCTTCGCGTAGGGCACATGCAGGAATTCGTTGGGACCGTGCGCGTTGCTCTTGGGACCGAGCACGCCGCACACCATCATCTGCGAACGCGGGAAGCCCTCGCTCAGCATGTTCATCAGCGGGATCGTGCCGCCCTGGCCGATGTAGCCGCAGGACGCGCCGAAATGCGCTCGCGAGGCCTCGTCGAGCGCCTGCTCGAACCAGCTCGCGGTCGCGGGCGCATTCCATCCCGTGGCCGCGCCGCCCGGCTCGAAGGTGACCCTCGCCTGGTACGGCGCGTTGTCCTCCAGCAAGGTCTTGAGCTCGCGCACGGCCTCGCCCGCATCGACCAGTGGCGGCAGCCGCAACGACAGCTTGAACGCGGTGTACGGCCGCAGCACGTTGCCTGCGTCCTGCAGCGCGGGCAAGCCATCGGCGCCGGTGACCGACAGCGTGGGCGCCCAGGTGCGGTTGACCAGCGCCTGCAGCGGATCGGTGGTGGTGGGCAGCGCGAAAGCGGTGGACCCGCCGCAGTCGTAGTGCGCCCACGGGAAGCGCTTGTAGATCTCCTCGCCGAGGATCGCCGCCGTGGCCTTGGCCTGCGCCAGCCGCTGCGGCGGCATCTCGCAATGGAAGCTCGCGGGCAGCAGGCGGCCCGTCTTGCTGTCCTCGAGCCGGTCGAGCACCTGCCGCATGATGCGAAAGCTCGAAGGCACCAGCCCCGAGGCGTCGCCCGAATGCACGCCCTCGGTCAGGACCTGCACCTTCAGCGTGCCGCTGGCCAGCCCGCGCAGCGACGTGGTGAGCCACAGCTGCTCGTAGTTGCCGGCGCCCGAATCGAGGCAGATCACCAGCCCCACTTCGCCGAGTCGCGATCGCAGCGCATCGATATAAGGCAGCAGGTCGTACGAGCCCGATTCCTCGCAGGTTTCGATCAGTCCCACGATGCGCGGATGCTGCACCTGCTGCGCCTTGAGCGCCTGCACCGCCGCGATGCTCGCGTACACGGCGTAGCCGTCGTCCGCGCCGCCGCGGCCGTAGAGTTTGCCGTCCTCGTACTTCGGCGTCCAGGGACCCAGGTCGCTGCGCCAGCCGCTGAATTCCGGCTGCTTGTCCAGGTGCCCGTACATCAGCACGGTCTGGCTCGATGCGGGCCGGGTGGCGGCGATCTCGAAGAACAGCACCGGCGTGCGGCCGGGCAGCCGCACGATCTCGAGCGTGAGCCCTTCGACCTTCTGCGCTTCCACCCAGGCCGCGGCATTGCGCACGACCGTCTCGATATAGCCGTGCTGAACCCAGTCGGGATCGAAGCCGGGCGACTTGGCCGGGATCCTGATGTACTCGGTGAGCTGGCCGACGATGTCGCGGTCCCATTGTTCGCTCACCCGAGCCAGGGCGGCTGCCGGGTCGAGCATTCCGGCGCGGATTTCACGGTGCAGGGGAGCATTCATGTCAGTAGCGTTGGCGGCAAAACCGCCACTGTACGCTCGCGGCCGGCCGCGCCGCTAGAGTACGTGTATTCGGAAGGAAAACTGATGAGCGATGCCGCCTCCCTTGCCCCCGCAGCCGGCGCACGCCGCATCCGTGTCGGTGTGGGCGGCTGGACTTACGAGCCGTGGCGCGACAACTTCTTCCCGAAGGGGCTGCCGCACAACCAGGAGCTCGCATACGCGAGCCGCCGGCTCACCGCGATCGAGGTGAACGGCACCTACTACAGCACCTTCAAGCCCGCGACCTTCGCGAAGTGGCGCGACGAGACGCCCGACGGATTCGTGTTCTCGCTCAAGGCCAACCGCTTCGCCACCAACCGCAAACTGCTTGCGACGGCGGGCGAGTCGATCCAGCGCTTCGTGGGCAGCGGCATCGCGGAACTGGGCGACAAGCTCGGGCCGATCGTCTGGCAGTTCATGCCGACCAAGCCGTTCGAGCCCGAGGATTTCGAGGCGTTTCTGGCGCTGCTGCCCCCCAGCGTGGACGGCTGCGCGTTGCGCCACGTGCTCGACGTGCGGCATGACAGTTTCAATTCGCCCGACTACCTGCCGCTGGCGCGCCGCTACGGCTGCGCCACCGTGCATACCGATTCCGAAAAATTCCCGGCGATCGCCGACGCGCAAAGCGAGCTCGCGTACCTGAGGCTGATGCGCAGCGCGGCCGATTGCGCAACCGGTTACCCGCCCGATGTGCTCGGCCAATGGGCGCAGGGAGCGGGGGCGTGGGTCGCGCGCGGAGCGGCGCGCGAGGTCTTCGTCTACTTCATCAACGGCGCGAAGGAACGCGCGCCCGCCGCCGCCCTCGCCCTCATCGAGCGGCTTGCATGAGCGCACGGGCATGCCCCGCCGATGGCCTGCAAACACCTGACACAAGGGTAGGAGCCGGATTACAAGGTGTTTCGCTTTCGGCGGTCAGGCTGTGCCGCTGCGGCGGGGTCAAATCATGGCTCGTTACCAGAATAGGCAGGGAGACAAGAAGTCATGTCCTATGTGTTCGAAACCGTACCGGCCAGCCGCAGCCTGATCGAGATGGAGGATCCGCGCGAAGTGCACTGGTGGTGCAAGAAGTTCGGCTGCAACGAAGAGCAGCTGCGACGCGCCGTCGCGAAGGTGGGCAACAGCGCAGCCCAGGTCGAGCAATTGCTCGACGGGCAGGAGATCGTGACGGTGTGAGCGCGGCTCAGCGGATCGCCACGCCCCAGGGCAGCTCGCCCACGGGGATGTCGGCAATCCGCGACAGCGAACGGGTGTCGATCACGGAGACCGAATTCGAACGGCCGTTGGCCACGTAGAGTTTCGCCCCGTCGGCCGTGAGCGCCATGTTCCACGGCCGCTGGCCCACCGCGATGGTCGTGGCAACGGTGTTGGAGCCGGTGTCGATCACGGACACGCTCGCGCCCCGGCCGCTCGACACATACACCCGGGCGCCATCGGGCGCGACCACCACGCCGTTGGAAAATTCGCCCGCGCGCACGCTGGTGCGCACGCTGCGCGCGGCGACGTCGATCACGTACACGGTACTCTCGAGCTCGCAGGCGACATAGGCGTAGCGACCGTCGGGTGTGAAGCCGATGCCGCGCGGGCGATGCCCAACCGCGATCGAGCCGACCTGCCGGCGCGCCGCGACGTCGATCACGTCCACCTGGGCGGCCTCCTCGGCACTCACGTACAGCCAGCGCCCGTCCGGCGAGAACACCGCATGCTCCGGGTTCTTGCCCGTGGTGGGAATGCTGGCAACGACGGCGCCGGCCTGCGTGTCCACCAGCGCGACGGCGTTCGTTTCCTCGATCGCCGCCGCGAGCCAGCGGCCGTCGCGCGACAAGCCGATGCCCTCGGGCGACTGGCCGAGCGGAATTCGTTGCTCCACCTCGCGTCGCCCGACGTTCACCACGACCAGCCCATTGGCCGTCTGGTCGCTCAGGTACAGGCGCGCGCCATCCGGGCTGAGGGCGATGCCGCGCGGCTTCGTGCCGGCCCGCAGCTCGCCGATCGGCTTGTCGGTCGCCACGTCGATGAGGCTGACGCTGCCGGATTTTTCGTTCGATACATACGCGATCGGATCCGCCTGCGCGGCCGTGGCCCACAGCAGCAGGATCGCAACGAGGTGGCGCGGCGCGGTCATCGGCGCGTCAACTCCTGGACCAGCCGCGGCAGCGCGGGCAGACCCATGCGCGCGCACACCGGATCGCGCTTGAGCCAATGCCACAGCGCGGCCGCGATGTGCAGCGCGAGCAAGGTCATGAATAGCCACACGCCGGCGTAGTGGACGGCGGACATGAGTTCCTTGGCCGCGGGCCAGTCGCGATTCCAGTCGGGCAGCACGATGCCGAAATAGCGCACCGGATAACGCGTGAAAGTCGAGCCGAGATAACCGGACAGCGGGATCGCGAGCATGCACAGGTACAGCAGCGCGTGATTGAGCCGAGCGGCTTGCCGCTGCCACGCGGGCAGCGCACCGTGCGCGGCGACCGGATGGATCGTGCGCCAGACGATGCGCACCAGCACCACGAGCGCGATGGTCAGGCCGATCGACTTGTGCACGTTGAACCAGCCGGCACGCAGGCCGGGCGGCGACTTCGGAATGTCGATCATCCACCAGCCCAGGGCCAGTTGCGCGAACAGCGCGGCCGCGAGCAGCCAGTGCAACGCCACCGCGAAGCGGCTGTAGCAGACCGTCGAGCTGGTGCTTTTCGCGTGCGTGCTGGACACGAGTTACCGATCGCAAAGAGGGCCAGCATGATGCCCCAGATTTGAACGCGCTGTGTAAACTGAATCGCACAAAACACAGCGGTTCGCGCCGCTGGTACAGGGAGCGCGCCGCCAGGCGCGAGTGAGCTGGGGCTTTGTCGACTCTTGTCTGGAGATTGGATGAAGCGCACTTTGCTTGCGATCGCTGCGGGACTCTGGCTGTCGGCCCTGGCGCTGGCCCAGACCGCCGACGACGGCCAATGGACGATGCCGGCCAAGAACTACGCCAGCACGCGCTACAGCAGCCTCGACCAGATCAACGCATCCAACGTCGGCCAGCTCAAGCCCGCATTCACTTTCTCGACCGGTCTCGCGCGCGGACACGAGGCGGCGCCGCTCGTGGTGGACAACACGATGTACATCGTCGGCCCGTATCCGAACCCGGTGTTCGCGCTCGACCTCACCAAGCCGGGCGCGCCGCTCAAGTGGAAGTTCGAGCCCGGCCCGGAAGCGAGTTCGCAGGGCGTGGCCTGCTGCGACACCGTCAACCGCGGAGCGGTGTACTCGAAGGGGCGGCTGTTCTTCAACACGCTGGACAACCAGACGATCGCGCTGGACGCGAGGACCGGGCGCGAGATCTGGCGCGCCAAGCTGGGCGACATCAAGCTGGGCGAGAGCATGACGATGGCCCCGCTGGTGGTGAAGGACAAGGTGCTGGTGGGCAACAGCGGCGGCGAATTCGGCGTGCGCGGCTGGCTCACCGCGCTCGACGCGGGCACCGGCAGGATTGCCTGGCGCGCGTACAGCACCGGCCCCGACAAGGACGTGTTGATCGGCCCCAACTTCAAGCCGTTCTATGCGTCCGACCGCGGCTCCGACCTGGGCGTGAAGACCTGGCCGCCCGAAGCATGGAAGATCGGCGGCGGCACGGTGTGGGGCTGGATCTCGTACGACCCGGAGCTGGACCTGATCTACTACGGCACCGCGAACCCCGGCCCCTGGAATCCAGAGCAGCGGCCCGGCGACAACAAGTGGACGTCCGGCATCTTCGCGCGCAAGCCCGATACCGGCGAGGCGATCTGGTTCTACCAGTTCAGCCCGCACGACCTGCACGACTACGACGGCGTGAACGAGAACGTGCTGATCGACGCGGAGATCGGCGGAGCGGCCCGCAAGCTGCTGCTGCATCCTGACCGAAACGGCTATATCTACGCGATGGACCGCGCTACCGGACAGGTGCTGTCGGCGACCGCGTTTGCGCACATCACCACGTCGCAGGGCGTCGACCTGCAGACCGGCGCCCTCAGGTACAACCCGGCCAAGGACTCGCGCGGGGGCGAGAGTGTCCGCAGCATCTGCCCGGCTTCGCCCGGAGCCAAGGATTGGCAACCCTCGGCCTGGTCACCGCGCACCCGGCTGCTGTACCTGCCCCACCAGAACCTGTGCCAGGACGCGCAGACGTCGCAAGTGAGCTACATCGCCGGCACGCCCTACGTCGGGGCCGACCTCAAGATGTACGCGGGCCCCGGCGGTCACCGGGGCGTGTTCACCGCGTGGGACCCGGTGGCCGGCCGCAAGGTCTGGGAAATACCGGAAAACTTTCCGGTGTGGAGCGGCGCGCTGGTGACCGCCGGCGACGTGGTCTTCTACGGCACGATGGACGGCTGGCTCAAGGCCGTGGATGCAAGGAGCGGCAAGCAGTTGTGGCAGTTCAAGACCGTGTCCGGCGTGATCGGGCAGCCGGTGTCCTACCGGGGCCCCGACGGCAAGCAGTACATCGCGGTGCTGGCCGGCGTCGGCGGCTGGGCCGGTGCCGTGGTCGCGGCCAACCTCGACGCCCGCGACGGTACCGCCGCGGGCGGTTTCGCCAATGCGATGAAGGACCTGGCGGCCGCGACCAAGGCGGGCGGCATGCTCTACGTGTTCGCATTGCCGCAGGCGGGGGCACGCTGATGGCGGCAAAGCTGGGCCCGGCATTGCTGACGGCGCTGGTGTCGGCCTGCGCGTGGGCTGCGCAACCGGCGCAAAGACCGGAGGCGCTGCGCGTCTGCGCCGATCCGGACAACCTGCCGTATTCGCATGAAGATGGCAGCGGTTTCGAGAATCGCATCGCGCAGCTGATCGCGCAGGACTGGGGTGTTCCCCTCAGCTATGCCTGGCTGCCCGACCGGCGCGGCTTCGTGCGCAAGACGATGGGCGCGGGGCTTTGCGACGTGATCATCGGCGTGCCGGTGGGATTCGAGCGCGCCGCGACCACCCGGCCCTATTACCGCTCCAGCTACGTTTGGGTGGAGCGTGCGGACAGCGCGCGCCCGCCCCTCTCGTTCGACGACGCTCGCCTGCGGCAACTGCGCATCGGTGTGCAATTGATCGGCAACGACCTGGCCGCCTCGCCGCCCGGCTACGCGCTGGCGCGTCACGGCGCGACGCAGCACGTCGTCGGCTTCCCGATTCCGGGCGAAGAGCCGGCCGCCGCCCGCATGGTGAATGCCCTGGCCCGCGGTCAACTCGACGCGGCCGTGATCTGGGGACCGCAGGCCGGCTATTTCGCCCAGCGCGCCGCCGTGCCGCTGCGCGTGCGCGCGCTGGCGCCGCCCGGCGACCTGCACGGCCAGCCGTTCGAGTTCGCGATCGCGATGGGCGTGCGCCGCGGCGACCCCGCGCTGCGCCAGGCGCTGGACGAGTTCATCGCGCGCCGGCAGAGCGACCTCGACCGCATCCTCGCGCAGTACGCCGTCCCGAGGGTGCACGGAGACAAGCCATGAGAGGCGGCGCGTTGTTGCTGCTCGCGTTGTCCGCGGCATTCGTGCTGTCCGGCTGTGAGCGCGAGGCGCGGCGTTTCACCACGCCCGCCCAGAACAGCACCGGTTCCGAAACGGGACAGCGCGCGAGCAGCAACCAGCCGGGCGCGCCGCTTCGCGGCGGCGTGGAGCAGCCGTTGCGCAACATCAGCCCGTTCGAACGGAACGCGTTCGCGGTGAACCAGGGCAAGCGCCTGTACCGGTGGTACAACTGCAACGGCTGCCACGCCAGCGGCGGCGGCAACATCGGCCCGCCGCTGATGGATGCGCAGTGGCGCTACGGCAGCGACCCGGCCAGCATCTTCGCCACGATCATGCAGGGTCGGCCCCAGGGCATGCCTTCGTTCGGTGGCCATATCCCCGAAGACCAGGCTTGGCAGATCGTCGCCTATGTCCAGTCGATGAGCGGGCAATTGCGCAAGGACGTGGCGCCCAGCCGCTCGGACAGCATCTCGACCAACCAGCCGGAAAACGCGCGGCCGAAACTGCAACCCCAGCCGGAGCAGCCGCCTGCGCCCACACCGCCGGGGGCCCGCTGATGCGTGACCTGGACCGCTTCATGCTGCTGCGCCTGCTGGAGCGGTTCATGCTCGTGGTGCTGCTCCTCGTCTTCATGTTCTTCGCGGCAGGCTACGCCTGGGCCGCTACGCCGCTGCCGCAGGCGCCGCACAACGCGCTCGACGCGATGGGCCCGCAGGCCGCACATATTGTCGACCTGTGGCGCATCTTCCTGTGGGTCTGCACCGCAGTGTTCGTGGCTATCCTCGCGGGCCTGGCGTATGTGCTGTGGCGCCGTCCCCGCGCGGCCAACGACACGCCGCCCGACCTGTCCAGCGTCAATCGGGCCGAGCCGCGCACCCGCCGGAACGTGACCGGTGCGGTGGCGGCTTCGGTGCTGCTGCTGCTCGCGCTGATCGTCTCGAGCGTTTTTACCGACCGCGCCCTGGCCCGGCTGCCCCTGGTCGACGCGGTCAACATCGAGGTGACCGCGCACCAGTGGTGGTGGACCGCGCGCTACGTCAACGGCGGCCCGTCCGAGAGCTTCGAGACGGCCAACGAGATCCACATCCCGGTCGGCCGGCCCGTGGTCATGAAGCTCAAGGCCGACGACGTCATCCACAGCCTGTGGGTGCCCAACCTCGCGGGAAAGAAGGACCTCATCCCCGGCCGCACGGCCCTGATGGAACTCCGGGCCGACCAGCCGGGCGTTTATCGCGGCCAATGCGCGGAGTTCTGCGGTTACCAGCACGCGCTGATGGGCTTGCTGGTCACGGCCGATCCGCCGGCGCAGTACGAGGCGTGGCAACAGTCGCAGCGCGCACCGGCCGCGCAGCCGGCCGACGCGCGCGCCCAGCGCGGCAAGGCGGTGTTCGAGTCCACCGCCTGCGCCATGTGCCATTCGATCCAGGGCACCCTGGCCCAGGGCCGGCATGCGCCGGACCTCACGCATCTGGCCAGCCGGCAGACGCTGGCCGCCGGCACGCTGCCCAACAACCCGCAGGCGCTGGGCGCCTGGATCACGGATCCCCAGATCTACAAGCCCGGAAACAACATGCCGAAGGTCCCCATGTCGCCGCAGGATCTCGACGCGCTCGTCGCTTACCTCGGGAGCCTAAAATGAATCGCGGTCCGCTGGGCGAAGAGCCGGACCGGCAAGCCGGTCGGCTGAAGGACGGCCCGCCGGCCGGTTCGGCGGCGGCGAGCTCGCTCGATGAAACCTGGGCCGATCCGCCCGGGTTCTTCGGCTGGTTCTGCGCTGTCAACCACAAGACGATCTCCAAGCGCTTCATCGTCACCTGCCTGGTCTTTTTCGCGCTCGGCGGCCTGCTTGCCGCGTCGATGCGCATGCAATTGTCGCGCCCCGAGAACACGCTGATGGGGCCGGACATGTACAACCAGGTCTTCACGATGCACGGCACGACGATGATGTTCCTGTTCGCCGTGCCGGTGATGCAGGCGGTCGCGAGCTACCTGATCCCGCTGATGCTCGGCACCCGCAGCGTGGCGTTCCCGCGCATGAACGCCTTCGCCTGGTGGATCTTCACCTTCGGCGGGCTGATGCTCTACATCGCCTTCGTGTTCAACAGCGGCGCGGACGCCGGCTGGTTCTCGTACGTGCCGCTGGCGGGACCCGATTTCTCGCCGGGCAAGCGGGTGGACTTCTGGGCGCAGATGATCACCTTCACCGAGCTGTCGGCGCTGGTCGAAGCGATCATCCTGATCACGACGGTGTTCAAGTTGCGCGCGCCGGGCATGAGCCTCAATCGCTTGCCGTTGTTCGTGTGGGCGATGCTGGTCACCTCGTTCATGGTGCTGTTCGCGATGCCCGCCGTGATGCTGGCCAGCACCGCGCTGATCATGGACCGCCTCGTCGGCACGCACTTCTACAACCCGGCCGAGGGCGGCGACGCGCTCCTGTGGCAGCACCTGTTCTGGTTCTTCGGCCACCCGGAGGTGTACCTGATCTTCATTCCGGGCCTGGGCTTCCTGTCGGCGATCATCCCGACCTTCGCGCGCCGTCCGATCTTCGGCTACTCGGCGATGGTGCTGTCGCTGATCGCAACCGCTTTCCTGTCGTTCGGCCTGTGGGTCCACCACATGTTCGCGACCAACCTGCCCGAGCTGGGCAAGAGTTTCTTCACCGCCGCCAGCATGCTGATCGCCGTGCCGGCGGCGGTGCAGATCTATTGCTGGCTGGCGACGCTGTGGACCGGCAAGCTCAATTTCAAGGTGCCGCTGCTCTATGCGCTGGCGTTCTTCTTCATCCTGATCCTGGGCGGCATGACGGGGCTGATCCTCGCGTCGGTGCCGCTGGACCTGCAGGTGCACGACACCTACTTCGTCGTGGCGCACCTTCACTACGTATTGATCGGCGGCGCGGTGTTCCCGCTGTTCGGCGCCTTCTACTACTGGTTCCCGAAGATCATGGGCCGCATGATGAGCGAAGGGCTGGGCCGGCTCTCGTTCTGGCTGATGTTCATCGGCTTCAACCTCGCCTTTTTCCCGATGCATCTGCTGGGCCTTCAGGGCATGCCGCGGCGGGTCTACACCTATCAGGCCGGCATGGGCTGGGACAACCTGAACCTGCTGTCCACCATCGGCGCCGTGACGCTCGCGCTGGGCATTTTCGTATCGCTGGTGAACGCGTTGCGCAGCGCGCGCAGCGGCGAGCCGGCGCCGGCCAATCCGTGGGGCGCGGGCACCCTGGAATGGGCGACCGCGTCGCCGCCGCCGGTCGCCAACTTCTACGCGATCCCGGTCGTGTATGGGCGCGATCCCGTGTGGCAACCGGCTCCGGCCGGCGAGCCGGCCCATGTGTCGGGCCTGGCGGCGGACTCGCGCGAACTGCTGGTCACCACCATCGTGGATGCGCAGCTCGATCACCGGCTGAGTTTCCCCAAACCGACGCCCTGGCCATTTCTCTCCGCGGCCGCGACCACCGTGTTCTTCGTCGGCTCCATCTTCACGCCTTGGGCTGTCCTCTGGGGCGGGCTGCTGATCGCCCTTCCGCTGATCGGATGGTTCTGGCCGCGCCGGAGCGAAAACGCTGCGGAGCTGGCATTGGAGAAGCGGCCATGAACCAGCGCGAAGCGCCGGCGACCATCGACGTGTCCGAGTTGCGCAGCTACGCGTTCAGCTACTACAGCCTGCTGTGGTGGGGCACGCTGGGCATGATCGCGATCGAGGGCACGGTGTTCGCGCTGGCGATCGCCACCTACTTCTACTTCCGCAGCCATTCGGACGTGTGGCCGATGTCGATGGCGCCGCCGGACCTGCTCTGGGGCACGCTGAACACGGCCATCCTGCTGGTGAGCGCGGTGCCCAATCACCTGGCGAAGCAGGCGGCGGAACGCCACGACGTCGGCGCAGTGCGGCTGTGGCTGTGGGTCGGCCTCGCCTTTGGCGCCGCATTCCTGGCGGTACGCGCGATGGAGTTCGCGGCGCTGAACGTGCGCTGGGACAGCAACGCCTACGGCTCGATCGTGTGGACGCTGATGGGTTTGCACACCGCCCACCTCGTCACCGATGTGGCCGACACTGTCGTGCTGGCGGTGCTGTTCTTCACCGGGCCGCTCGGCGGCAAGCGCTTCGTGGACGTCTCGGAGAACGCGATGTACTGGTATTTCGTGGTCTGGGCCTGGCTGCCGATCTACCTGACCGTCTATTGGGGCGCACGAGCGCTGTGATGCGATGAAGACCTGGTTCGCGCTCATCGTCGCGCCCGGCCTGGCGCTCGCCTCCCAGAGCATCATGTACGCGCTGGTCACGCCTTCGTGCTCGCTGCAGACGCGCGTGCTCGTGCACGTCGTGGGAGCGGGCGCGTTGATCGCGGCGGCCGTGCTGGCGCTGCTGGCCCGCGGCGACTGGGTCCACTACGGCGCGCGCGTGGCGGGCGGCCCCGACACCGACAGCGCCGAGCCGGCCAACGCGCGGCGCTTCCTGGCCGCCGTAGCGACCGCGGTCGCGGCCCTGTCCGCGCTGGTCATCCTGATGATGTGGTTCGCCGCATGGGTGCTCTCCCCCTGCTGGCAGTAGCCGTGGGCTTCGGCTGGGCGGCGCCGGTGCTGGCGCATGCGCCGCAGGCCGCCTCCGCGCCGCAATGGGCCGAACTCTCGCGCTGGAGCCTGGAACCCTGGCCGGTAGTGCTGCTCACGGCGTCGGCCGCGCTGTATGCGCTCGGCCTCGCGCGGCTGTGGCGGCACGCCGGTGCGGCGCGCGGCATCGACCGCAGGCAGGCGCTGTCGTTCGCCGGCGGCTGGCTCGCGCTGGCCGCCGCGCTCGCGTCGCCGCTCGACCGGCTGGGCGCACTGGTGTTTTCCGCGCACATGGTGCAGCACGAAGCCCTGATGATCGTCGCCGCCCCCTTGCTCGTGCTCGGCCGTCCGCTGGCGGCCTGGACCTGGGCGCTGCAGCCGCCACACCGGCGGCTCGCCGGCCGCGCCACCCGCTCGAGCGCGTTCGCATCGGCCTGGCACGCGATCACGCAGCCGCTCGCGGCCTGGGGCCTGCACGCGCTGGCGCTCTGGATCTGGCACGTGCCGCAATTGTTCGAAGCCGCGTTGCACGCGGAATGGGTGCACGTCCTTCAGCACGCGAGTTTTCTCGGGACCGCGCTCCTGTTCTGGTGGGCGGTGCTGGGGCCGGATCCGCGCTCGCGCGGCAGCGGCTTCGCCATCGCGTCGCTGTTCACGACCATGCTGCACACGGGCGCGCTCGGGGCCCTGTTGTCGCTGGCGCCGACCGCGTGGTACCCGAGCTATGTCGCTTCAGCCGCCGCCTTGGGGCTGGACCCGCTGGCCGACCAGCAGCTCGGGGGCCTTCTGATGTGGGTGCCGGGCAGCGTGGCCTATCTGGCCGCGGCGCTCGTCATCGTCGCGCGACTGCTGGCCGGACCCGCTTTCAGTCCAGCCATGCCAGTGCGCCCTGGCCCGCCTCGTTGAGATGCGCCACCAACAGCGCGGCGCTCGCCTCGCTGGCGCTGAATTCGAACTGCACCGCCTGATCGTGCTTCACCTCGCCGAGCGTCGCGCCGGCGAGCTGCAATTCGCGCCGCACGAGGCCTTCGAGCGCATACGGCACCGTGCAGCGCAAGGTCACGATCTTTTGCAGCGGCACCTTGTGGGAGGTGAGCAGTGCCTGCGCCACCGAGTCGGTGTAGGCGCGCACCAGCCCGCCGGCACCGAGCTTCACGCCGCCGAAGTAGCGCACGACGGTGGCGAGCACGCCTTCCAGGTCCTGCCGCCGCAGCACTTCGAGCATCGGCCGGCCGGCAGTCCCGCCGGGCTCGCCGTCGTCGTTCGCGGCCGATTGGCCGCCGGCCAGGAAAGCCCAGCACACGTGGGTGGCGCCGGGATGCTCGCGCCGCAATTGCGCGACCACGGCCTGCGCGGCCGCGCGATCGGGTACGGCCTGCACGCAGCCGATGAACCGGCTTTTCCTGACGACGATATCGCTGTGGGCGGGTTGCGCGAGGGTGAGGGGCACCCCGGGATTGTGTCAGGCCGTGCGCCGGTCATTGCGGGGCGACCACCGCGGAACCGGCTTTGCCGGGCCGCTGGTGGTGCCCCCTTGAGGGGGAGAGGGCGAAGCCCGAGGGGGCATCGCCGAAGGCGCTTCGGGGGTGGTCTTTCACTTCCAGCGAGCGAACCAGCCCAGCCCCGCCGAGGTACCGCCCGGCTGCGTGCCGCGGGCCGGCCGATACTCGCAACCGAGCCAGCCGGACCAGCCGCATTGCTGCGCCACCTCGTCGATCACGCCGAACAGGTACGCGTAATTCAGCTCGCCCACGTCGGGCTCGTGCCGCTCGGGCACGCCGGCGATCTGGAAATGGCCGACCCGCCCGGTGGGCAGGTACTGGCGGATCTTCGTCGCCAGGTCGCCCTCGACCACCTGGCAGTGGTACAGGTCCATCTGCACCTTGAGGTTGGCCGCGCCGATCTCGGCGAGCAGTTCGTGCGCCTGGTCCTGGCGGTTCAGGAAGAAGCCGGGAATGTCGCGCGTGTTGATCGGCTCGATGAGAAGGTCCAGTCCGTACCGGGCCGCTTCGGCCGCGGCCCAGCGCAAATTGTCCACGTAGATCGGCCGCACGCTCTCGCGGTCCACGCCGGCCGGCAATAGCCCCGCCATGACGTGCACGCGCGGACACTCCAGCGCCTGCGCGTAGGCCAGCGCCTTCCCAATGCCGGCGCGAAACTCCGCCTGCCGCCCAGGAATGCAGGCGAGCCCGCGCTCGCCCTGGTCCCAATTGCCCGGCGGCGCATTGAACAGCACCTGCTGCAGGCCGTTGGCCTTGAGCCGGGCCGACAGCTCGTGCGCCTCGTACGCGTAAGGGAAAAGAAATTCCACGCCCTTGAAGCCGTCGCGCGCGGCGGCCTCGAAGCGGCCGAGGAAATCGAGCTCGGGGTAGAGCATGGACAGGTTGGCGGCAAAGCGGGGCATAGCGCAAGCTCCTTACCAGCGGGCGCCGAAAGTGCGGCGCAATTCATCGATCTGCAATTCGGTCAGCGGCTCCTGCCCGGCGTCGCCGCCCAGGAGCGCCAGCCGGGCGGTCTCTTCCAGTTCTTCCAGCACGGCCATCGCGGCCGCGGGCGTGTCGTGCCACACGTTGGGGCCCAGGCGCTGCAACATCACGGCGCGCAACGGCCGGTCGCTGCGTCCGTAGTGCGCGATCAATTGCGCCACTTCCGCCGCCGTCTCCGGCGCGCCCGGCCGCCGGTAGGCGGTCAGCGGCACATGGCCGACCTTCATCACGAAATAAGGCGTGATCGGCGCCAGCAGTTCCGGCCGCTTGCATTGCAGGCTGAGCGCGACGCAATGCGTGCTGTGGGTGTGGATCACGCATCTCACGCCCGCGTCGAACTGCATCGCCGCGCCATAGATCGCCGCATGCAGCGCCATGGTCTTGCTGGCGCGTTCGCCCGACAATTGCCGGCCCCCGCCGTCCAGCCGGGCGAGCTTCGCGGGATCGAGAAATCCCAGGCAGGCATCGGTGGGCGTGATCAGGAAACCGTCGTCCAGGCGCACGCTGATGTTGCCCGCCGTCGCATGGACATAGCCGCGGTCGAACAGGCTCTTGCCGACGCGGCAGATTTCATTGCGAGCTTCGTCTTCCTTCATTGCAGCACCGCGAACGCCTTGGTGAAGAAACCCTGCGCGCCGAAGTTCCCCGACTTGAGCGCGAGATGCAGGCCAGTGCCGTTGCCGGTGGCCGCGTGGCACCAGGGAACGCCCGGGTCGATCTGCGGGCCGATCTGCATCTGCGCGATGCCCAGCGCCTGCACGCACGCGCCGGAGGTTTCGCCGCCGGCGACGACCAGCTGCCGCACGCCGAGCCGCTCGACGAGCGCCCGCGCTATTTCGGCGAGGCAGCGCTCGACCAGCGCGCCGGCCTGCTCGACGCCAAGCTGCTCCTGCACCGCTTTCACGGCCTGCGGCTGCGCTGTCGAATACACCAGCACCGGCCCGCGCGCCAGCAGCGGCTCGGCCCAGGCCAGCACTTCGGCGGCCACGTCCTGCGCTTGCGCAATCCGCAGCGGGTCGATGGCGCAGGCAGGCCGGCCCGCCGCGATGAAGGCCTGGACCTGACGGTTCGTTGCCTCCGAGCAGCTGCCCGAAAGAATGGCCTGCGCGCCCCCCGCTCGCGGCAATTGCGCCGCGGCGGCCGAAGCTTCGATGCCGAAATTGCGCGGCAGGCCGATCGCGACGCCGGACCCGGCGGTGACCAGCGGCAAATCTTTCAATGCCGGACCGAGGCGCAGCAGGTCCTCGTTGCTGAGCGCATCGACGACGGCGATCGCGCAGCCGCCCGAGCGCAGTTCGGCGATCCGCCTGGCGATCGCCGCTTCACCCGCCGCCACCGTGCGGTAGTCGATCAGGCCGACTTGGCGCCGGCACTGGGCCTGCAGCACGCGCACCAGATTGGCGTCCGTCATCGGCGTGAGCGGGTGGTTGCGCATGCCCGACTCGTTCAGCGGCACGTCGCCGACGAACAGGTAGCCTTTGAACACGGTGCGCTGGTTGTCGGGGAAAGCCGGCGTCGCGATCGTGAAGTCCGCGCGCAGCGCTTCCATCAGCGCTTCCGTCACCGGGCCGATATTGCCTTGCGCCGTGCTGTCGAACGTCGAGCAGTATTTGAAGTAGATCTGGCGCGCGCCCTGCGACTGCAGCCACCGCAGTGCCGCGAGCGACTGCTGTACGGCTTCGGCAGCGGGGATCGTGCGCGACTTGAGCGCCACCACCACCGCCTCGGCAGCGCGGTCGAGCGGCCCGTCCGGCACGCCGATCGTCTGCACCGCGCGCATGCCGCTGCGCACCAGGTTGTTCGCCAGGTCGGTCGCGCCGGTGAAGTCGTCGGCGATGCAGCCGAGCAAGACCGAACTCATCACCGCACCGGCAATTTCACGGCGCCGGGATTTTCGCGCACGTAATCGCGAACGATGGCTTCGAAATCGGTGTCGGCCTGCAGCCCCAGCCCACGCGCGCGCGCAGAAGCGACGTTGCCCGGCCAGGTCTTGACCAGCCGCAGGATCGCCGGGTCGGGCGTCCAGTCCAGCAGCGCCGTCGCCTGCTTGCCCGCCACCTTTTCCAGCGCCGCGGCCATGCCGCCGACGGTGGTGCGCAGCGAGGGCAGGTTCATGCCGGTGAGCGGTCCCCATTCGCTGTCGCTCGCCTGGGCGGCGCGAATCACGCCTTCGATGGTTCGCGCCGGCGAAGACAGCGCGACGAGCGTTTCCGGCGGCACCGGGCAGGCGCCGCGCTCGCCGGCCAGCGGCTCGCGGATCATGCCGGACAGGAAGCTCGAGGCCGCGCCGTTGGGCTTGCCGGGCCGCACGCTGACCGTCATGAGCCGCGTGCTGCGGCCGCGGATGAACCCCTTGCGCGTGTAGTCGGCCACCAGTTGCTCGCCGATGAATTTCTGGATGCCGTAGCTGCTTTGGGGCGTCGGCAGCGTGAAATCCTCGATCAGCTCGGGCAGCGGCTGGCCCGGCAGGTTGCCGAACACCGCGAGCGAGCTGGCGAACACGAACGTCGGACGGGTGCCCAGCGCGCGGCACGCGTCCAGCAACGCGCGCGTCGCGTCCAGGTTGCTGTGCATGCCGAGATCGAAATCGGCTTCGCACTCGCCGCTCACCGCCGCGGCCAGGTGGAACACGACCTCCGTGCCCGGCGCCGGCACCGCCTTGCCGGCGACGAGCGCATTCAGGTCGCCCCCGGCAAACCGCACCCGCGGGTCCGCCGCGAGGTCGGCGGGCGGCGGCACGCGATCGGCCAGCGTGATGGTGTCGATCGGCTGCGCCGGCCCGCCGGCCACGGGCAGTCTGCCCTGCGCGAGCAGGGTGCGGGCGAGGCGCGCGCCGAGGAAGCCGCCGCCGCCGGTGATGAGGATGTTCATGGTCGTCCTGTCGGTCTAGGGAGTTGTCTTGGGGCCGGGCCGCGGCAACGCGATGCCCGGGAAAATCTTGATCACGGCGCTGTCGTCTTCCTTGGCGAAGCCCGCACTGGAAGCCTGCATGAACATCTGGTGCGCGGTGGACGACAACGGCAGCGGAAACTTGCTGGCGCGCGCGACGTCGAGCACGATCCCGAGGTCCTTCACGAAGATGTCCACCGCCGACAGCGGCGTGTAGTCGCCGGCCAGCACATGGGCCATGCGGTTCTCGAACATCCAGCTGTTGCCGGCGCTGTGGGTGATCACCTCGTACAGCGCGGCGGCATCGACCCCTTCGCGCAGGCCGAGCGCCATCGCCTCCGCCGCCGCTGCGATGTGCACGCCCGCCAGCAACTGGTTGATGACCTTGACCTTGCTGCCGGCGCCCGCGCGATCTGCGAGGCGGTAGACCTTCGCCGCCATCGCGTCCAGCATCGCGCCGCATTTTTCGTACGCGGCGGCGCTGCCCGCCGTCATCATCGTGATCTGCCCGGCCTGCGCCTTGGCGGCGCCGCCGGAGATCGGCGCGTCGAGATAGAGGATGCCGCGCTCGGCGAGGCGCGACTCGAGCGCGGCCGACCAAGCCGGGTCCACCGTGGAGCACATCACGAACACCGCGCCTGCACGCATCGCCGCCGCGCAACCGCCGTCGGCGAACAGCACGGCTTCGGTCTGCGCCGCATTGACGACCACGCTGACGATCACGTCGCAATCGCGAGCGGCCTCGGCCGCGGTGGCGCATGCCACGCCGCCCTCGCCGGCGAACGCCGCCGCCACGCCGGGGCGCGCATCGACCGCGTGCACCACGTACCCGGCGCGGCGCAGCGAGCGCGCCATGCCGCCGCCCATCGCGCCCAGCCCGATCACGCCCACGTTGTGTTCCATGCGCACCCCCGCTTCAGCGAATTGATATTGTCATCATACAACTTGGGTGGCTCGGCCGGACCGCCAGGGGCGCTCAGGCTCCTGGCTTGGCGCCCGCCGGCTTGCACAGCAGCGCCAGTTCCTGCTCCAGCACGGGCGCGCCGCCGCCGGCGATCCGGCTGGACGCTGCAAACACGAGGCTCGCCACCTGCCCGCCACGCCGCAGTGCGTGGCCCTGGATGTGCGCGAAATGCCTGAACCGCACCCGCAACTGGTCGTCCCCGGAAAACGCGAACTGCGTCATGCCGAGGACCTGGAAATCGGCGCTGAGGCCGGCGCCCAGCACCTTGCAGGCCGATTCCTTCAACGACCAGAGCATGGTGAGTGCGTCGATCACGGGCAAGCCGGAGCGCGCGGCCGCAGTCAATTCGTCCTCGCCCATCTGGCTGCGGATCGCATCGAGGTTCCGCGCGGAAACCACCTCGCAGTCGATCGCCGCGGGGCACGCCGCCGGCACCGCCAGGGCGAGCGCTCCGACGTTCGAATGGCTGACGGACACCGCGACCGGCGGCTTCACGCCCGCGTCGAATTGCGCGACCGGCTGGCCGAACACCCCGTTGGCGATGCTCCACTCGCGGTGCTGCCCGCCGAAACCGCGAACGAGCGCCTGCTTCGCGGCCCACCGGCCGCGCAGGAATCCCAGCGGGCGCGGCTCGCCCGGGAATTGCCGCAGGCTCTCGCGCTCGGCTTCACTGAGGAACGACGCCTCCTCGCTCCTCAGCGCCTGCAGGCCGTCGATGCACACCGCCAGCACGAGGGGCGCGGAACCGGTCAGCCGGTCGTCGCGCAACTCGTAAGCGAATATTCCAGCTTCGCGCGAAAGCATGGGCGGCGGCATGTTCAGGCCCGCTCGCGAACGCGCACCAGGGGCACCGCCAGCCGCGCGCCTTCCTGGCCCCAGAAGGCCGGGTCAGCGCTTTCGATGCGGCGGATGGCGTTGTTCATGTGGCGCGAGGCCGCGGCGCGGGCTTTCGCCACATCGCCCGCTTCGATCGCGAGCAGCACCGCGGCGTGCTCCGCGCGCACCTGCGCCGCGAAGTCGGCCCGCCGCGCCTCGTTCGCGCGCGTGACGCCGATCGCGCCGCGCATGAACTGCGACAGGTAGTCCAGCGTGCCGATCAGGAACGGGTTGTGCGCCGCATCGGCCACCGCGCGATGGAACAGCAGGTCCTCTTCCACGCCGTCGCCGCTGCTTTGCACCGCGCGCTCGAGCGCCTGCACCGCCTGTTTCAGGCGCTTCACGTCGGCGGGCTTGCGCCGCTGCGCGGCGAGGCCGGCCGCCTCGGCTTCGAGTGCGCGCCGCACTTCCGCCATCTGCACCACCGCTGCGCGCGACTCGGTGTGGCGCGCATCGAAATTGAGCGGCGCATACGGCGGGCTCGCGCTGACGTACACGCCGCTGCCCTGGCGCGAGTCGACGAGGCCCAGCGATTTCAGGCGCGACACCGCCTCGCGCAGCACCGTGCGGCTAACCCGGAACTGCTCGACCAGCCGCGCTTCCGGCGGCAGTTTCTCCCCGGCCTCGAGCCGCCCGGTATGGATTTGCGCAGCGAGCTGCTGCGCAACCTGGTCCGACAGGCGGGCGCCGCTCGTCACCGGTGTGAACTGGCTCGTCATACAAAAAACCGAAGTGGTATGACAAGCATACCTGCTGCGCCGCTAGGCCGCCAGGGTCAGCGCGAGGCCCGCCAGCGCACAGCCTGCGATCACCGGAATCACGCCGGCCTGATAGCGCAGCAACGCGACGGCTGCCGCGGCGGCCAACCCGAGCGCCGCGAAGTCCACCCGCCACCCGCCGGCGGTGCCGCCCGGCACGAGCGCGATATGGACCAGGAAGAACACGGCCAGCGAGGCGATGACGCCGACCACGGCGGCCGTGACGCCCGTCAATGGCGCGGTGAACTTCAAATTGCCGTGCGTCGCCTCGATCAGCGGGCCGCCCGCCAGGATGAACAGGAACGAGGGCAGGAACGTGAACCAGGTGACCAGCGCCGCGGCCAGCGCGGCACCGGTGAACAGCAGATCCGGGCCCAGCACCTGCTTGGTCCAGCCGCCGACGAAACCCACGAACGCGACCACCATGATCAGCGGTCCCGGCGTGGTCTCGCCGAGCGCCAGGCCGTCGATCATCTGCGAGGCGCTCAGCCACTGGAACTGCTCGACCGCGCCCTGGTACACGTAGGGCAGCACGGCGTAGGCACCCCCGAACGTCAGCAGGGCCGCCTTGGTGAAGAACCAGCCCATCTGCGTGAGGGTGCCGCTCCAGCCGTGCGCCGCGACCAGCGCGGCGATGGGTAGCAGCCACAGCAATACACCCACGCCGAGCACCCCTGCCAGTTGCGACCTGCGAAAGCGCGCGTGATCGGGTGTCGGCGTGTCGTCGTCGGTCACGAACGACGCGCCCGGCGCGCGGTCGGCGCCCGTGGCCGGCGCATGCGCTGCACTGCCGCCGAACTGCGCGGGCAGCACCTTGCCGCCCCAGGCACCGGCCAGTGCGGCGGCGAGCACCACGAACGGGAACGGCACATGCGCCACCGCGATCGCGACGAAGCTCAGGATCGCGATCGCCCACAGCAAAGGGACGCGCCGGGGGTGTTTCAGCGTCCGGCCGCCGATGCGCCACACGGCCTGCGCCACGATCGCGGACACCGCCGGCTTCATGCCGTAGAACAGTCCCGCCACCCAGCTCACGTGGCCGAAGGCCGCATACACCCAGCTCAACCCGATGAGGATGAACAGCGACGGCATCACGAACAGGCCGCCGGCAACGATGCCGCCCCAGGTTCGGTGCATCAGCCAGCCGATGTAGGTGGCCAGTTGCTGCGCCTCGGGCCCGGGCAGCAACATACAGTAGTTCAGCGCATGCAGGAAGCGGCGCTCCGAGATCCAGCGCTTCTGCTCCACCAGCTCGCGGTGCATGATCGCGATCTGTCCGGCCGGCCCGCCGAAGCTGATGAAGCCGAGCTTGAGCCAGAACTTCAGCGCCTGGCCGAACGACACGCCCGGCGCCCGGCCGGTGTCGCTCATCGCCGCCGGCGTCATGCAGCGCCTGCTGCGCGCTGGGCGTTCGCGCCATGACCCTGCGTCCCCGCTGCACGGCACCATGCGTAGAGGGCGTCATACACGGGCAGCGCCGCATCCAGCATCGCATGGTCGTCGGCATGCAGGCGCGCGAGCCCAAGCGAAACGGCCAGCAGCCCGGCGCATTGCGGTGCGAGGTCCGGGCGGTCCGTGTCCGCGCCGCGCACGATGCGCGCCAGCGCCAGCAGCGCGGGCTCCTCCAGGCCGAATGCGCGCAAGAGGGCATCGAAGCTGCAGTGCCCGCCTTCATGCCCGATCGGCGCGCCGGGCAAGTCATACGCCACGGCCAGCAGCCGCTCGGCTTCCTGCAGCACCCGCTCGGCCGGCACGTAGAAGAAGCTGGCCCGCGGGTCGATGAAGCGCCGCACCAGCCAGGGGCAGGCGATGCGGTCGATCTTGGGCCGCGCGCGTGTGATCCAGCGTGACGGCCGCTCGCCCGTCACGCCGAGGTCCGCGCGCTTGCGCAAGCGCGGCAGCGGGTTGGCGCGCCAGGCGGCGATCGCTTCCGGCGGGTCCACGCCCTCTTCGCCGCCTTCGATGCCGCCGGCGAGAGAGTGCGCGTTCCAGCCGGCGGTGCGCAGCGCCTGCGCGGCCTCGCAGCCCACGTCATGGCCGTAAGTGCAATACACGACGACGTCGCGCGGCGCTCCGGATGCGCAGAGGCGGGCGACCTCCTCGGGTGCGCAGCGCTGCGCGCCCGGCAGGATGTGCGCGCTTTCGCGGAAGCGCTGCTCGCGCCGCACGTCCAGCACCAGCGGCGCGTCGGGCCGGCCGAGCACGGCGGCGAATTGTTCGGGCGAAATGGAATCGGATGCGGTGTCCACGGTCAAACTCCAAGTGAAGTTGCCAGCGCTTGGACGGGACACCGTCTATCCGTGAAGAACCGGGAGGCTGTTTTCCCGATGCGCAAATGCTACAACAAGATCCGCTCCAGTCAACTCAGCCGCGCTCGAACTTGAACACGGCCGTGCCGGCGCGGGCGTTGGGCAGGAAGCGCACCACGCGGCCTTCCTGCAGCCCGTAGGCGTCCAGGATGGCGAGCCGGTTCTTGGTGGCCAGCACCTCGAAGTCCTTGAAGGTGCCCACGCGGATGTTGGGCGTGTCGTACCACTGGTAGGGCAGGCGCTTGGTGACGGGCATGCGCCCGCGCGCGATCGACAGCCGGTTGGGCCAGTGCGCGAAATTGGGGAACGCGACGATGCCGATACGGCCGACGCGCGCCGTCTCCACCAGCATGGTTTCGGTGTTGCGCAGGTGCTGCAAGGTGTCGATCTGCAGCACCACGTCGAACGATTCGTCGTCGAACATCGACAGGCCTTCGTCCAGGTTCAGCTGGATCACGTTGACGCCGCGCTTGACGCAGGCCAGCACGTTGGCGTCGGCGATCTCGATGCCGTAGCCGCTGCAGCCGCGCTCGCGCTGCAGGTAGTCGAGCATCGCGCCGTCGCCGCAACCCAGGTCGAGCACGCGCGAGCCCGGCGGCACCAGAGCGGCGATCGACTGCATGGTCAGGCGATCGGTCACTGGGATGTGGCCCCCACGTTTGCGGGCAAGCCCGCTGCACTGCCCCCCGAGTGGGCCTTCGCGCCTAGGGGCGGCCCGTCGGTGCTCACCTCCTTGCCGATGCGGTCGAAATAGGAGCGGACCACGCCCAGGTAGCGCGCATCCTCGAGCAGGAAAGCGTCGTGGCCGTGCGGCGCGTCGATCTCCGCATAGCTCACGTCGCGCCGGTTGTCGAGCAGCGCCTTGACGATCTCGCGGCTGCGCCGGGGAGCGAAGCGCCAGTCGGTGAGGAAACTCACCAGCAGGAAATGCGCGGTCGCCGGCGCCAGCGCCTTGGCGAGGTTGCCGTTGTGGCGGCGCGCCGGATCGAAATAGTCCAGGGCGCGCGTGATCAACAGGTAGGTGTTGGCGTCGAAGTACTCACTGAACTTGTCGCCCTGGTAGCGCAGGTAGCTCTCGATCTGGAACTCGACGTCCTGCGTGGTGTAGAGATACTCGCCGACGCTGCGCTTGCGCGGCGCACCGGCGGCGGCGTCGCCCCCCGCTTCGATGCCTTCGCGCAACTGACGGCCGAACTTCTCGTTCATCACGTCGTCGCTCAGGTAAGTGATGTGGCCGATCATGCGGGCGATGCGCAGGCCCCGTTTCGGGATCACGCCGTGCTCGTAGAAGTGGCCGCCGTGGAAATCGGGATCGGTCACGATGGCGCGCCGCGCCACCTCGTTGAAGGCGATGTTCTCGGCCGTGAGGTTGGGCGCGCTGGCGACGACCACGGCGTGCCGCACCCGCTCGGGATACTGCAGCGTCCAGGACAGCGCCTGCATGCCGCCGAGGCTGCCGCCCATCACCGCGGCGAGCGACTGGATGCCCAGCCGATCGAGCAGCCGGGCCTGGGCGTGGACCCAGTCTTCCACCGTCACCACCGGGAAATCCGCGCCGTAGATGCGGCCCGTGTCGGGATTGACGTGCATCGGCCCGGTCGAGCCGAAGCACGAGCCCAGGTTGTTCACGCCGATCACGAAGAAGCGGTCCGTGTCCACCGGCTTGCCCGGGCCGATCATGCTGTCCCACCAGCCTTCGGACCGCTCCTGGCCTTCGTAGCTGCCGGCCACGTGGTGCGAAGCGTTCAGCGCATGGCAGATCAGGACGGCGTTGCTCTTGTCGGCATTGAGCGTGCCGTAGGTCTCGTACGCCAGCGCATAGCCGCGGATCGACGCGCCGCTTTGCAGGGCAAGCGCTTCGGCGAAATGCATCGATTGCGGCGTGACGATCATCGAGAGAAAAATCAAAAAAACCCGGCGTCGCTAAAGAAGCGAGGCCGGGTTCCTGGGCTTTCGGTCTTTAGCTGAATTTATTGAGCGCCCGCAAGCTGCAGCAAATCGGCGCCGCTCTAGTATACGTGCTGGACACGGAGGCCCCATGGTCGAACTTTATGGATCCGACGCGTTTGCCCCGCGCGAAGTGGCCCGGCGCATCGCGACCGTCGGCGTGGCCAAGGCACGCATGGCCGCGTTGCCGCTCCTGATGCTCGGCGTGCTGGCCGGCGCGTTCATCGGGCTGGGATCCATGTTGTTCGTGATCGTGCAAGCCGATGCGACGCTCGGGTTCGCGGCCGCCCAGATCGCGAGCGGGCTGGTGTTCTCGCTGGGCCTGCTGCTGGTGGTGGTCGCGGGCGCGGAGCTCTTCACCGGCAACAACCTGCTGGCGATGGCATGGGCGGACGGCAAGATCACCTCGGCCGAGCTGGCGCGCAACTGGGTCCTGGTGTGCCTCGCCAACTTCGCGGGCGCGGCCGGACTGGCGGTGCTCGTGTTCGCCAGCGGGCATACCGGCATGAATGAAGGCGCCGTGGGCCGCGCGGTGGTCAGGATCGCCCTGGCCAAGCAGGCACTGCCGTGGTGGGAAGCGTTCTTTCGCGGCGTGCTGTGCAACGTGCTGGTCTGCATGGCCGTGTGGATGGCCATGGCGGGGCGCAGCGTGGTGGACAAGGCGGTCGCCGTCATCTTCCCCATCAGCGCGTTCGTGGCCGCCGGCTTCGAGCACAGCATCGCGAACATGTACCTGATGCCGCTGGCGATGCTGATACAGCACGCGGGCGGCGCCCCTTCGGCACAAGCGGCCGTCACGTGGCCGGGCATGGCGGCTAACCTGCTGCCGGTGATCGCGGGCAATCTCCTGGGCGGCAGCGTGCTGGTGGGGCTCACCTATCACGTGATCTATCGGGGCGCCGACGCGGCGCATTGAGCGGCGGTTGGCTGGCGGGCTAGCCCCAGCCCGCGATGGCCGCCGCGCCCAGCGCGCCGAAGATCACCGCCGACACGAGATGCACCACGCGCACCGGCACGCGGCGGGTCACCTGGTCGCCGAACCAGACCACCGGCACGTTGGCCAGCATCATGCCAAGCGTGGTGCCCGCCACGACCGGCGCCCACGCGTGGTACTGCGCGGCCAGCATGACGGTCGCCACCTGCGTCTTGTCGCCCATCTCGGCCAGGAAGAAGGCGACGACCGTGGTGCCGAATACGCCCAGGCGCGGCGCCTTGTCGCCCTCGCCTTCGTCGAGCTTGTCCGGAATGAGCATCCACAGCGCCATCGCGATGAACGAACCCCCGAGCACCCAGCGCAGCACCTGCGGCCCGAGCATCGTGGTGACCCAGGTTCCGGCCGCGCCGGCCAGGGCGTGATTGGCCACGGTGGCCACGAGGATGCCCAGCACGATCGGCCACGGTTTTCGAAAGCGCGCGGCCAGCACGAGGGACAGCAGTTGCGTCTTGTCGCCCATTTCGGCGAGCGCGACGATGCCGGTGGACACGAGGAAGGATTCCATCGGGGGTTCCCGGGCCGGTTGGAGCACACATTGACCGCGCGGCATCCCCGGCCGAAAGCGGAGGCTGCGCAGTCAAAGGTCTCGCCAGGTCCGGAACTACCGTTTGCGCCACGGGACCGCTGGTCCCAAGTCTGTTGACGCAAACCCCTCTCGGATTCGAAGGGAGGCTACTCCCCAATGACAGCGCGCATTGTAGCGTCGCAGCCCGCGCACGCTTGTGGCGCGCTTATTGCTTCGTTATGGTGCGGACGCCGGAAATCCGCACGCGACGCACCAATAACAGGCATTTCATCCAAAGAGGGATTCATGGAAGCACTAAAACAGGGCTCGGACGCTTTGTTTATTCTCCTGGGCGGCATCATGGTGCTTGCCATGCACGCGGGCTTCGCCTTTCTCGAACTGGGCACCGTGCGCAAGAAGAACCAGGTCAATGCCCTGGTGAAGATCCTGGCCGATTTCTCGGTCTCCACCGTCACCTATTTCGTCGTGGGCTACACGGTCGCTTACGGCACCAGCTTTTTCGTCGGCGCCGAGCAGCTGGCGGCCAGGAACGGCTACGAGCTGGTGAGGTTCTTCTTCCTGCTCACGTTCGCCGCCGCGATCCCCGCCATCATCTCCGGCGGCATCGCGGAGCGGGCGCGGTTCGGCCCGCAGTTGCTGGCGACGGCGATCCTGGTCGGCGTGGTCTATCCGCTGTTCGAGGGCGTCGCCTGGAACCATGCGTTCGGCATCCAGGGCTGGCTCAAGTCGCTCACCGGCGAGGAGTTCCACGACTTCGCTGGCTCCGTCGTGGTCCATGCGATGGGGGGCTGGCTGGCACTGCCGGCCGTCATCCTGCTGGGCGCGCGCAGCAACCGCTACCGCAAGGACGGCGCGATCTCCGCCCATCCGCCTTCCAATATCCCGTTCCTGGCGCTCGGCGCCTGGATCCTCACCGTGGGCTGGTTCGGCTTCAACGTGATGAGCGCGCAGACCATCGACAAGATTTCCGGCCTGGTGGCGGTCAATTCGCTCCTGGCGATGGTCGGCGGCACGCTGGCCGCCCTGGCCGTCGGCCGCAACGACCCGGGCTTCGTGCACAACGGCCCGCTGGCGGGGCTGGTCGCCGTCTGCGCGGGTTCGGACCTGATGCACCCGCTGGGCGCCCTCGTGGTGGGCGCGGTCGCGGGCGCCAGTTTCGTGGCGATGTTCACCTTCACCCAGAACCGGTGGAAAGTGGACGACGTGCTGGGCGTGTGGCCGTTGCACGGCGTGTGCGGCGCCTGGGGCGGCATCGCGGCCGGCATCTTCGGCAATAAGGCCCTGGGGGGACTCGGCGGTGTCAGCCTCGGCGCGCAGCTCATCGGCACGTTGCTGGGCGTCGCCTGGGCGGTAGTCGCCGGTTTTGTCGTCTACGGCCTGATCAAGGCGGCGGCCGGGCTGCGCCTGACGCCCGAAGAAGAGTACGAAGGCGCCGATCTCGCGATCCACCGCATCGGCTCGACGCCCGAGCGCGAAGCCAACTGGTGACCGTCCGGCCTGCGCCGCTGCAGCCGCGCCGCCGGCTTTGCTTGCTCCGGAGCGTGTGCGATGATCGCGCCCTCACGGACCCTCCACCATGACGCTCGAAAGTCAATTGGCCGAGTACCAGGGGTACCTGCTCCGGTTCGCGCGGCTGCAATTGCGCAACGATGCCTGGGCCGAAGACGCCGTTTCCGAAACGCTGTTGGCGGCGCTGGCCAAGCCCCAGTCGTTCGGCAACCGCAGCCAGCTCAAGACCTGGCTGGTGGGCATCCTCAAGCACAAGGTGATCGACATCCTGCGCGAGCGGCAGCGCGAAGTCTGCCTGGCCAGCGATGAGGGCGACGGCAGCGACGAGCTCGATGCGCTGATGTTCAAGGCCGACGGGCATTTCCAGGAGCAGCCGGCCGACTGGGGCAACCCGGAGCAGGAACTCAGCTCGCGCCAGTTCATCGCCGTGCTGGAGGCGTGCGCCGAGCGCCTGCCCGCCGCCATGGGCCGGGTGTTCCTGATGCGCGAGTGGCTGGAGCTGCCGAGCGAGGAGATTTGTAAGGAACTGGGGCTGACGCCGACCAACCTCTATGTCCAGCTGCACCGGGCCCGGCTGCGGCTGCGCGAATGCCTCGAAATCAACTGGTTTGGAAACCGCGCCGCGCCATGAAGATCCTGCGCCGGACCTGCAAGGAAGTCACCGTTCTGCTGGTCGCCCGGGAGGACCGCGGCTTGCCGGTGATCGAGCGCCTGGCGCTGCGCCTGCACCTGGCCGCCTGCACTGCCTGTCCGGTTTTCGAGCGGCAGTTGCTCACGATGCGCAAGGCCCTGGCCCGCTGGCGGAATTACACGGGTGAATAAAAGGTCTTCGAGGGACTTGTGCATTGACGGCCAACATGCCCCATAATACGAACGTGCCCCGTTCTCCGGGGCATAGGTTTGCGGTGAATGGTCGGTTTCGCGTGGTTTGTTTATTGCGTCTTTCGGACTCCACTGCTTAGTGAGTTTTTTTCTTCAGGAGTCCTATTGATGGGCAATAAACTTTATGTGGGCAACCTGCCCTATTCTTACCGCGACAGCGACATGGAACAGGCGTTCAGCCAGTACGGCACCGTTTCCAGCGCCAAGGTCATGATGGAACGCGACACCGGTCGCTCCAAGGGCTTCGGCTTCGTCGAAATGAGCACCGAGGCGGAAGCCAAGGCGGCCATCGAAGGCATGAACGGCCAGCAGATCGGCGGCCGCGGCCTCGTGGTCAACGAAGCGCGTCCGATGGAATCGCGTCCCCCGCGTACCGGCGGCTTCGGCGGTGGTGGTGGCGGCTACGGTGGTGGCGCCGGCGGCGGCGGCGGTGGTGGTGAGCGTCGGGGCGGCGGTGGCGGCGGCTACGGCGGTGGCCGCGGCGGTTACTGATCAGTTTGCCGCTCGACGGCAAATGCAACGAAAGGGCCTACGGGCCCTTTTTTCATGGCCTACCCTTTAGGGTTTTCGCCATCCCGCGCCACCCTGGCGGCCTTGCACGCACCCCAAATATCTGTTCCATAATGGAAAAGCGTGGTTAGCGGTTTTCACGCGGGATTGCGGTGATCAGGTCTACTTTTCGCGTCACTCACGGCCAGTTGAATGCGTTTTCGGGACTCCATCGCTCAAGTCATTTCGTTTTTTTAGGAGTCCCAATCGATGGGCAACAAACTTTACGTCGGCAACCTGCCTTATTCCGTTCGCGATAGCGATCTCGAGCAGGCGTTCAGCCAGTTCGGCGCCGTCACCAGTGCCAAGGTCATGATGGAGCGCGACACCGGCCGCTCCAAGGGCTTCGGCTTCGTGGAAATGGGCAGCGACGCGGAAGCTCAGGCTGCTATCAGCGGCATGAACGGGCAGCCGCTGGGCGGCCGCAGCGTCGTCGTCAACGAGGCGCGTCCCATGGAATCGCGGCCCCCGCGCAGTGGCGGCGGCTACGGGGGCGGCGGTGGCTATGGCGGTGGCGGCGGGAGTTCCGGCGGCGGCTATGGCGGCGGGGGGGGCGGCGGCCGCAACGGCGGTGGCGGTGGCAGCTACGGCGGCCGCGGCGGCGGTGGCGGCAGCGACGGCGGTTTCCGCAGCCCCTATGGCTCGGGCCCGCGCGGCGGCGGTGGCGGCGGCAGCCGCGGCGGCTATTGAGCGCAATTCGGCATCACGAATAAAGGCTCCTGCGGGAGCCTTTTTGTTGCGCGCCCGAATTGTCATTGCGGGCTCGACCCGCAACCAGGAAATCATGGATGCCGGATCGAGGTCCGGCCTGACAGCCTGGTCAGGTCGTGTGCTGCCGCTGCTTGCGCGGCCGGCCGGCGAGCGCGCGATCGAACACGGCGTTGGGCAATAGGCGCAACAGCCTGGCGACGATCGCCATCTGCCACGGGATCACGCGGTAGCTCGCCCCCGCCTCGATGGCGCGGAACGCGCGCTCGGCGAACTCGCGCGGCTGCAGCAGGAACGGCATCCCATAGCGATTGCGTTCGGTCAGCGGAGTGGCCACGTAGCCGGGGCAAATCGTCACGACTTTCACGCCGCTCGCGCGCAGCTCGCCGCGCAGGCTTTCGCAATAATTGATGACGGCCGCCTTGCTCGCGCAATACGCCGCGTGGCCGGGCAGGCCGCGGATGCCCGCCACGCTGGCGATGCCCACCAGCGCGCCGGAGCCCCGCTTCGCCATCGCGGCGAGAAACGGATTGAAGGTCGCGGCCAGGCCGACGCTGTTGGTGGCGAAGATCCGTGCGACCACGTCCAGGTCCTCGCGCAGCGCCGTATCCACCCCGATGCTGATGCCGGCATTCGCGATCACGACATCGGGGACGCCCTGGCGCGCGATGCAATCGAGCCCTGCCGCGACGATGTCGTCGATGTCCGCCACGTCGGCCCGATAGACGCAATAGCGATCGGCGGCCAGCCCCCTGGCGCGCGCCCACTCCTCGATTTCCGCGCCGCGGCGCGCGGCCAGCGCCAGCCGCCAGCCAGCCTCGTGATAGCGCCAGGCCAGCGCCTGGCCGATGCCGCTCGAGGCGCCGGTGATGAAGACGAGCTTGTCCATGGACACGTGCGGCTATTTCTGCGCCGGCTGCGGCACGAGCACCCCGTGCACGCGGCCGCGCAGTTCCAGCACCTGCTCGATGTTGTCGTAGTCCAGGCTGTCGGCCGTGAACCGGTCGGTGCCGCGCGTGAGCTGCACCGGCTTGTTCGACTTCACCCGCTCGGTGTTGAGGAAGGCATGCAGGAATTCGCCGCGGAATTCCATCCGCGGCTGGAGCTCGCCGCGCTCGTTGCGGCTGGCCTCGCGGGTGACCACCGCATCGCCGATCAATTGCACTTCGGAGCCGTCGCCGTTGCTCAGCGCCCGCTGCGCCGTCGCCACGGTGAGCTGGTCGCGCTCGTTGAGCGAGCGGATGCGCGGCTGGTCGATCTCCAGGGTGTCGGTGTCCGGGAAATGGCGCGCCTCCTTGCCGTGGACCTCGGACTTGAGGCGCCCGCTCGCGTCGAACGTCTTGACCGAAAAGCCTCGCATCACGTAGTCGGGATCGTGGGTAGGCGCCCGCTGGGTCTCGGCCGGGCCCAACACCGGCGTGTTGCGCGCTAGCCAGTAGGTGCCCAGGGCCAGCACCGCCATCAGGATGATCGGCAGGTACACCGACACGCGCTCCCAGCCGCCGCGCACCAGCGCCCCGAGGCCCGCCAGCGGCGAGCGCGCGACGGCGCTCATGGCCGCGGGACGCCCGCGCTCATGCGTACCCTTCGAGCAGCTGCGCGTAGCGACCGCCGGCCTGCAGCAGCAGGTCGCAGAATTCGCGCGCGGCCCCGGCGCCGCCGGCCGCCTGCGTCACGTAGTGCGCGACCGCCTTCACTTCCGGATGGGCGTTGGCCGGCGCGCCCGCGAAGGCGCAGCGGCGAAGCAGCGGCAGGTCCGGCCAGTCGTCGCCGATGGCGGCGGCGTCGCTCCAGCGCAGCCCGAGCTCCTGCAAGGTCCGCTCGGCCGCCGGCGCCTTGTCTTCGGTGCCGTAGTGCACGTGCGTCACGCCCAGCGCTGCCAGCCGGTTGCGCAACGGCCCGGAGTCGCGGCCGGTGATCACTGCTGGCGTGATGCCGGCCCTTTGCAGCAACTTGAGGCCGAACCCGTCCAGGATGTGGAAGCGTTTGAGGGTCTCCCCCTGCTCGGAAAAATACAGCCCGCCGTCGGTCAACACGCCGTCGACGTCGAAGAACGCGACGCGCACGCCCTGGGCCGCGAGCAACTGCTCGGGCGTGAAGGTCAGGGCGGGCCGATCCATGGCGGCTCAGATCACCTTGGCGCGCATCAGGTCGTTGCTGTTGACCGCGCCGCACAGCTTGCCGTCGGCATCGACCACCAGCACGCTCGTGATGCGGTGCTGCTCCATGAGCTCGGCCGCCTCGACCGCGAGCACGTCGCTGCGGATCGTGTGCGGCCGCGGATGCATCACCTCGCGCGCCGTCAGGCTGCGCAGGTCGAGCCCCTTTTCGATCAGCCGGCGCAGGTCGCCATCGGTGAAGATGCCCAGCACGTGCCCCGCGCCATCCACCACCGCCGAGGCGCCCAGGCCCTTGGCGCTCATCTCGCGCATCAGCTGGCTGAACGTCGCCTCGGGACCCACGCGCGGCACCCCCTCGCCGGTGCGCATGAGGTCGCTCAAATGGGTCAGCAGCTTGCGCCCGAGTGCGCCGCCCGGATGCGAGCGGGCGAAGTCCTCGGTCTTGAACCCGCGCGCATCCAGCAGCGCGACGGCGAGCGCGTCGCCGAGCGCGAGCTGGGCGGTGGTGCTGGCCGTGGGCGCGAGGTTCAGCGGGCAGGCTTCCTTCTCGACGCGGCAATCCAGCACGATCTCGGCGTGGCGGCCCAGCGTCGAGTCGAGCGCGCCCGTCATCGCGACGAGCGGCACGCCCAGGCGCTTGAGCACCGGCAGGATCACCGTGATCTCCTCGCTCTCGCCGCCGTTGGAAATCGCCAGCACGAGGTCCACCGGCTTGATCATCCCGAGGTCGCCGTGGCTGGCCTCGGCCGGATGCACGAACATAGCCGGCGTGCCGGTGGAGGCCAGCGTCGCCGCCACCTTGCGGCCGATGTGCCCGCTCTTGCCCATGCCCATGACCACGACGCGCCCGCGCACCCGCAGCATCATTTCGACGGCCCGGGCGAACGCCTCGCCGGTGCGCGCCTTCAGGCCCAGCACCGCCGCCGCCTCGATCTCGAACGTCTCGCGGGCCAGCCGCAGCGCCTGCGCGGCATCGAAAGGCGGCTGCTGCGCCGGGGGCACGGCGCCGTCCTGAGTCTGCGGAAAGGAGTTGCCGGCGTGGGGGAGAGCCATGGCGCGATTCTATCGAGGCGTCGCGCTGTCTCTTGGTAGCATGCCGTCATGACCTCGCTCGATCTCACGCTGCTGTACCTGCTGGCCGCAGTGCTGGGCGTGGTGGGCTGCCGCTACCTCAAGCTGCCGCCGATGCTGGGCTACCTGGTGGTGGGCGTGGTGATCGGCCCCAACGCGCTGGCGCTGGGCGGGAGCTCCGCCACGGTGCGTCACCTGGGCGAGTTCGGCGTGGTGTTCCTGATGTTCGTGATCGGGCTGGAATTCAACCTGCACAAGCTGCGCGCGATGCGGGCCCACGTGTTCGGCCTGGGCCTGTCCCAGGTGGTGCTCACGATCGCGCTGGGCACGCTGGGCTCGCTGGCGCTCGCCGCCGCCGCCCCGAGGTTGTGGCAGATGAACTGGCAGACGGCGCTCGCGCTGTCGGGCGCGGTGGCGATGAGCAGCACGGCCATCGTCGTCAAGCTGCTGGCCGAACGCCTGGAGCTGGAAAGCGAGCACGGCAAGCGCGTGATGGGCGTGCTGCTGTTCCAGGACCTCGCCGTGGTGCCCTTGTTGGTGCTGATCCCGGCCCTGGGCAGCCCGCCCGAAATGCTGTTCAAGGCGCTGCTCGTGGCCGCCTTGAAGGCCGCCGCCCTGATCGCGCTATTGCTGGCCGGCGGCCAGCGCGTGATGCGCTGGTGGCTCACCCTGGTGGCGCGGCGCAAGAGCGAAGAGCTGTTCGTGCTGAACCTGCTGCTGGTCACCCTCGGGCTGGCGTGGCTCACGGAACTGGCGGGCCTGTCGCTCGCGCTCGGCGCCTTCATCGCCGGCATGCTGATTTCCGAAACCGAATACAAGCACCAGGTGGAAACGGACATCCGGCCGTTCCACGACGTGCTGCTCGGGCTGTTCTTCATCTCCATCGGCATGCTGCTGGACTGGCGCATGGTGGCCGAGCACTGGGCCATGGTGCTGGTGCTGCTGGTCCTGCCGGTGCTGTTCAAGCTGTTGCTCGTTACCGGCCTCACGCGCGCGCTGGGCGCCTCCGCCGGCGTGTCGCTGCGCACCGGCCTGTACCTCGCGCAGGCCGGCGAATTCGGCTTCGTGCTGCTCACGCTCGCGCAGCAGAACGAGCTGGTGCCGCCGCTGCTGCTCAACCCCATCCTGGCCAGCATGGTGCTGTCGATGCTGGCCACGCCGTTCATCATCATGCATTCCAACCGGATCGTGATGAAACTGGTCGCCAACGAATGGCTGCTGCAATCATTGCAGATGACCAACATCGCGCGCCGTTCGATCAACATCAACCGCCACGTGATCATCTGCGGCTATGGCCGCTGCGGCCAGAACCTGGCCCGCATGCTCGAGCGCGAGGGCATCCCCTACATGGCGCTCGACCTGGACCCCGACCGCGTGCGGCAAGCCGCGGCCGCCGGCGATTCCGTGGTGTTCGGCGATGCTTCGCGGCTGCAGGCGCTGGTGGCCGCGGGGCTGGCGCGGGCGAGCGCGCTGGTGGTGACGTACCTGGATGTGCCGGGCGCGATGAAGGTGCTGTCGAACGCGCACAGCCACGCGCCCCAGGTGCCGGTGATCGTGCGGACCCAGGACGACCGCGCGCTCGAGCAGCTGCGGGCGGCGGGCGCGGCGGAAGTCGTGCCGGAACTGCTGGAGGGCTCGCTGATGCTGGCCAGCCATGCCCTCGCGCTGGTGGGCGTGCCGATGCGCCGGGTGATCCGCATCGTGCAGGAACAGCGCGACGCCCGCTACAACCTGTTGCGCGGCTACTTCCACGGGGCCGACGACGACACCGTGACCGACCTGGAAAGCGTGCGGCTGTCCACGGTGAGGCTGCCGTTCGGCGCGGGCTCGCTCGGGCGGGCGCTCAGCCAGCTCGCGTTGACCGCGCTGGGCGTGCGGGTCGTGAGCCTGCGGCGCAGCAGCGGCAAGTCGGTGGATCCGGACAGCGATCCGCCGCTCGAGGACGGCGATACGCTCGTGCTGTCCGGCCCGCCGGAAACGCTCGCCGTCGCGGAGGAAAAACTGTTGCGCGGTTGAGGCCTGAGGCCGCGCGATCCAGCCGGACACGCGCCGCGCGCGCCGCGCTCAGTTCAGGTCGCCGTACTGCGTGCCGCTCAGGGTCGGCATGCTGCGCTGTTCGGCACCGGGCATCTCGGTGTCCTCGAAGCCCGTGAGCAGCGTGTAGCTGCGCGGACCGTGCACGACCGAGCCGTCGAACGCGCGGGCGCTGGCGCCATGCGAGATGCCCACCGCGGCCGCCGCCTCGGCAGCCGGGTTCTCGGCCCCGGCCGCCAGGGCGCGCTTGAAGGCTGCCACCTCGTCCTCCTGGATCGGCTCGTAGGCCGATTTGGGCCGCGGCTGCGCCGCGGCGGCCGGCTTCGCGGCGGCGGCGGGTTCCAGCCGGACCGGTTGCGACACCGCGCCCGGCCCCGAGTCCAGCGGCACGGGATGCGAATCGGCCCCGCGCTGCTGCGCGCGCGCGGGGGCACCGACTGCCACGTGTTCGTTGGTGCGCCAGTACACGGCGGTCACCACGATGTCGTAGCGCGACTTCGCGGCCTGGGCGATCAGCGCCTCGAGTTCCGCCAGCTGCGCGGTTTCGGCGGCACTGTCGCGCGCCAGGTCCACCATGACCAGGAACTGGCGGCCGCGCCCGTCCAGCGAGAGCACCTTGAATTTGTAGCTCGCCGACAACACGCCCGCGCGCATCATCGCGTCGCGCACCACGCTGTACAGCAACTCACGCCGCGCCATGCGCTCCTTCTTGCGGTTGGCGGGCTGCCCGTTGGCTGCTTCGTTCGTTTCGCGCTTGCCTGCCGGGCGGGTGGCCTCCAGGCGGCCGAGCCCGGAGCTGTCGGCCTCGAGCCTGGCCGGCGCGGCGGCGCGAGAAAATAACCAGCTGAACAATGACATCTCGGGCTTTCGGCTTATTGGGCTTCGTCGGGACACCGCCTCATGCGCGAAATCTGCCCGCATGCCGGCCCGTCGCCAGGGGTTCAGGTGACCGCGATCCGCTTGGGCTTGTTGGCAAGCCGGCGCGACACCAGCGAGCCCAGGGCCATCGCTATTTCGAGGGCCAGGTTGGGTTGGCGGTTGGTGAGCTCGGTGAAACGGATCGGCGTCAGGCACCAGATCTTGCTGGGCGTGGCAGCCTGCACCGTCGCATTGCGCGGCAGGCGGGTGAAGAACGCGCCTTCGCCGACTGCCGAGCCGGGCCCGACCACCGCGAGCCGCACGCGCCCCTTGTCGTCCTCGTAGTGAACGCTGAGGCCGCCCGACTCGATCAGGTAGACCGTGCGGTCCTGCGCGTTCTGTTCGATCAGCACCTGCCCCTGCTTGAGCGCGAACGGCTGCAGGTAGCTGCCCAGCAGCTCCCATTGCGTCGGCGTGAGCGTGGGCTGGAAGCTGTCGTTCGAGTGGTTGTGCGCGATCGCCTGCACGAGACCTTGCACGTCGAACTTGACCGGGCCGCGAAGTGGTGCGTTCATGTGCCGGACAGTAGCGTCCGGCTGAGCTAGCGGCAAGAGAACTAACGGCCACTTACACCTGATACCCGCGCTTCACCTGCCGCACGGGCGCTCATTTCCCGATACAAAAGCTCGAAAAAATCACCCCGAGCAGGTCGTCGGAGCTGAACTCGCCGGTGATCTCGCTCAGCGCATTCTGGGCCAGCCGCAGCTCCTCGGCCAGCAGCTCGAGCACCGGCGCCCGGGACGCGAGGTGCGCCGCGCCCTGCAGCAGGTGCGCCTGCACCCGGCGCAGCGCCTGCACATGGCGCTCGCGCGCGATGAACACGCCCTCGGGCGCGGCTTGCCAGCCGGCCACTTCCAGCAGCTTGCGGCGCAGCGCGTCCAGCCCGGCGCCGGTGAGGGCCGAGAGGAAGACGCTGTCTTCGCCGTCCCCCGGTTCGGCGGCGGCCGGTGCGCCACCGGGCACGGCATCGAGCTTGTTCCACACCTCGATCACCGGTACGGCGGGCGGCAATTTCTCGTCGAGGCCGCGGGCGATGGCGCGATCGGCCGCCGCATAGTCGGCAACTCCGAGCCGCGTCAGGTCGTGCAGGAACAGCACGGCGTCGGCCTGCTCGATCTGGCCCCAGGCACGCGCGATGCCGATCAGCTCCACATGGTCCTGGCTGTCGCGCAGGCCGGCGGTGTCGATCACGTGCAGCGGCACGCCCTCGATCTGGATCGTCTGGCTCACCACGTCGCGCGTGGTGCCGGGCACCGCCGTCACGATGGCGAGCTCCGCGCCCGCGAGCGCGTTGAGCAGCGAGCTCTTGCCCGCGTTGGGCTGGCCGGCGATCACGACCTTGATCCCTTCGCGCAGGAGCGCGCCCTGGCGCGCGCGCTGCAGCACGTGCGCGAGCGATTGCTGCAGGCTTTCCAGTTGGCCCTGCGCATCGGCCTGCTGCAGGAAGTCGATTTCCTCGTCCGGGAAATCCAGGGTCGCCTCGACCAGCATGCGCAGGTGGATCAGGGCGTCGCGCAGCGCGTGGATCTCGCGCGAGAACTCGCCCGACAACGACCGGCCGGCGCTGCGGGCCGCCGCTTCGGTGCTCGCGTCGATCAGGTCGGCGATCGCTTCGGCTTGCGCGAGATCGATCTTGTCGTTCAGGAAAGCGCGCTGGGTGAACTCGCCCGGCCGCGCCAACCGCAGGCCGGCCAGCCGGGGGCGGCCGGTCGCCGGATCGTTTTCCGCGCCGGCCTCGAGACAGCGCGCCAGCAGCAGTTGCAGCACCACCGGTCCGCCGTGCGCCTGCAGCTCCAGCACGTCCTCGCCGGTGTAGGAATGCGGGGCGGGGAAATGGATCGCCAGGCCCTGGTCGATCGGGCTGCCGTCGGCCGCGCGGAACGGCAGGTAGCTGGCCTGGCGCGGCTCGAGCGCGCGCCCGCACACGGCCTCGATCAGGGCCGCCAGCGAGGGACCGGACACCCGCACGATGCCCACCGCGCCCCGGCCGGGGGCGGTGGCGATGGCAGCGATCGGGTCGTCATGGCGGGCCGGCATGCAGGTATTGTCCCCTCCACCAAGGACAAGGGCCGCTTTGGCGGCCCTTGTGTTCTCCTTCGCGCAGCTTTACCGGAACTTCGGCAGGTTGAACTGCGGCGGCACGCCCATGCGCTTGTTGATCAGCCACTGCTGGGCGATCGACAGCACGTTGTTGGTGATCCAGTAGAGCACCAGGCCGGAGGGGAAGAAGAAGAACATCACGCTGAAGGCCAGCGGCATGAACCACATCATCTTGGCCTGCATCGGATCGGGCGGCGTCGGGTTCAGCGCCGTCTGCAGCATCGTGGTGAGCGTCATCACGACCGGCAGGATGTAGAACGGGTCCGGCGCGGCCAGGTCGTGGATCCAGCCGATCCATGGCGCGCCGCGCATCTCCACGCTGGACAGCAGCACCCAGTACAGCGCGATGAACACCGGGATCTGCACCATGATCGGCAGGCAGCCGCCCATCGGGTTGACCTTTTCCTCGCGGTAGATGCGCATCATCTCCTGCTGCATCTCCTGCGGCTTGTCCTTGTACCGCTCGCGCATCGCGGTGACCTTGGGATTGATGGCCTTCATCTTGGCCATGCTCTCGTAGCCCTTGGCCTGCAGCCAGTAGAACGCGATCTTGATGACCAGCACCAGCGCCATGATGGACCAGCCCCAGTTGTGCAGGAACGTGTGGATCTGGGTCAGCAGCCAGTACAGCGGCTTGGCCAGGATCGTGAGCCAGCCGTAGTCCTTCACCAGTTCCAGTCCGGGCGCGATCTTTTCCAGCATCGTCTCGACTTGCGGCCCCGCGAAGAACCTGGCCTCGACGGCCTTGGTCGCGCCCGGAGCGATCGCCCCGAGCGGCTCGATCATGCCCACCGCATAGAAGGCCGGCCCGAGCGCCGGCGCGCCGGTGTTCGGGACCGAGCGAACGAAGTTTTCCCGCTTGACGCCCTGCGGCAGGATCCAGGCGCTGGCGAAGTAGTGCTGCACCATCGCGACATAGCCCGTGCTCGATTCCTTCTGGTAATCGGCCTTGTTCTTGTCGATGTCGGTGAACTTGATCTTCTGGTACTTCTGCTCCTCGGTGTAGACCGCCGGGCCGGTGAACGTGGAGTAGAAAGAGGACGTGCCGGGCAGGTCCTTGCCATCGCGCACGAGCTGCAGGTACAGGTCGGGTGACACCGGCGCCGTGCCGGCGTTGACGATTTCATGCCGCACGACGGCGTCGTAAGCGCCGCGCTTGAACGTATACGTCTTGACCAGTTTGACACCGCTCCTGACGGGCGATTCGAACCTGACCACCACCTGGTCGGCGCCCGGCTTCAGTTCGCGGTCGCCGCTGGCTTGCATCACCGTCTTGTGGTTGGGGAAGTCGCCGCCGATCAGGCCGCTCTCGGCCACGTACTTGCGCCCGGCGCTGTCGTCCAGCAGCAGGAAAGTGCCGCTCTTGCTGTCGCCCGATTCCTGCAGGAGCTCGGTGCGCACCAGCGAGCCGCCTTCGGTGTCGAACGTCAGGCGCATCACGTCGGTCGTGACGGTGAACTTCTCGCTGGCCGCTGCGGGCGCGGGGCCCGCCACGGGCGGCACGGCGTTGCCGGGCACCGCGGCCGGCGTGGCACTGGGCTGGGTGCCGGCCGACGCCGGCAGCGAGCTGGCGGCCGGCACGCTGGAGGCGCCGGCCGGCCCCTTGGCGGTGGCCGCGGGAGGAATCGGCGTGCTGGGAAAGAAGGTCGGCCTGCCGCCGTTATAGATCTGCCACTGGTCCCACAGCAGCACCAGCGAGAAGCCAAAGATCACCCACAGGATGGTGCGGCGAATGTCGTTCATGAAGACTTCTTCTTGGATAAAGGGGTGAGCAGGTGCGTGAAGAGCCGCGGCGGCTCGGCCGGCACTTCGTCGGGGCCGCCCGCACACCAGGGGTGGCAGCGCGCCAGGCGCGCCAGTGTGAGGTAGGTGCCGGCGGCGGCGCCGTGGCGCTCGAGCGCCTGCAGCGAATACGCGGAACAGGTCGGCGTGAAGCGGCAGCTCGATCCCAGCCAGGGGCTGAGCAACAGGCGGTAGCCCTTCACCAGGGCGATGAGCGCGGCGCGGATCATGGCGCGGCCCGCGCGAACAGGTCTTGCAGTTCGCCGCGCACGGCGCGCTTGAGCGCCTGCGACGAGGCGCTCGCGAATTGCGCGCGATCGAACTCCGCGCGCAGCCGCACCACATGGGCGGCGACGGGAAGCGGCGGCACGGTGGACTGGCTCACTGCGTAGATCTGGCGTTTGATGGCATTTCTCGTGACGGCCCGCTTGGCCCAGCGCTTGGGGACCATGGCGCCGATCCAGGTGTCGCGGAGAAGAAACAGGGCCTTGGGTCCTGCGGACTCCGGCCCCAGGGGCGGTATTGGAAGGCGACCTCCGGTCGCGGGTCCACCGGACCCGGGCCCTGCGGGGGGCGCCGGCGGCGCATCGAGCGGCAGGCGGTGCAAAGCGAAATGCGCGGTACGGGATACAGTGCTGCCCGCCATGACGGCCTCGAACTGTGCCCGTGTCTTCAGCCGCTGCACTTCAGGTGCGCCGCATGGGCCGGCCAGCGACGAGCCGGCTCAGACGGCCAGGCGCTTGCGGCCCTTGGCGCGACGTGCGTTGATGACGGCGCGGCCGCCACGGGTCTTCATGCGGACCAGGAAGCCGTGGGTGCGCGCGCGGCGCACTTTGGAGGGTTGGTAGGTGCGTTTCATGTTCTGTCTGCCGGTTTGAACTCAGGGGAACCCACGATTATCGCGGAATTCCTCAATGGCGGCAACGAGATAGGGTGTTTTGCTCGTTCTCCCCCGGGGAAAGCCGGGTTGGGGGCAGGCACCGACACCCCCCGCCCCCGCCGTCCCTGAGCGGGCGGGGAGTCGCCGTACCGGAGGCACTTCATGGCGAAAACGTCTTTGTGGATAAGGCTTTGATAATCTAGAATAACCGGCTCCCAGAATGAAAAATATCCACAGAGGCGACAGCCAAGAATGAGCGAGGGGCAACACAACAGCCTGGCAGGCAATCCGGGCCTGGGCGTGGGCGACAGCCTGTGGCAGGCCTGCATCGACCAGCTCGCCCAGGAACTGCCCGAGCAGCAGTTCAACACCTGGATCAAGCCCTTGGTGGCGCGGGTTTCGGACGACTTTTCCCGGGTCACGCTGTTCGTCGCGAACCGCTTCAAACTCGACTGGGTACGGGCCCAGTACAGCGGCCGGATCGCCGGCATGCTGGAGAAGCTTTATGGCCAGCCGGTGCACCTTGAGTTGGCGCTTGCTCCTCGGGAGCAGCCCGCCAGGACTTACTCCAGTCCGTCCTCCACGGAGATCAGCACCGTCGCCGAACCGGTCGAGATCAGCGAGGACAGCGCCGCCTCCACCTTCAAGACCCGGCTCAACACCGCGCTCACTTTCGAAACCCTGGTGGAAGGCACGGCCAACCGGATGGCGCGCGCCGCGGCCATGCATGTCTCGGGCACGCCGGGGCAGCTTTACAACCCGCTTTTCATCTACGGCGGGGTCGGCTTGGGGAAAACCCATCTTGTGCACGCGGTGGGAAACAAGTTACTCGCGGACAAGCCCGGCAGCAAAGTTCTCTACATCCACGCCGAGCAGTTCGTTTCCGATGTGGTTAAGGCCTACCAGCGCAAGACTTTCGACGAATTCAAGGAGCGCTACCACTCGCTCGACCTGCTGCTGATCGACGACGTCCAGTTCTTCGCCAACAAGGACCGCACCCAGGAAGAGTTTTTCAACGCTTTCGAAGCGTTGCTGGCCAAGAAGTCGCACATCGTGATGACCAGCGACACCTACCCGAAAGGCCTGACAGACATCCACGAGCGGCTGATTTCCCGCTTCGATTCGGGCCTGACGGTGGCTATCGAGCCGCCCGAGCTCGAGATGCGCGTGGCCATCCTGATCAACAAGGCGCGGGCCGAAAGCGCCGAGATGCCCGAGGAAGTGGCCTTCTTCGTGGCCAAGAACGTGCGCTCGAACGTGCGCGAGCTCGAAGGGGCGCTGCGCAAGATCCTGGCCTATTCGCGCTTCAACCAGAAGGAGATCTCGATCCAGCTGGCCCGCGAGGCGCTGCGCGACCTGCTGTCGATCCAGAACCGGCAGATCTCGGTGGAGAACATCCAGAAGACGGTGGCCGACTACTACAAGATCAAGGTCGCCGACATGTATTCCAAGAAGCGCCCGGCCTCGATCGCCCGGCCGCGCCAGATCGCCATGTACCTGGCCAAGGAGCTGACCCAGAAAAGCCTGCCCGAGATCGGCGAGCTCTTTGGCGGGCGCGACCACACCACGGTGCTGCACGCGGTGCGCAAGATCGGCGGCGAGCGCCAGCAGATGACCGAGTTGAACCAGCAGCTGCACGTGCTCGAACAGACGCTGAAGGGATGATGAAGACCGCCCATGACAACCCTGTGGAGCGTTCCGGCACAACTCGGCGGTTATCCACCGCATCGGCGAAAATGCAAAGTTGTTCATACCGGCGCGACACCACGGAAGCAGGGTCACGCACAGGGTTCGGGGTAGGGCAAGTGCTTGATGAAAAAGGGGAAAATAGCGGTTGTCCACAGGGGGGCCGCTCCCTTATCTAGCTACTACTAGATTGAATTAGAGAATTTAAAGAAGAGGTAGACATGATCGTCCTGAAGGCAACGCAAGATAAATTGCTCTCGGTCCTGCAATCGGTGGCGGGCATCGTGGAGCGCAGGCACACCCTGCCGATCCTGGCCAACGTGCTGATTCGCAAGACCGGCGGCTCGGTGCAGTTGACCACCAGCGATCTCGAGATCCAGATCCGCACGACGGCCGAACTCGATGGCGACCCCGGCAACTTCACCACCACGGTGGGCGCGCGCAAATTGATCGACATCCTGCGCACGATGCCCGGCGACCAGACGGTGAGCCTCGAATCGAGCCAGAACAAGGTGATCCTCAAGGGCGGCAAGAGCCGCTTCACGCTGCAGACGCTGCCGGCCGAGGACTTCCCGCTGGTGCAGGAATCGGCGAATTTCGGGCCGGTCTTCAGCGTGCCGCAAAAGACCCTGAAGGACCTGCTGAACCAGGTGTCGTTCGCGATGGCGGTGCACGACATCCGCTACTACCTCAACGGCATCCTGTTCGTGGCGGAGGGCAAACAATTGAGCCTGGTCGCCACCGACGGCCACCGCTTGGCTTTTGCCAATTCGACCCTAGATGTAGAGGTACCGAGGCAGGAAGTGATCCTGCCGCGCAAGACGGTGCTGGAGATGCAGCGGCTGCTGTCGGACGCCGAGGGCGCGATCGAGATGCAGTTCGCCAGCAACCAGGCGAAATTCAGCTTCGGCGGGATGGAGTTCGTCACCAAGCTGGTGGAAGGCAAGTTCCCCGACTACAACCGCGTGATTCCCAAGAACCACAAGAACGCGGTGACGCTGGGCCGCGCGCCGCTGCTGGCCAGCCTGCAGCGCACCGCCATCCTCACCAGCGAGAAGTTCAAGGGAGTGCGCCTGAACATCGAGCCCGGCACGTTGCGCGTGGCTTCGAACAATGCCGAGCAGGAAGAAGCGGTGGACGAGCTCGACATCGACTACGGCGGCGACGCGATCGAGATCGGCTTCAACGTGACCTACCTGATCGACGCGCTGGCCAACATGGACCAGGAGATGGTGAAGATGGAGCTGGCGGACTCCAACAGCTCGGCGCTGATCACCATTCCGGAGAATTCGACGTTCAAGTACGTCGTGATGCCGATGAGAATATGAAGGACGAAACGCGGCCGTAAAGGCCGCGTCCTTCGCCGGCCAGACCCGCCATCACCGGCGGGTTTGGTCCTTGATGCGATTGAGAAAAGCGATTTATGTCTGACGAAAACAAGCCCAGCGGCCCCGTTCACGTGGGTGCCGGCGGCGAAGAGAGCTCCAATTTCCAGCCCAAGATCGACGCCCACCAGCTCGGCGCGAGCGAGGGCTATGGGGAGGGTGCCATCCAGATCCTGGAAGGCCTGGAGGCCGTGCGCAAGCGCCCCGGCATGTACATCGGCGACACGTCGGACGGCACCGGCCTGCACCACCTGGTGTTCGAGGTGGTGGACAACTCGATCGACGAGGCGCTGGCGGGCCACTGCGACGACATCATGGTCACCATCCACAGCGACAACTCGGTGTCGGTGGTGGACAACGGCCGCGGCATTCCCACCGGCATCAAGATGGACGACAAGCACGAGCCCAAGCGCTCGGCGTCCGAAATCGCGCTGACCGAGCTGCACGCCGGCGGCAAGTTCAACCAGAACAGCTACAAGGTCTCGGGCGGCCTGCACGGGGTGGGCGTGAGCTGCGTCAACGCGCTGTCGAAGATGCTGCGCCTGACGGTGCGGCGCGAGGGCAAGGTGCACGTGCTGGAATTCTGCCGCGGCTTCGTGCAGAACCGGATCGTCGAGAAGATCGACGGCGTCGAGGTCTCCCCGATGCAGGTGCTGGGCGACACCGACAAGCGCGGCACCGAGGTGCACTTCCTGCCGGACAACGAGATCTTCAAGGAAAACGCCGATTTCCACTACGAGATCCTGTCCAAGCGCCTGCGCGAGCTCTCCTTCCTGAACAACGGCGTGCGCATCCGCCTGACCGACGAGCGTACCGGCAAGAGCGACGACTTCGCGGGCGCCGGCGGCGTCAAGGGCTTCGTCGAATTCATCAACAAGGGCAAGCAGGTGCTGCACCCGAACATCTTCCACGCCATCGGCGACCGCCAGAGCGACCAGAACACCAACATCGGCGTCGAGGTGGCGATGCAGTGGAACAGCGGCTACAACGAGCAGGTGCTCTGCTTCACCAACAACATCCCGCAGCGCGACGGCGGCACCCACTTGACGGGCCTGCGCGCCGCGATGACGCGCGTCATCAACAAGTACATCGACGACACCGAGCTGGCCAAGAAGGCCAAGGTCGAAGTGACGGGCGATGACATGCGCGAGGGCCTGACCTGCGTGCTGAGCGTGAAGGTGCCCGAGCCGAAGTTCTCGAGCCAGACCAAGGACAAGCTGGTCTCCAGCGAAGTGCGCGGCCCGATCGAGGACGTGGTGGCGCGCATGCTGGGCGACTACCTGCAGGAGCGCCCGAACGACGCCAAGATCATCGTCGGCAAGATCATCGATGCCGCGCGCGCGCGTGAAGCCGCCCGCAAGGCACGCGAGATGACCCGGCGCAAGGGCGTGCTGGACGGCATGGGCCTGCCCGGCAAGCTGGCCGACTGCCAGGAGAAAGACCCGGCGCTGTGCGAGATCTACATCGTCGAGGGCGACTCGGCCGGCGGCAGCGCCAAGCAGGGCCGCGACCGGAAGTTCCAGGCGATCCTGCCCTTGCGCGGCAAGATCCTGAACGTGGAGAAGGCCCGCTACGAGAAGCTGCTCACCAGCAATGAAATCCTGACGCTGATCACCGCGCTGGGAACGGGCATCGGCAATGCCGGCAACGGCAATGGGAATGGCAACGGGAGCGGCAGCCATGGCGCCGACGACTTCGACGTGGCCAAATTGCGCTACCACCGCATCATCATCATGACCGACGCCGACGTGGACGGCGCGCACATCCGCACGCTGCTGCTCACGTTCTTCTATCGCCAGATGACCGAGCTGGTGGAGCGCGGCCACATCTACATCGCGCAGCCGCCGCTGTACAAGGTGAAGTCCGGCAAGGAGGAGCTGTACCTGAAGGACGGCGGCGAGCTGGACAAGTTCCTGCTGCGCATCGCGATGAACGGCGCCGCGGTGCACACCGGCGGCGAGGGCGCGAACGTGATCACCGGCGACACGCTGGCCGAGCTGGCGCGCAAGCACCAGGTGGCCGAGGCCGTGATCAATCGTCTCTCGAACTTCATGGACGCCGAAGCGCTGCGCGCCATCGCCGACGGCGTGAGCCTGAACCTGGACACCGTGCCCGACGCCGAACAGTCGGCCGTGGCCTTGCAAACGAAGCTGCAGGAGCTGGACCGAGCGAGCAATTCCGAGCCGGCCGAAGTGGCCGGCGAATTCGACGTGCGCACCGACAAGCCGGTGCTGCGCATCAGCCGCCGCCATCACGGCAACATCAAGAGCAGCGTGATCACGCAGGACTTCGTGCACGGCGCCGACTACGCCGCCCTGGCCGAAGCCGCCAACACATTCCGCGGCCTGCTGCACGAGGGCGCGCGGGTCGTGCGCGGCGAGGGCGAGCGGCAGAAGGAAGAAAAGGTCGGCGACTTCCGCCAGGCCATGCGCTGGCTGATCGCGCAGGCCGAAAACGCCACCGCCAGACAGCGCTACAAGGGCCTGGGCGAGATGAACCCGCAGCAGCTGTGGGAAACGACGATGGACCCGACGGTGCGCCGCCTGCTACGCGTGCAGATCGACGACGCGATCGAGGCCGATCGCGTGTTCACGATGCTGATGGGGGATGACGTGGAGCCGAGAAGGGACTTCATCGAGACTAATGCGTTGAGGGCGGCGAATATTGACGTTTGACGGCGGTGTTCACGGTCAATAAGGCCGAGACCGTCCACACGTTGGGCACGTTCTCGCGTGTGGGGAAGTAGCCCCGGCGCCGGCTCCCCAGGATGTCATGGACGAGGGCATCGCGATCCGTGAGTTGCGGGCTTCAACTCCAGACCCTCGAGTGCCGCACGCAGTTGCGGCCCCTTTAGCCTGCCCAACAGCGCCTTGCCGATGGAGCTCGAATGTAGCGGCTTGAGCTCACGGGGCTTGGCCGAATAGCGGATCGGACGCGGGCGTTCCACCGCATCGCCTTGCCGCTTGCCCAGGGCGATACCCCTGCGGGTACATCCGGCGCTCGGCTTTGGTGAGCTACTCGTTGAACCTCGATCAGCTGAGCAGCTGCAATTGGGGTGTTGGCGCCGCTGTCAGATTGAGCCACTGTGCCAAAATTTCCGTGAACCGCCTGCTGAGGGCGGCCTGCTTGGCGCGGACTTCCGGCGCATTCGGTTGGCGCAGTTAATCTCGGTACACCCCTTAGTACTGGCTCAATCTGACAGCGAAGCCAACAGGCTGTGAACAGGTTCCGACCGTTTCCGCACCCGCCCCTGAGCGCCGATCCAATTCTGAACAATCGCACACTCCCCAGACAACGGCAATGCGCCCGCCTAGGTCACGCAACTGGCGCCGCATCATCCTGTCGCGCTCCACATTGGCAGCGACCGGTTGGTTTTCGGGTCCGCGGCGAAACGGCAACCCTGATGCCGATGCCAGAAGCTGCCGTGGACAAACACACTGCCTTAAAGCTTGGAAATGCCAAGCCAGGCGATCCCGGCAGCGATCGCACGTGCAGGCGAATATCCCATCGCTCGCGCGAACGCCGCCTACCGAAGCCGCTTCTCTGACTGGGTGACTTTGCTTCGGATTGCCGGCATGTAGCGGCGCCGCGCCGGCGTTGGCTCAGTCATTTCGCGCCCGACTTCACGTAACGGGCGCTTGGTGTGCATAACATATCTGCTATATTACAGTTATGTGACTCACATAGGACGCCCATGCGAGATAAACGCGGAAAGTTCGTCGAGCTTGCCACCAACAGGGTAAGCCGAACTATCAAGGATCTGCGACTCATAGGTAACCTCTCGAACCGGTCGGCCTACGAGTACACGGAGGACGACGTGCGAAAGATCGTGAAGACCCTGCAGCGTGAACTCGATGTCATGAAGCTCCGGTTCGCGGGTGGTGCCCAGGGGGCCGATCGTGATTTCAGTCTCTGATCCAGGGAGGAAAACAACATGCAGCTGAGCTTCAGACGGCAGGATGACGGCGAGATGGAACGCCCGCCAACTCAGCGGGACCAGTTCAACAATGACGATGTTGAACTTGTGGACGCCTTGGTGCGGGAGACGCTGCAAAATTCCCTTGATGCAGGCACCAATGGCGAGGTGATCCGTGTCCGCTTCGCACTTCACCAGCCCACTGAAGCAGAGTGCACAGCACTGCTGAGTTACCTAGATCTTGAGCAGTTGAAGGCGCACCTCACTGCCTGCTCGCTCCTGCCAGAGAACCTGGACCTGGAGAAGCCAAACCTCCTCCTAATCGAGGATTTCGGAACCACCGGTCTGACAGGCAGCTGGAACAGTTGGGACAAGGAGCCGTTCTGCGACTTCTGGCGTCGCATGGGGAAATCGCACAAGGGCGGCAAGTCACTCGGTCGATGGGGCCTTGGCAAGCTCGTCTTCTCCAGCGCGTCGCATGCGCGTGTCTTCTTCGGGTTCACTGTGCGCGCCGGCGACCCCGGACAACCGCTGCTGATGGGGCAGGCCGTGCTGACCACCCATGAGCTGGGGGTGGAAAGATTTGACTCCCACGGCTTCTTCTGCGTTCTCAATGAAAAGGGTATGCAGTTGCCAGTCACCGAGAAAGCGGAACTTGCGAAGTTCGAAGAGGCATGCGGCCTCACCCGTACCAACCGGCCAGGCCTGTCAATCGTCGTCCCATACGTCCAGAGTACGGTCACAGAACAACGAATCATCCAAGCCACTCTCCGGAACTACTTCTTCCCCATTTTGCTCGGTCGCTTGGTGGTGACGGTTGGCGCAGTGGTTATAGATGCAGCATCATTCGCGCCGCTCGCAAAGGCACATGGCGGCTCGCGCTTTGCGACTGGTGGGCTTGCTCAGTTTATTTCTTCAATGCGGGCGGTACGAAACGGAGAAGTGCAGCCACACGCGTTGCCTGCAAATTGGCAGAGCGTCGGTATGGCAACAGCTCTGGGCGATCATGCCAAGACACTGCGTGAACGCTATCAGAAGGGAGAGTGTCTGTGCATCCGTGCACGACTCTTGCTGAAGCAGAAGGACGGAACCGAGATGCAATCGAAGTTCGATCTGTTTCTTCAGAAGACTGCCGACGACAGCGACACGCTTTTCGTTCGCGACACGATCGTGTTGCCCGCAGAAGCGAAGTACTTCCGAGGCCACAATGTACTGGCTGCACTCGTTGCCGACGACAGACCCATCTGCGCCTTCCTCGGCGACGCCGAGAACCCTGCCCACACCAACTGGTCGGCAACGGCAGAGAAGGTAACGGCGGAGTGGCGAAACCCTGGCGCGAGGCTCAAGGAGATTCGTAGCGCACTCCAGCAGGTCTTCGACGAAATCGTCTCCTCAATTGAGACGGTCGACCCTAACGCCTTAATCGACTTCTTCTCCGCAAAGGCTGAGGCCGGTGCACGCGGAGCGCGGCCAAAGGGACCAATTGTTCGCCCACCGAAGATCGACATAGCGAAGCCCAGGGAAAAGGCCTATCGTCTAGTGCGACTGAAAGGCGGCTTCGCAATCCGAGGCGCAACGTCTCTCACGCCCGATCAATTGCCGCTGGTAATCCGGGTCCGAGCAGCGTACGACGTGTTGCGAGGTAATCCGTTCTCGAAGCACGATCCGCTCGACTTTGATTTTTTGAAGAACGAACTGGAAATAGTCAGCAAGGATGCGATCACCACCGCTCTGGGTCCAAACACCCTGACGATCAAGGCAAGCAGCCGCGACTTTGACGTTGCAGTCAGCGGTTTTGACGTTAAACGTGACCTTATCATCGACGCGGCGAGGCAATAATGGGATTTCGAATCAATTCAACCGGTCGCAAGCGGATACCGCGTGAGCACATTCGAATGCGGCTAGTAAGTCAGGGTGAAGCACAGCCGCCTTCGTTCACAGCAGATATCCAGTTGCCTGCAGAGTTAAAGCTTGACCCTGCCGCGAAGGTGTACGTCGAACCGTACGTGAAGAGCTCGTCGATGCGATTTGACTTCGGCACGGTCGCGGCAATGAAGCATCCCGAAGCATGCATACTTACCGACATTGATGCGGGCGCAACCATACTCTTTCGGATCAAGGTCGTCGATGAGGCCGCTGAAGTCGGCCGCATATTGGCATCCGCTAACGGCATTCGTCCTGAAGATGATGCAGATGGCGATGATAGAAGACCGCTTCTGCCAGTCAGAAGCGCCAACCTCGGGGAAGAGGTTTGGCAGCTGCAGACCGACAAGGAAGCCGGTCCGTCGCTGATCGTGAACAGTCGCGTGCCCGATCTCATCGAAACGCTCAAGCGCGACGTGGTTCTTCAGGGCGTCATCTATCCCGAGGTTGTGCGCCAGCTGGCACGCGAAGTGTTCAGACCAGACAATGACCTAGGCGACGAAACCGATTGGGTCATGGATTGGAAGGACTGGTTTGCAGATCAGCTTGGCCGCGACATTGACGATGGCGAAGCCGAGGATATCGATGCAGTCGCTTCACTGGCCGACGAGATCGCCGCCGCGTTCGCAAACAAGAGCAGATTCGCTTCTAACGTGATCGCTGCGCGACGCGCGATTAGTTGAAATTCACGAAGACAATTATTATGGCGCTGGTTCGCGTTCTGAATACCGATGGCTTGACGAAGTTCGCCGAGTACCTGACGCTCTTGCGGGTGAGTCCAGGGGCGTCACCACCGACAAGTCTTCTTGAAGATGGGCGATACTCCGATCCGTTTGAAAGCGAAGTGGCTCTGGAGCCGCGCTCGTTCACTTCCGCATTCGAGATCGGCGAACATATGGTCGCGCTCTTCACAGGCTGCGAAGATCGCCTCATTTCCAGGAATCACGGCCTCTGGTCATGGCTCGCCCTGTTCTTCTTCGATCAGTTGTGCAAGCCGGACGCGCAGGGACAACGCAAGCCGCTTGAGAACGCTGTCTACATTCTGGAAGAGCGGTTCAGCTTTCGCAGGTACTACCGTCACGCAGTCAGAACCCCGTGGATGGCCGTGAAGGAGCACGGTGAGCATGCGAAGGTGCTGTTGCTGACTAGTGGCAAGGGAACCCGAACCGATATCAACGAACAACTCGGGGCCTATCAGGACCTCTTCGCAAACAAGACCATCATCGCGTCGGCGTATGCCATGTACTTCGACAAGCACCAGCAGAAGCCGCGTAAGGGCGCGGGTGGTAAGGGTGGCGGCTCTCCCCGCCGACTGGCCAACATTGCAAGACAGTTGGAGCTGACCTACGACCTTCAGGAGTGCTCGCCAGCAAAGTTCCTGGCATTGCTGCCTAAGGAATTCAAGGGTTGGGTTAGACAGGTCAGTCCCCAAACCTGAGTGAACGCCACGAAGTCGTCGTCTATGCCCATGCTCGCCGCACCAGGTACGGCGAGACCGAGAAACTGGACATCTCGATATGTACCGGTGTTTCCGAACAAAAGATCAGCGGAAAATGCGCACTAGCGTGCTGGCTATGTGCCCCATCGAAGAGGTTTCTCGGAATCTTGTTACCGAGCCGGGGCGTTAGATGCAGGCCGCCAGCGCTGGCGTTTGTTGCCGTAGTAAACAAACAGTCCGGTTTCCCCTAGCGAATCGGGCCAAGTGGGATCTGAAAAGCTTTGTATTGAGCGCGCGTATGTCTCGTCTACGATCAGATTAGCCGCGGCAAAGATTGTAGAGATCATTTAAGCCATTCGCGGGCGCTTGGTTTGGTTGCTGCCGATCCACTTAAAGATGGCGGTCATTACGTCGGAACAGACTCCGTTGCCGCATAGCTTGACCTTCTCGCGGCGGGTGCCGTGCGGGAGCTTGTGATCCGTCCCGCCACCCATGGCCTTTGACAGTTCGTTCGGCTGAAGCATTCGCATATATGGCACGTCCTTTTCCCACGTCACGAGGGCGAATCGATCGACGGTGGTCACGGTACGTAATGGCGCGTCGAGCGTTTGCCATCCGCCGGCGTAATCAGAGCCGTAGTACACGATGATGAAAGGCTTCTTGCGTCCTAGTTCGGCAATGGCACGCTGAGCGCGCTCCAGCGTTGGCTTCGCGCGGCTTGGCTGCTCAAGCGGTGTGGTTGCGTATGCCGCATCCCAATCAATGATGTCTTTTGCAGAGAGCCTCTTTCCGGTGACGAGTTTAAGTAGCGTCTCTTTCGCGACGGACGTGCCTTTGCGATCACATACCAGGAACATCCTCTTCCGTGCTTGGGCGGAGCCAAAATCGGC
>JAGRPN010000054.1 GCA_019449555.1 Ramlibacter sp.
CCTGCTCGGCGCCATGGCCAAGGTCGAGCTGGTCCATGTGCCGTACAAGGGCACCACGCCTGCTGTCACCGCGCTCCTGGGCAACGAAGTGCCGCTCATGCTGGCGCCTGCGCTGACGGTGTTGCCGCATGTCAACGCGGGCAAGGCCCGGGCCCTCGCCATCACCAGCGCAACGCGCGCCAAGGCGCTTCCGGACCTGCCGACCGTCGCCGAGTCGGGAGTGCCCGGTTATGAAGCGAATCAGTGGTACGGCGTGATGGTGCCCGCGGGAACGCCCCAGGCGCTGATCACGCGGTTGAACGCCGAAATCCGCGACATCATGCGTATTCCCGAAGTCGCCGACCGTCTCGCGCAGCAGGGATCCATCCCGGTAGGCGGATCGACCGACGAATTCGGGCGTTACGTCGGCTCGGAGATCCAGAAGTGGGCCAAGGTCATACGCGTATCCGGCGCCAGCACCGACTGACGCCACGCGGACAAAGGAAGCGCATCCGATCGCCAACCGGACAAAAGGGAGGAGTTTGTGGAAAGCAATGAACGCGCTCGCGCAGAAGTGCAGCGCCTGGAGGGAACCGCCTGGCAGGCCAGCCGCAGTTTCTCGCCTGCCGTAGTGACTTCCGGCGGCAGGACCGTATGGCTCGCCGGCCAGACGACCCTCGTCGATCTCGAGGGGAAGGACATCACGGGACAGTTCGAGCCTCAGGCGCGAACCATCTTCGCCCTCATCAACAAGACCCTGGAGCGGCTGGGCGCATCCCTGCAGAACATGGTCTCGATGACGGTGTTCATCAATGACCCGCGCAATGGTGACCGTTTCGTGCAGATTCGCAACGAGCATTTCCAGGGCGGCAACTTTCCCGCCAGCGCGCTCGTCACCGTTTCGAACTTCGCGCGCCCGGGTTGCGTGATCGAGATCCAGAGCGTGGCAGTGATCTAGCCGAGCGTGCCGGCATCGCCGGCCGCCAAAGGAGGAGTCATGAATCAAAAACACCGTGTGCTCTTGTTCAGTTTGCTGGCTGGAGCACTGGGTTCCGCACAGGTCGACGCGCAGTCGTATCCGAATCGCGCCATTCGTTTCGTTCTGCCTTACGCCCCGGGCGGCGGTACCGACCTGACCGCACGCCCGATCGCCGCCAAGCTCGGCGACGTGTACGGCAAGCCCGTGGTGATCGACAACCGGCCCGGGGGCAGCGGCATGATCGGGTCGGACATCGTCGCCCGCAGCGCCCCGGACGGCTATACCGTCCTGGTCAGCGCTTCCAGCGAGATGTCCATGAACGTGGCGTTGTACAAGACGATGCCGTACGACCCTGTGAAGGATTTCCAGGCCGTCACCCTTGCGACGACGACGCCGGCAATCCTCATCGCGCATCCCTCCGTTCCTGTGCGCTCGGTGAAGGAATTGATCGCCCTCGCGAGGGCAAAGCCCGCGGCGATCAATTATGCATCGGTCGGCATAGGCTCGCCGATGCACTTCGCGGGCGAGCTGATGAACAGCATGGTCAAGATCCAGATGGCGCACGTGCCCTACAAGGGC
>JAGRPN010000055.1 GCA_019449555.1 Ramlibacter sp.
CCGATTTCGAAGCTGCGCCGCGCGCGCCGGAAGATCCGCGTCCTGGAGCAGGATCCGACCCCACTTCGACCTCGCGCTCGGCCTGCACCCGCGTGAAGCCGCTGGCGGCCAGCCATTGCTGCACTTCCTCGGGTGTCGTACCCCCGGGCAGTTCCACCGGAAACGTGATCACGAGCCGCGGATCGGCGCCGGCGGTGCGTGCCATCAGTTCCGCGTAGATGGTTTCCGGCGTGTCGTGGCGCACCGGCAGCGCGGTCTTGCGGTCGAACAATTGGCCCGCGCGCGCGAACAGCAGTTTCAGGTGGTCGTTCAGCTCCGTCATGGTGCCGACCGTGGACCGCGACGAGCGCACCGGATTGGTCTGGTCGATCGCGATCGCGGGCGGCACGCCGTCCACCCGATCGACCGCCGGCTTGTCCATCCGGTCGAGGAACTGGCGCGCGTACGCCGAGAAGGTTTCGACGTAGCGCCGCTGCCCTTCCGCATACAAGGTGTCGAACACCAGGCTCGATTTCCCCGATCCGCTGGGGCCCGTCACCACCGTCAATTCGCCGGTGCGCAGGTCGAGGTCGAGGTTCTTGAGGTTGTGTTGCCGGGCGCCGCGGATGCGGATCAATCCCTGGGTCATACGGGGGTCATTTCTGGAGTTGGGCCGAACATTCTAGGGATGAGCCGCCGTCAGGTCCTGTCATGTGGTTTTTCCGTACGTAGTTGCCGGGCGCCGGGTTACGGCCGAGTCTTGACGCGCGTCAAGAGTGGGAACCGGGACGGCGCTTATCGTAAGTGCAGGTGACCCCCCCGGGCCCGGCCGGTTTCGCGAGCCAGGGGGCGCCCCGATAAATGCTGAAGCAGATGCACGCCGGCCCACGCGCCGGCATGACACCTCGCCGCGCTGGGACTCCTGGTACAAGCTGAAGGGGACTTGAAATGAAGCATTGGCAATGCCTGGGCGCGGCTGCGCTCGCGTGGGCCGGCTTGAGCGCGACCGCGCTGGCGCAGATCGTGGTCGGCCAGACCGTCGGCGTCACCGGATCGGTCGCCGCCACGGTGAAGGAGGCCGGCGAAGGCGCGCGCCTCTACATCGACAGCGTCAACGCCAAGGGCGGCATCAAGGGCGAGAAGATCGAGATCGTCACGCTCGACGACAAGTTCGACGTGAAGCGGACGGTGGAGAACGCCCGTATCCTCATCGAGGAAAAGAACGCGGTGGTGCTCTTCATGGACCGCGGCACGCCGCACACGGAAGCCATCCTCCCGCTGCTGGAAAAACACCGGATCGCGCTGATCGGCCCTTCCACCGGCGCGATGGTGATGCACAACCCGGTGCAGCGTTACGTGTTCAACGTGCGCTCCACGTACCAGCGCGAGGTGGAAAAGGCCATCGAGCACCTGCATACGCTGGGCATCTCGCGCATCGCCGTCGTGCACGTGGACGACTCGTTCGGCCTGGACGGCCTGGAAGGCGCGAACAAGGGCTTCGCCAAGGCCCAAATGAAGCCGGTGGCCGTGCTCAAGGCCGACCGCGCGAAACCCGACTACACGAAGATCGTGCCGCCGATCGTGGCGGCGGAAGCGCAGGCCGTGATCTGGATCGGCTCCGGCACCGCGGTCACCGACGGCATCAAGGCGTTGCGCAAGGCGGGCTCGGCGGCACAGGTGGTGACGTTGTCGAACAATGCCTCCGGCGGCTTCGTCAAGCTGCTGGGCGACGCCAGCCGCGGCGTCATCATCACGCAGGTGTTCCCGTACGAGCGTTCGTACAGTTATCCCTTCGTGCAGGAAGCGCTCATGTTGGCGAAGGCCAAAGGCATGACCGAGATCTCGCCGGCGATGCTGGAGGGTTTCGCATCGGCCAAGGTGCTGGTGGAAGCGCTGCGCCGCGCTTCGCCCAAGCCGACACGCGAAAAGGTGGTAGCCGCGCTCGAAAAGATCCAGAAGTTCGACCTGGGCGGTCTGGAGGTGAGCTACAGCCCCAGCGACCACACGGGGCTGGATTTCGCCGACCTGTCGATCATCGGCAGCGACGGCCGGTTCCGCCGCTGAAAGGGACGAGCGTGTTCGGCGGATCCTGGAAACGCCGGCTGTTCCCCAGCCGTGCCCCCGAATCGAAGGCGGCTCCGCCGGCGAAACTCGAGGACGTCCGGCTGCAGATCCTGGCCGCCCTGGGCGACTGCCAAAGCACCGCGGCCGAACGCATCAGGAGCCAGGTCCGGTCGATGCGCAGCGGCGGCGACTTGCTGCTGCTGCGCGGCGACATCTACCAGGCGGTCGCACGGGAGCACTGCGAAGCCGAGGCGCGCCGGCGCCTGAACGCACTGCTGCCCACGTTGCGGGGCTGGGTGCCGGAGGCCGGTCGGCCGCGGTTCTAGACGCCAACGAAAAAAGCCCCGGCTCGCGGGGCTTCGATTGGATCGCCGGACGCGTGTCAGTCGCGGGCGTAGATGTCCACGCTCTTGGTTTCCTTGACGAACAGCGTCCCGATGACGAAGGTCATCGCGGCGATGATGATCGGGTACCACAGGCCGTTGTACATGTTGCCCGTCTGCGCCACGATGGCGAACGCGGTGGTGGGCAGCAGCCCGCCGAACCAGCCGTTGCCGATGTGGTAGGGCAGGCTCATGGACGTGTAGCGGATGCGCGTCGGGAACAGTTCCACCAGCATCGCGGCGATCGGGCCGTAGACCATCGTCACCAGGATCACGAGGTACGTCAGGATGACCGTCACCATGAACTTGTCCATCTTGGCCGGGTCCGCCTTGGTCGGGTAGCCGGCAGCCTTGAGGTCGGCCGCGACGAGCTTCTTGAACTCCGCGTCCTTCTTCTTGGCTTCCTCGGCGCTCAAGCCCTTGGCGCTGTAGCTCGGGATCGCCGTTTCGCCGATCTTGATCGAGGCGACCGTGCCGGGCGCCGCTTCCACGTTTTCGTAGCTCACGGACGATCCGGCGAGCACCTGCTTGGCGATGTCGCACGAGCTGGTGAACTTGGCGGTGCCGGTCGGGTTGAACTGGAACGAGCACTCGTTCGGATTCGCGGTGACCACCACCTTGTTCTTGGCCTGGGCCGCGGCGAGGTCCGGGTTGGCGGCCTTGGTCAGCGCGCCGAACACGGGGAAGTAGGTGATCGCGGCCAGCAGGCAACCGGCCATGATGATGGGCTTGCGGCCGATCTTGTCGGACAGGGCGCCGAACACGATGAAGAACGGCGTGCCGATCACCAGCGAGAGCGCGACCAGGATGTTGGCGGTGACGCCGTCCACCTTCAGCGCCTGCGTCAGGAAGAACAGCGCGTAGAACTGGCCGGAGTACCACACCACGGCCTGGCCGGCGGTCAGGCCGATCAGCGCGAGGATCACGATTTTCAGGTTCTTCCACTCGGCGAAGGATTCGGTCAGCGGCGCCTTGGAAGTGCGGCCCTCGGCCTTCATCTTCTTGAACGCGGGCGATTCATTCATCGACAGCCGGATCCACACCGAGATGGCAAGCAGGAACACCGACGCGATGAACGGAACGCGCCAGCCCCAGTCGGCGAACGCGACGGGGCCGAGCAGCGTCTGCGTGCCCAGGATCACCATCAGCGACAGGAACAGGCCCAGGGTCGCGGTGGTCTGGATCCAGGACGTGTAGGCGCCGCGCTTGTTCTGCGGCGAGTGCTCGGCGACGTACGTTGCCGCGCCGCCGTATTCACCGCCGAGCGCCAGGCCCTGCAGCATGCGCAGCGCGATCAGGATCACCGGCGCGGCCACGCCGATGCTGGCGTAGCTCGGCAGGATCCCGACCACGAACGTGGAGGTGCCCATGATCAGGATCGTGACCAGGAAGGTGTACTTGCGCCCGATCATGTCGCCCAGGCGGCCGAAGAAGATCGCGCCGAACGGCCGCACGATGAAACCGGCCGCGAAGGCCAGCAGCGCGAAGATGAAGGCGGAGCCCGCATCCAGCGCCGAGAAGAACTGCTTCGCGATGATCGCGGCGAGCGAGCCGTAGAGGTAGAAGTCGTACCACTCGAACACGGTGCCTAGCGAGGAGGCGAAGATGACTTTCTTCTCCTCGGCGGTCATCGGCCGCGCAGCGGGAACTGACGCTGTAGCTGTAGCCATGGTTGTCTCCATATGGTTCAGTGCCGGAATAGGCACGTGCCGAGATTGTTGGAGACAGCTCTGACCCTGCTCTGACGCGAAACCAACATGTTCTTGCGCCAAACCAACAGGGGCTTGCACGAAACTGAATGCGATCTGACCGTTTAAGGTGAAACCCGAAAGCCGGTTTTCACGATGCGGAGATTCACTTCCGCTGTGGCGGGTTAACCCTTGGATTTGCGGGATGCGCCTTCGGGCAACTGACGCGCTGCTTCCCAGGCGCCACCGCCGAACCATGCGTCACCGTCGAGGTACGCGCGCAGCATCGGCAATGCGTCGAAGCCCCAGAACAACCTGTCATCGACCGCGTAGGTGGGCACGCCGAACACGCCGCGCGCGATCGCCTCGTCGGTGTTGGCCTTGAGTTCGGCTTTGACCTCGGCACTCGCCGGATCGCGCTGCGGCTGCAGCAACTGCGTCAAGGCCTGCAATCGCTGCGCATCCACCGCATCGGCGCCCCCGCGCCAGACATGGCGGTAGATCGTCTCGCACACGTGGCGGTTGGCGAGGCCGGGCCCGAACGACTGCCCAGCGTCGGCTCCGGCGCATGCGATCGCAAGCCGCAACAACGACAGCGGGTTGAACGGATGCGCCGCCGGCAGCTGCATCGGGATGCCTTGGCTGTGTGCGTGCCAGAGCACCTGGCGGTAGGTCCAGTCGCGCTTCGGAGCGATCTCGGCCGGCCCGAGCTGGCCATGGTGTTTCAGCAGCCCGGCGAACAGCACCGGCCGGTAATCGACGCCGTAACTCAGGCCCATCAAGGCTTGGGGCAATTTCTCGAACGCCAGGTAGGCGTAAGGAGAGACGAAGTCCAGGTAGAACGTGATCTGTTTCATGTCCGCTCCTCTTGCTCGCTCTCACCTTTTGTCTCCCTCTCCCGCTGGGAGAGGGTTGGGGTGAGGGCTCTTTCAGCGATCGTCTCCCAAATTTCCCGCTTGCCCTCGTCTTCCATCCGCGACCACGCAGCGATTTCCTCCAGCGTGCGAAAGCACCCTTCGCACCACTGCGTGTGCGGGTCCATGCGGCAAACCGAGATGCAGGGCGAAGGCACGTCGGCGGCGCGGCTTGCAACTACTTCCCGCGCGCGCTGCACGAGCAGCTTCACCGCGTCCATCAGATCCCCGCCTGCTGCTGCACCACGTCCGCGACCGGCGCGCCGGTCAGGCGCTCGAGGTCCTGCGGGCGCAATTTGAATACGCCGTGCGGATGGCCGGCAGCGGCCCAGATTTCGTCGAAACGGAACAGCTCGCGATCGATCAGCGTCACCGGCGGCTGCACGTGCGCGATCGGCGAGACGCCGCCGATCGAATAGCCGGTTCGGCTCTTCACGAAATCGGCGTCGGCGCGGCCGAGCCCGGCGCCCTGTCCCACCAGCGCGGCGACCTTCTTTTCGTCCACCCGCCGGTCGCCGGACGTGATCACCAGCACGGCCGCGTCATCGGATTTGCGCCGGAAAATGATGCTCTTGGCGATCTGGCCGACGGCGATGCCCAATTGGTCGGCGGCCTGCTGCGCGGTGCGGGCCGCATCGCCCAGCATCACCGGCGCATGCGGGTGGCCGCTGTCCTGCAGCGCCTTGGCCACGCGCTGCACGCCTTCGGGCAGGGATCGAACTTCAGCGGCGCACATCGGGGTTCAGTTCGCTCTCTTGTTCAGGATCGCCGTGGCCGCGCGCGAATTCGGCTTGCGCTTGAGGTAATCGCTGATGTACTTGCCCGCGTCGATCAATTTGTCCAGGTCGATGTCGGTGGCTATGCCCATGCCGTGCAACATGTACACCACGTCTTCCGTCGCGACGTTGCCGGTCGCGCCTTTGGCATATGGGCAGCCGCCCAGGCCGGCCACGGACGCGTCGTACTGCCAGACGCCCATTTCCAGCGCGGCCAGCGTGTTGGCCAGCGCCTGGCCGTAGGTATCGTGGAAGTGGCCGGAGACGTCGTCCAGGCCGTAATGCTTGAGCGCCGCTTCCATTGCGCGCTGCACCTTCACCGGCGTGCCGGTGCCGATGGTGTCGGCCACCCCGAGATGCTGCACGCCGATTTCCTTCATCAGGCGCGCGACGAGTTCCACCCGCTCCGGCGCGATCTCGCCCTCGTACGGGCAGCCTACAGCCACCGACACGGCGCCGCGCACGTAGATGCCCTTGGCCCGGGCGGCCTCGACCACCGGTGCGAAGCGCTCGATGCTCTCGGCGATCGAGCAGTTGATGTTGCGCCGGCTGAACGCCTCGCTCGCCGCCCCGAACACCACGATCTCGTGCGGCCGGCTCTGGGCCGCAGCTTCGAAGCCTTTCATGTTCGGCGTCAACACCGAATAGCGCACGCCGCTCTTGCGCTCGATCCCGGCCATCACCTCGGCGTTGTCGCCCATCTGCGGCACCCATTTGGGCGAGACGAAGCTGGTCACCTCGATCTCTTTCAGGCCGGCGTCCTGCAGGCGGTGCACCAGCTCGATCTTCACTTCGGTGGGCACCGGCTCTTTTTCGTTCTGCAGCCCGTCGCGCGGGCCGACGTCGACGATCTTGACTTTATTGGGAAATTTCATGTTCGTCCTTGATTTCCTCCCTCCCCTTCCGGGGGAGGGCAGGGGTGGGGGCACCTTGGCTATGCGCGCAATATCTAGTATCCCCGCTCCACGTCAACCACACCGGCGATGGGCTCTCCGCGCTCGAGCGCCAGGAGCTTGCCGGCGATCTGCGCGATGCTCTCGTCGCGCAAGGTGCGCGCCGAAGTATGCGGCGTCATCGCGATCCTGGGATGGCGCCAGAACGGGTGCTCCGGCGGCAAGGGCTCGGTTTGGAACACGTCCAGCGTGGCGCCCGCGAGGCGCCCGCTGTCCAGCAGCGCGATCAGGTCGTCATCGACCAGATGCGCACCGCGCGCGACGTTGATCACGTATCCGTCCGGCTTCAGCCGCGACAGGTTTTTAGCATTCATGATGCCCTGTGTCCCGGGTGTGAGCGGCAAGAGGCACACGAGGATGCGCGTGGCGGCCAGGAAATCGCCGAACTGTCCATCGCCGGCGAAGCAGCGCACTTTCGGCAACGCCTTGGGCATGCGGCTCCAGCCCAGCACCGGGAATTCGAAGTGCCCGACGGCGCGCGCCACCCGCTGGCCCAGCACGCCCAGGCCCATGATTCCGACCGGGAAATCGCTGCGTTCGCGCGGCCGGCGAAACGACCACTTGCCCTGCTTCACGTCCGCTTCATAGCCGTCGAGTTCGCGGAAATGCCGGATGACGGCGTGGCACACGAACTCGGCCATCTGCACGGCCATGCCGCCGTCGTCGATGCGAACCACCACCGCCTCGGGCGGCAGCCGCAGTTTCAGCAGCGCATCGACGCCCGCGCCGATGTTGAAGATGCCCTTGAGCCGCGGCTGCTCGTCCAGGAACTGCTGGGGCGGCGCCCAAACGACCGCGTGGTCGGCCTGCGCGGCGCCGGGCGTCCACGCTTGGATCTCGGCTTGCGGCAACGCGGAGCGCAGGCCTTCGACCCAGGGCTCGGTCTTGAGGTCCGCAAAGCACACGTGAATTCGCATGGTGCTTATTGTGCTGGCGCCATCGTCAGCAGCTCCGCGCCTTCGGCCACCTGGTCGCCCGGCGCGTACAGGAGTTCCGCGACGACGCCGTCCTCCGGCGCGACGATGGTGTGCTCCATCTTCATCGCCTCCATCACCGCGAGCGCCTGTCCGCGCGCCACCGGATCGCCCGCCTTCACCGCGAACGACAGCACCTTGCCCGGCATCGGCGCGGTGAGCCGCCCCGTTTCGGCGTGCGCTTCGCCTGCATGGGCCAGCAGGTCGATGGCCAGGATCTGCGTGGCGCCGCGCGCGCTGAACACATGGTCGGCCTCCCCGTCCGCATATACCGAGACCAGCACGCGCTGGCCCGCGAAATCGAGGTCGATGCCGTGCGGCGTCGCCGCGAACGTGAGCATCCCCGACAGGTTCTCGACGGTGAGGTTGAGCCCGCCGTCGTGCAGGTACGTCAATTCGGCCTTGGCCGGCTCGCCGCGGAACTCGAAAGCGAAGCGCCGCGCCGTGACGCCATGCGAGCGCCAGCCGTCGCGGCGGCTGAACGGGTCGGCGCCTTCCGTGGCGCGTTCCCGGGTGAGCGCCTGCGCGACCGCCGCGGCCGCCGCCAGGGCCAGGCCGACGGGCTCCTGGTTGAACAGCACGGCCTGCTCGCGCGGAATGAGGCCGGTGTCGAGGTTGGCTCGCGCGAACGAAGGGCTGCGCACCACATGACGCAGGAACTGCACATTGGTGCTCACGCCCACGATATGCGTTTGCGCCAGCGCCTCGTCCAGGCGCCCCAGCGCCTGCTCGCGCGTGTCGCCATGCACGATCAGCTTGGCGATCATGGAATCGTAGAAGGGGGAGATCGGATCGCCTTCCCCGAAGCCGGCATCGATGCGCACCGGCTGTGTGCCCCCAGGCTGTGTGCCCCCACCCCCACCCGCACCCTCCCCGGGAACGGGAGGGAGAAATTGCACATGCGTCGGCCACCGCGCGACATCGAGGCGGCCGGTGGCGGGCAGGAAATTGTTGTCCGGTGTTTCGGCGCAGATCCGCGCTTCGATGGCGTGGCCCTGGATGCGTAATTGTTCCTGCTTCAGCGGCAGCGGCTCGCCCGCCGCGACGCGCAATTGCCACTCGACCAGATCGAGTCCCGTGATCGCTTCCGTGACCGGGTGCTCCACCTGCAATCGCGTGTTCATCTCCATAAAAAAGAAGTTCATCCCGGGCTGCTCCACGATGAACTCCACCGTGCCGGCGCCGACGTACTTCACGGCCTTGGCCGCGGCGACAGCCGCCGCGCCCATGCGCTGCCGCATGTTTTCGGTCATGCCGGGCGCCGGCGCTTCTTCCAGCACCTTCTGGTGCCGGCGCTGCACCGAACAGTCGCGCTCGAACAGGTACACGTATTTGCCCTGCGTGTCGCCGAACACCTGGATCTCGATATGGCGCGGGCGCTGCACGTACTTCTCGATCAGCACCGCGCCATCGCCGAAGCTGGCGACGGCCTCGCGCTGGCAGGAGGCGAGTGCCGCCTGGAACTCCTCAGCGCGTTCCACCGCCCGCATGCCCCTGCCGCCGCCGCCGGCGCTCGCCTTGATCAGCACCGGGTAGCCGATGCGGTCCGCTTCGCGCGCGAGCAGCGCCGGGTCCTGGCTGGAGCCGTGATAGCCCGGCACCAGCGGCACGCCCGCTTGCTCCATCAATTGCTTGGATTCGGCCTTCAGGCCCATCGCCTGGATGGCGCTCGGTGGCGGGCCGACGAACACCAGCCCCGCCTCGCCGCAGGCGCGCGCGAACGCCTCGTTCTCGCTGAGAAAGCCGTAGCCGGGATGGATCGCCTGCGCGCCGGTGGCCTTCGCGGCCTCGATGATCCGCTCCCAGCGCAGGTAGCTGTCCTGGGGCGCGCTGCCGCCGATGTGAACCGCTTCGTCGCAGGCGCCCACGTGCTTGGCGTGGCTGTCGGCGTCGGAGTACACGGCCACCGTCCTGATGGCCATGCGGCGCGCCGTCGCGGCCACGCGGCAGGCGATCTCTCCTCGATTTGCAATCAGTATCTTGTTAAACATCCAGTCTTCCTTGCGACACGCGGCCGCTCTCGAAAAATCGGCGCAGGCGGATGATCACCGCCCGCAGGAACTTCACCAGCACGATCATCAGCAGCACCGCGGTCCCGAGCGTCAACACCAGCGCCAGCGCGAAGATCACCGGATGCGTGGCCGACAGCCACAGCATGAACACCACGAAGCCGTCCTCCAGCAGCGAAACGCCGATGTTCGAGAACGGCTCCGGCGACGTGTTCACGGCGGCGCGTGTCGTCAATTTCGCCGCGTGGCTGGTCGCGGCCAGGCTGCCACCCAGCAGCGCCGCGATCCAGCCCATCGCCTGGTTGTCGGCGCCGAGCGCGCCGGCCGCCAGCGCCGCACCCGCCGGAATCCGGATGACCGTGTGGATCATGTCCCAGACCGTGTCGACGTACGGGATCTTGTCGGCGAAGAATTCGGTGAACGCCATGAAACCCGCCGCGGCCAGCACGCCCGGATGCTGCAGCACCTGCAGGCCGGGCGGCAGGTCGATCCAGCCCATGTAACCCGCGCCGCCGACCAGGAACACCGCGAGATAGAGTCGAACGCCGCTCGCCCAGCCCAGGGCCGCCGCCAGCGCCAGCAATTGCGGCGCGTCGATCAGGTGGCGGAAAGCATCCATCCGTTTCAGCCCCGCATTTGCCAATCGGGCTGGCGCTTTTGCAGGAACGACTGGATGCCTTCCCGGCCTTCGTCGCTCACCCGGATGTCCGCGATGTTTTCGACCGTGCGATCGATCAGCAACTGGGTGATGTCCTTTTCGGCGACGTCCTGCACCAGCGCCTTGCACGCCTTCACGGCCGCCGGGCCGGCTTGCACCAGCGCCTGCGCCAGTTCGGCCACTTTCGCATCCAGCTCGTCCGCGCTCACGACCTCGTGCAAGAAGCCGATGCGCAACGCCTCTGCCGCGCTGAACCTTTCGGCGGTCAGGAAATAGCGATGCGCCGCCCGCGCGCCCATGGCGCGGACCACGTACGGGCTGATCGTCGCCGGGATCAGCCCCAGTTTCACCTCGCTCAGGCAGTAGTGCGCGGTATCCACCGACACCGCGATGTCGCACGCCGCCACCAGCCCGGTGCCGCCGGCATACACGTCGCCCTGGATGCGCGCGATGGTCGGCTTCGGGCAGCGGTAGATCACGCGCAGCATGTTGGCCAGCGCCGTGGCGTCGGCCAGGTTCTCGTCGCGCGTGTAGTTCGCCATGCGCTTCATCCAGTTGAGGTCGGCGCCGGCGCAGAAAGCCTTGCCGCTGCCCGCGAGCACGATGCAGCGGACCTCGGCGCGATTGTCCAGTTCCGAAAACACCGCCGTCAGTTCGGCGATGACCTCGTCGTTGAAGGCATTGCGCACTTCGGGCCGGTTCAGCGTGACCGTTGCGACGCCGGCGTCGTAGCGCAGTTCCAGGTGTTTCATCGCAGCTCCTTCTAGTACCGCTTGGCCACTTCTTCCAGCATCACCTCGGTAGCGCCGCCGCCGATCGCCAGCACGCGCGCGTCGCGCCAGAGCCGCTCGACCGCCGTCTCGCGGATGTAGCCCATGCCGCCGTGGAACTGCTGGCAGGTCTGCACCACTTCATTGACGAGTTCGCCGGTGAGCGCCTTGAGCATCGACACATCCTGCACGATGTCGTGCCCCTGCGTGACGCGCCATGCACAGTGATACATGAATTGCCGCGCGGCACGGGTCTTCGCGTCGAGCATCGAGAGGCGCTGGCGGATCGTCTGCTGGTCCCAGAGCAGCCCGCCGAACGCCTGGCGCTGGCGCACGTAATCGAGCGTGAGCCTGAGCGCCTGCTGGCAATGCCCCACCGCCATCGCCGCGAGGGCGATGCGCTCGGTCTGGAAGTTCTTCATCACCGAATAGAAGCCCTTGCCCTCCTCGCCCAGCAGGTTCTCCGCCGGAACCCGCACGTTGTCGAACACGAGTTCCGCCGTGTCGGACGAGAGCCAGCCGGTCTTCTTGAGCGCGCGCCCGACGCTGAAGCCGGGCGTGCCCTTCTCGACGATGAACATCGACATGTCGCGCTTGCCGCTGCCCGTCTTGGCCGCGGCGAAGTACAAATTGGCATGCACGCCGTTCGTGATGAACATCTTGGTGCCGTTGAGCACCCACTCATTCCCCTCGCGCCGCGCCGTCGTGCGGATGCCGGCCACGTCCGATCCCGCGCCCGGCTCGGTGATGGCGACGGCGGTGATCGATTCGCCGCTGATCACCTGGCGCAGGTAGCGGTCCTTCTGCGCCGCGCTGCCCGCATGGTGCAGGTGCGGGCTGGCCATGTCGGTGTGGACCAGCACGGTGATGATGAAGCCGCCGAAAGTCGATTGCGAGAGCGCCTCCGCGAACACCAGGTTGGTGAGCGCGTCGGCCTCGGCCCCGCCGTACGCGCTCTCGTACATCAGCCCCAACAGGCCGGCCCGGCCCATGCGGCGCAGCACCTCGCGCGGCACGAAGCCCTGCTCCTCCCAGGCGGGCGCATGCGGCTCGACCTCCTTGGCGATGAAGCGCGCGACCTGTTCGCGCAATTGCTCGTGCTCGGGGGTGGTGTAGATGCTTTCCATGTTCTTCACATCCGGAACACGCCGAATTTCGGCTCGGGGATCGGTGCATTGAGCGTCGCGGACAGGCCCAGCGCCAGCACCCGCCGGGTGTCGGCCGGGTCGATCACGCCGTCGTCCCACAGCCGCCCGGTCGCGTAATAGGGATGGCCCTGGACTTCGTACTGCTGGCGGATCGCGTCTTTGAACGCTTCTTCCTCTTCCTTGGGCCACTGGCCGCCGCGCAGCTCGACGCCGTCGCGCTTGACGGTGGACAGCACGCTGGCGGCCTGCTCGCCGCCCATCACGCTGATGCGCGCGTTCGGCCACATCCACAGGAAGCGGGGCGAATAGCCGCGGCCGCACATGCCGTAGTTGCCCGCGCCGTAGCTGCCGCCGATGATGATCGTGAACTTGGGCACCTGGGCCGTCGCCACCGCCGTGACCATCTTCGCACCATGGCGGGCGATGCCCTCGTTCTCGTACTTGCGGCCCACCATGAAGCCCGTGATGTTCTGCAGGAACACGAGCGGCACCTTCCGCTGGCAGCACAGCTCGATGAAGTGCGCGCACTTCTGGGCGCTCTCGGAAAACAGGATCCCGTTGTTGGCGATGATGCCGACCGGCATGCCCTCGATGTGCGCGAAGCCGCAGATCAGCGTCGTCGCATAACGGGCCTTGAACTCGTGCAGGTCCGAGTCGTCCACGACCCGGGCGATCACCTCGCGCACGTCGTAGGTCTTGCGGTTGTCGCTCGGGACCACGCCGTAGATCTCCTTCGGGTCGTACTTCGGCGCTCGCGGCTCGCGCAATTGCTGTTCGATCCGCTTGCCGCGGTTCAGGGTCGCGACGGCCTGCCGCGCCAGCGCCAGCGCGTGCATGTCGTTTTGCGCCAGGTGGTCCGCCACGCCCGACAGGCGGGTGTGCACGTCGCCGCCGCCCAGGTCTTCGGCCGTCACGATCTCGCCGATGGCCGCCTTCACCAGCGGCGGCCCGCCCAGGAAAATGGTCCCCTGGTTCTTGACGATGATGGTCTCATCGCTCATCGCCGGCATGTACGCGCCGCCCGCGGTGCAGGAGCCCATCACGACCGCGATCTGCGCGATGCCCTGCGCGCTCAGGTTGGCCTGGTTGTAGAAGATGCGGCCGAAGTGCTCGCGATCGGGGAACACGTCGTCCTGGTTGGGCAGGTTCGCGCCGCCCGAGTCCACCAGGTAGATACAGGGCAGGCGGTTCTGGCCGGCGATCTCCTGCGCGCGCAGGTGCTTCTTCACCGTGATCGGGAAATAGGTGCCGCCCTTCACCGTCGCGTCGTTGCATACGACCATGCAGTCCACGCCGTTGATGCGGCCGATTCCGGCGATGATGCCGCCCGAAGGCGCGTCGCCGTTGTACAGGCCGTGACCGGCCATCGGCGCGATCTCGAGGAACGGCGTGCCGGGGTCGAGCAGCATCGAAACGCGATCGCGTGGCGACAATTTGCCGCGCGCCATGTGCTTGGCCCGCGCGATCTCGCCGCCGCCTTCCGCGTGCCTGGCGACCTGCGCGTTCAGATCATCCACCAGCGCGCGCATCGCGGCCGCGTTGGCCTGGAACTCGGCGGAGCGTGGATTGAGTTGCGATTCGAGGACGGGCATGGGAATCTCTTGAAATTCGCTCCCCTTCGGGGGAGGGTGAGGGTGGGGGCTGGCTGGAGGCATGGTAGCGCCCCCATCCCTCGGCAGAGCAAACAGGCTACCCCGCGCAGACGCCACCAAGGTTGCAAATCCCGCCACGATATCGCAGACTGCGCGGATGTCAGCCGGAAGTCCGCAGCGCGCGCACGCCACCCCCACCGCCGCCACGCCGATGGCTTTCGCGCGGGCGATTGCCGCCGCTTACCGGCGCTACGGCCAGAACCCCGGGCCGGCCCTGCGACTGGCACAGATCACGCCAGCCATCCTGCAGCAGCGCGACGCCCGAATGACGTCCAGGCAGATGGAGGTGCTATCGGGCACCGCGATGCAGGAGCTGGACGACGAGGCGCTCGGCGCTTTCTCCCGGCGCGTCCGCTGGGGCAGCTACGGGATGCTGGCGCGCGCGTCGCTCACCTCGCCCGACCTGGGCATCGCGCTCAAGCGCTGGTGCCGCCATCACACACTGCTGGCCGAGGACATCCGGCTGCGGCTGGTCGTGTCCGGCGCCAGCGCGGCGATCGTGGTCGACGAGCGCGGCGCGCTGGGCGAAGGCGTCGAGGGCCGGGAGTTCTGCCTGGTCCATGTGCTGCGCAACATCCACGGCCTCGCCTGCTGGTACATCGATTCACGCATTCCGCTGCAGGGCGCGCATTTTCCCTTCGCGGCGCCGCCGCATGCCGACGTGTACCGGCACCTCTTTCCCGGTCCGGTGGAGTTCAACGCGGCGCAGGCCGGGATCCGGTTCGACGCCCGCTATCTCTCGTTGCCGCTGCGGCGCGACGAGAAGGCGCTGCGGCAGATGCTGCAGCACGCGCTGCCGCTGACGGTGCGCCAGTACCGCCGCGACCGCCTGATCGTGCAGCAGGTGCGCCAGGCGCTGGTGGCCCGGCCGGCCGAGGCCCACAGCGCCGAAGGCCTCGCCGGCCTGTTGCACATGTCGGCCCGCACGCTGCACCGGCAATTGAAGGAAGAAGGCGCGAGCCTGCAGCACCTGAAGGACGAGGTGCGCTGCGAGCGCGCGAAGGACCTGCTGTATCGCACCGGCAAACCGGTCAAGCAGGTCGCCGCGGCGACGGGGTTCCGCAACGAGAAGAGCTTCATCCGGGCCTTCCGGGAGTGGACCGGTGTGTCGCCGGCGCAGTTTCGCCAGGCGGAGAAGTGAGCAGCGCGGCCGATGGTCGACTGTTGCTCCGGGCTCGTGTGTCAGCGCCTCAGAGCGGGACGGCGCTGCGGCCAGCGCGCGAGCGGGCGATGATCGTCTTCATGATCTGCGCGGTGCCGTCGCCGAGCTGGAAGCCCAGCACGTCGCGCAGCCGCTGCTCCATGACGCCGCGGTCGTAGCCGCCGTGACCGAAACTCAACAAGCATTGATGGATCGTGTCGTACGCGAGCTTGGGCGCCCACCACTTGCACATGGCCGCCTCCGCGCCGTGGGGCAGGCGCTGGTCCTTTAGCCAGAGCGCCTGCAGGCACAGCAGCCGCGCCGCATCCACCTGCGTTTCGTAATCGGCCAGCGGGTGCGAAACGCCCTGGAACGAAGCCAGCGGCTTGCCGAAGGCCTCGCGCTGGGCGACGTATGCCCAGGCCTCGTCCAGCGCCACTCGCGCGACCGCCAACACCTGCAGCCCGATCAAGGCCCGCGAAAAATCGAACCCTTGCATCACCTGCACGAACCCCTTGTTCTCCTCTCCGAGGCGGTGATCCAGGGGAATGCGCACATTCTCGAAGAAGAGCGATCCGCGCCCGATCGCGCGCTGGCCGTGGCAATCGAAACGGCTTCGCGTCAGGCCCGGCGCATCGGCGGGAACCAGCAGCGCCGTGACGCCGTGCGCTCCCGACTCGGCGCTGCCCGTGCGGCCGAAGACGATGACTGCATCCGCCTGATCGGCCGCTGAGATGGAGGTCTTCTCGCCGTCGATCACGTAGCTGTCGCCCATGCGCTGCACGCGCAGGCGCAGGTTGGCTGCGTCCGATCCCCCGCGCGGCTCGGTGAGCGCGATCGCAATCAGCGCCTCGCCCCGGGTGAGCTTGTCCAGCCAGGGCTGCACGATTTCGCGTCGCCCGTGTTCGGCGAGGATCTGTCCATTGAGCGACCCGAGCAGGTTGATATAGGAGATGCTCAGGTCGGCGCGGGCGATCTCCTCGTGGATCACGCCCGCGGCGAGGCTGCCCATCCCCTGCCCGCCGCAGCTTTCCGGCAGTTCCGGAGCGATGAAGCCCAGCTCGCCCATCTCGCGCATGAGGGTGCGATCGAGCACGCGCGTGCGGTCGCGCTCCAGGAAACCCGGAGCCACTCGCCTGGCGGCAAAACGGCGGGCCTGCTCGGCCAACGCAGCGAGGTCGTCGTCGATGTAGGGGTTGCGCATAGGTCGCCTCAGCCGGTCTTTACTTCGCGAACTTGCGGAATTGCGGCTTGCGCTTTTCCTGCAGCGCCTTCACGCCCTCGCGCGACTCGTCGGTGTCGTAATAGAGCTTGAGCGCGTACATCCCCAGGCCCGCGATGCCGGCCTGGTGGGCGGTGTCCATGTTGAAGCTGCGTTTGGCGATCGCGATCGCCGTCGGGCTGCGCTCGCACAGCTCTTCGCCCCACTTCTGCACTTCGGCGTCGAGCTGGTCATGGGGCACGCACACGTTCGCGAGCCCCATCGCGACCGCTTCCTGGCCGGAGTAGCGGCGGCACATGTACCAGATCTCCCGCGCCTTCTTTTCGCCGACAACGCGGGCCAGGAAAGCCGTGCCGTAGCCCGGATCGACGGAGCCCATCTTGGGGCCGACCTGGCCGAAGACTGCCTTCTCGGAACAGATCGTGAGGTCGCAGATCGTCGCGAGCACGTTGCCGCCGCCGATCGCATAGCCCTGCACGCGCGCGATCACGGGCTTGGGCACGTCGCGGATCGCCGTGTGCAGTTCCTCCATCGGCAGGCCGATCGTGCCGCGGCCGTCGTAATTGCCGTCGTGGGCCGACTGGTCGCCGCCCGTGCAGAAGGCGCGGTCGCCGGCGCCAGCGAGCACGATAGCGCCGACCTGCCGGTCGTAGCCGGCCCTGTGCAGCGCCTTGATCAACTCGTCGCAGGTGGTGCCGCGAAACGCGTTCATCTTGTCCGGCCGGTTGATGGTGATCCACGCGACGCCGTTGCGGATCTCGTAGAGGATGTCCTGGAATTCCATGCTGCTCTCCTGTGTGCTCTAAGAAAAAATCATCCCGCCGTCGTCAGGCCACCGGTGTTCGTTCGGTTGGGGCGCTTGCCGAACAGCCCGCAACTATGTCAATATATGGCCTATCTTAGAGATTGTGCTTCGCGCCCGCAAGCTGCGATCCGTTCTGCTCGGCCACCAATTACGCCTATGGACAACACGACCGCCACCCGAACGGAACTGGCCAACCGGTTGTTCTTCCGGTTGTATCAATGCGCCAACATGCTGCATAAAACGGGCTCCCGCGCAATCGAGCAGGAAGGCCTGACCACGCAGCAGTGGGCGGTGCTCGGCGCCCTGTCGCGGCCGCAGGCCGCCGGCGGCATGAAGCTCGGCGACCTGGCCCGCTACCTGATGGTGAGCCGCCAGAATCTCGCCGGCGTGGTCGGCCGCCTCCAGCGCGACGGCCGGCTCGAAAGCGCCGGCGATCCGCAGGACGGGCGCTCACGCCTGGTCCGCATGACCTCGGACGGGCGCCAGGTGTGGCGGCGGCACGCATTGCCCAAGATCCATGGCTACTACGAGCAGGCGCTCGACGGCTTTTCGGTCGACGACATGGTGCACACGGTGCATTACCTGCTGAAGATGCTCGACAACATGCGGCGCATCGATGTGCCCGAGGTCAAGGCAGAGCAGGGAGATCCCGGGTCCGACCCGGGATGACCCTCCCGCCGGCCTGCGCCGACGCTACTTGCCGCTCTTGGCGAACTCGGCGGACTGCTCCTTCACCACCTGGTCCACCACGTCGGTGTAGGCGGCAACCCAGTCGGACTGCGGCACCCACTTCTTGCCGTCCCACATGTCGATGCGGGTCTTGCCGCCGCCGCCGTGGTCCTTCGCAGTCACCGTGACCGGCGCGATGAAACCGTTGGCGTCGAAGTTGCGCAGGCTCTCCAGGCCCGCCTTGATCTTGGCGGGCGTCAGCGGCCAGCCGTCCTTCTTCAGGGCCTGCTTCACGCCCTCGAACATCACCGAGTACATGGCCAGGCCGGTGTTGTAGTAGATGTCGTCCATGTTCTTGGCGTCGCCCGAACCCTTGTTCGCGCCATAGACTTCCTTGGCGATCTGCTGCATCAGCGGATGGTCCTTGCCGCCGACGACATTGGTGCCACGCTTCAGGCCTTTGGCTTCGGCCGCGCCGATGTTGTTGATGTCGACCTCGTTGAGCCAGTTGACGACGATCAGCTTGTCCATCGGGATGCCGTTGCGCTTCATTTCCTTGGCGGCGACGACGTGCATGGCCGAGAGATTCCAGCTGATCACGTACTGCGGGTCGAAGCGGCGGATCTGCGTCCACACCGCGGCCTGGTCGCGGCCCGGCATCGGGTTGGGAAACAGGCCGAGCTCGAAGCCCTCCTTCGCGGCGAGCGTCTTCAGCACCGGGATCGGCTCCTGGCCGAAGGCGTAGTCCGGGTAGATGAAGCCGATCTTCACGCCCTTGAGGTTGCCCTTGTTCTGCGCCTTGATCCAGGCGACGTCGTTGGCCACCTGGCCCCAGTACGTCGGGCCGATCGGGAAGATCCACTTGAACACGTCGCCGTCCACGGCGTCGCCGCGGCCCACGAACGACTGCAGCAGGATGTTGCCGTCGGCCATGATGCGCGGCAGCACCGCCCGCGAGACCGGCGTGGACAGCATGTCGAACACCATCACGCCTTCGCGCTTGAGTTTCTCGTAGCACTCGATGCCGCGCTGCGGCTCGTTGCCGTGGTCCTGCACCACGATCTCGATCTGCTTGCCCTCGAGCCCGCCCTTGGAGTTGAGCAGCGTGGCATAGTCCTTCGCGGCCTGCACGATCTGCGGCGTGACGAAGGTGTAGGCCTTGCTCAGGTCGTAGCAGAGCCCGAACTTGATGGTCTGGGCCTGCGCTTGCGCCGCCCCGCCTGCGAGCAGCAGGGCCAGCCCCGCCAGCATCGATAGCGCTCTTTTCTTCATGGCATGTCTCCTGCGTACGGTCGGTGGGCCGCTGGCAGCGCCAAGTACGCGCGCGCCCCCAGCGTGGGAATGAATGGGAATGAATGCCGTCAACTCAGCCAGCGCTTGCGCCGGCTGTAATGCTTGATCTCGCTGAAATCCTTGCCTTCGTGCCCGCCCAGGTAGAACTCCTGGATATCGGGGTTGCGCTTCATCGCGTCGGCGCTGTCGTGCATGACGATGCGCCCGTTTTCCATCAGGTACCCGCGCGACACGACCTCGAGCGCCGCCATCGCGTTCTGTTCGACCAGCAGCACCGAGAGGCCCTCCTCGCGGTTGATGCGCTGGACGATCTCGAAAATCTCGGCGACCAGGAACGGCGCCAGGCCCAGGCTCGGCTCGTCGAGCATCAGCAACTTGGGCTCGGTCATGAGGGCGCGTCCGATCGCAAGCATTTGCTGCTCGCCGCCCGAAAGAAAACCCGACTGCGCCGCACACCGCTCGCCCAGGCGAGGGAAATAGCCGTACACGCGGTCGCGCCGCCGCAGCGTTTCCTGCCGGTTGCAGCCGGTGACGGCCGAGGCTGCGACCAGGTTCTCGTCCGGCGTGAGGTGTTCGAACACGCGCCGGCCCTCGAGCACCTGGACGATGCCGCGCCTGACGCGCTGCTGCGGCATCAGCCGCTCGATGTCCTGCCCCTCGAAGCGCAGGTCGCCACGCGTGACCTGGCCCCGCTCGGGCTTGAGCAGGCCGCTCACTGCCTTGAGCGTGGTGCTCTTGCCCGCGCCGTTCGCGCCGAGCAGCGCCACCATGCCGCCGCGCGGCACGGCGAGGGACACGCCCTTGATCGCGAGCGCCACGTGGTCGTAGATGACCTCGATGTTGTTCAGCGAGAGGATGTCGTCGGCTTGCGCTTGCGTCATGCCTTATTTCCTCGCATAGCCGAAGGGCCAGACCAGCAGGTAGTTGCGCACGTTGCCGTAGAGCTTGCCCAGGCCCATCGGCTCCACCAGCAGCACCACGACGATCGCCGCACCGTAAACCATGTTGGGGATGTGCGCTAGCGCTTCGACCCCGATGTCCATGCCCAGTGTGCGAGCGAGCCACGCGATCAGTGCGTTCATCTGGCCGGGCAGCAGCAGGATGAAGGCGGTGCCGAAAAAGCTCCCGATGATGCTGCCCAGGCCGCCCACGATCACCATCGCAAGCAGTTCGATGGACACGTTGACGGCGAACTGCTCGGGCGTCACTGCGTGGTAGAAGCCGAAGACCAGCATCGCGCCGCTCACGCCGCCGATGAATGCCGACGCGGCGAACGCCACCAGTTTGTAATAGAAGCTTTGCACGCCGATGACCGCCGCCGCGAAGTCCTTCTCGCGCACGGCCACCAGTGCGCGCCCCAGGGCGCTGCGACGCAGGTTCAGCATGAAGACCGCGACGAAGACGGTCCATGCCAGCACCACGTAATAGGTGCCGGCCTCGGAAGTGACGGCCTGCCCCAGCAATTTCATCGGCGGCGCCTGCAGGGTGGCCGATATGCCGCCGCTGATGGCGGGCACGTGCGAGATGACCCAGTCCATCACGAACTGCATCGCCAGCGTGGAAAGCGCGAGGTACAGCCCCTTGACGCGCAAGGCGGCGAAGGCGAACACCACGCCCACCACCGTGGCCGTCAGCCCGCCCAGGACCACGGCGATCTCCCACGGCACGCCATGCCGCGTCGCATGCACCGACGCGTAGGCGCCGATGCCCATGATCGCCGCGTAGCCGAAGTGGAACTGTCCGGCCCAGCCGAGGATGAGGTTCAGCCCGAGCACCGCGGCCGTCCAGATCAGCCACGGCCGCACATAGCTGGTGATGGCCAGCGAGCTGAGCACCCATGGCGCGGCGACGGCAAAAAGCAGCACGGCAACCATCGCCCAGCGCTCGAACGGGATGGGGAACAGCGAGCGGTCGGCCGCGTAGGTGGTGTGGAAGATTCCCGCGCGTCGGTAGAACATATGTCGGTGCCTCTATATCCTTTCGATGTCCTGCCGGCCGAACAGGCCGTGCGGGCGGATCATGATCGTCAGGATCAGCACCGCGGCGACCACCAGCTCGCGCGTGCCGCCGCCCAGCAGCGGGTCGAGGTAGCCCGAAGCGACGTTCTCCAGGATGCCCAGCAGCAGCCCGGCCAGCAGCGCGCCGCCGATGCTGTCCAGCCCGCCCAGCACGCCGACGGTGATGCCCTTGAGCAGCAGCAGCGACAACGACTGGTCCACCGTCTGCACCGATCCCCATAGCACGCCCGCCGCCGTTGCTGCCACGGCGGAAAGAGCCCAGGAGAGCGCGACGCCCCGCTCCACCGAAATGCCCACGGACCAGGAAGCCGTGTAGTCGTCGGCGATCGCGCGCAGGACCAGGCCGGTGCGCGTGCGGAAGAAGAACATGAACACGCCGAACAGCACGACGGTCACGCCCGCGCCGATCGCATAGGCCCGGTTGACCAGCAGCGGTCCCACGAAAAGCGGCGAGTCGCTGATGCCCAGCGGCATGTTCCGCCCGCTGCCGCCCCAGATCGTGAGTGCCGTGGCGCGCAGGAAGATGTCCACGCCCAGCGTCATCATCAGGATCATGACGACCGGCCGTCCGGCCAGCCGCCGCAGGGCCACGCGTTCGATCGCGACGCCGATGGCGAACATGGAGACGACTGCCAGCGGGATGGCGGCCCACACCGACATGCCGGTCTTGCCGGCGAAGGCCAGCACAAGATAGGGCCCGAGCATCGTCAGCGCGCCTTGCGCCAGGTTCGGCACCGACGACGACTTGTAGATCAGCACGATGCCCATGGCGACCAGCGCGTACATCAGGCCGGCGAGGGCGCCGTTGACGGCCAGCTCGAGAAAATACATCCAGTCCATCGGTTCAGACCTCCGCGACCGCCAGCTGGCGTTCCGTGACGCCGACTTCGCCGTTCTCGTACACGACCTGCGCCTTCACGGCGATGCTCGGCCGCCGGCCGTAGATGGCTTCGATGATCGGCGCATAACGCTCCTCGACGACATTGCGCCGGAGTTTGCGCGTGCGCGTGATTTCCCCGTCATCGGCGTCGAATTCCTTGTGCAGGCTGACGAAATGCTTCACCCGCAGCGGCTCGGGCAGCGTCGTGTTCACGCGCTGGACTGCCTCGGCCAGCAACTGCATCACCTCGGGCTTTTGCGACAGGTCGGCATAGGAGATGTACGAGATTCCGCGCTGCTCGGCCCAGTGGCCGACCGTTTCCTTGTCGATGCAGATGATGGCCGCGAGCGTGTCGCGGCCCTTGCCGAGCACGGCGACGTCCTTGATGAACTGGCTGAACTTGAGCCGGTTCTCGATGTAGTTCGGGATGTAGCGCTCGCCCTTGGCCGTGTGGACCACCTCCGACACGCGTCCGAGCACCACCAGGTGCCCGTCGGGTTCCACGTAGCCCGCGTCGCCGGTGTGCAGCCAGCCGTCTTCCAGCGCCTCGCGCGTGGCGGCCTCGTTCTGGAAATAACCCGAGAAGACGCTGCCCGACCGGATCAGGATCTCGCCCGATTCGCTGATCCTCACATCGACGCCCGGCAGCGGACGGCCCACGGTGTGCAGGCGCACTTCGTCGGGCGATTGCATCGCGTTGTAGGCGCTGCTCTCGGTCTGGCCGTACAGCTGGCGCAGCTTGACGCCCAGCGCGCGGTAGAACACGAACGTGTCCTCGCCGATCGCCTCGCCGCCGGTGAACGCGTGCCGCAGGCGCGTCAGCCCGAGCTGGTCCTTGATCGGGCCCATGACCAGCCATTCGCCGAAAGGCCGCAGCAGCTTCTGCCGCAGCGTGGGCTCGCGGCCTTCGAGCTTGCTGCGCTCCGAGTCCAGGGCGGCGCTCATGAAGAGGTCGTAGAGCAGCTTCTTGAGCGGCGTGGAGTCCTCCATGCGCACCTGCACGGTGGTGAGCATGTTGTCCCAGCTGCGCGGCGCGGCGAGATAGAAGGTGGGCGCGATCTCGCGCAGGTCGTGCAGCATCGTCTCCTGCCGCTCGGGAATGTTGATCGTGAAGCGCAGCGCGATGCCGGCGCCGATGGTGAAGGCGAAGTCGCCGATCCACGCCATCGGCAGGTACGCGAGGATCGACTCGCCGAAGCCGAACGAGCCGCAGCGGTACGCGTTGCGCACGCCGGAGAGGATGTTGAAGTGGCTCAGCACAACGCCCTTGGGCTTGCCCGTGGTGCCGGACGAATGGATGAAGACCGCCGCATCGCCTGGCGCCGCGGCCTCGACGAGCTCCTCGCGCAGCCCTGGTTGCCTCGCCAGGCGCTCGCGTCCCATCGCCTCCAGGTCGGCCCACGAGACGAGCCCCGGGGCCTTGTACCGGCCGATCCCGCGCGGGTTGTCGTACACGATGTGCCCGATCTTCGCGCCGCGCTCGCGCAGGTCCAGGGCCTTGTCCACCTGCTCCTGGTCCTCGGCCAGGACGAAGGCGACTTCGACCTCGCTCGCCACGTGGAGCACTTCCTGCGGTGTCGCGTCCGGATAGACAGGCATCGCGTACGCGCCGAGCGCACCTGCGCAAAGCATGCCCATGTACAGGCGGGGACGGTTGTCGCCGAGCACCAGTACGCCCTGTCCCCGTGCGAGGCCCATCTGCTGCAGGCCGGCCGTGCAGGACAGCACGGTCTCGCATACCTGCGCCCAGGTGAACTCCTGCCAGATGCCGCGGTCCTTCTCGCGCATGGCGATCTCGCCCGGGAAATCGCGCGCGTTGGCGGCGAGGCGGCGCACCAGCGTCGTCTGCGGGTCCAGGTCCCAGCCGCCCGACGGGTCACCGGGCTGCATGGGCGCCCCCGATGTAGGCCTTGACCACGCGCGGATCGGCGATGACTTCGCGCGGAATCCCGGTCTGGATCACCTGGCCATAGCTGAGCACCAGCATGCGGTCGCAGATGCCGGTGATGATGTCCATGTGGTGTTCGATGATCAGCACCGTCACGCCGCGTTCGTCGCGCGCATCGAGGATGAAGCGCGCCATGTACTCTTTTTCTTCCTGGTTCATGCCGGCCATGGGCTCGTCGAGGATCAGGAACGTGGGCTCGGCGACCAGCGCCCGTGCGAGCTCCACCCGCTTCTTCAGCCCCAGCGGGATCACGTCCACGGGCTCGTCGCGCACGCTCTCCAGTTGCATGAAGTCGATGACCTCCTCGACCACGACGCGGTGCTTCATCTCTTCGGGGCGCGCCAGCCACGGGTAAAGCGCGGTGCGGAACACGCTGGGGTGCATGTGCACGTGCCGCCCGAGCATGATGTTGTCGAGCACCGTCATGCCGTTGAACAGCGCGAGGTTCTGGAAAGTGCGCGCGACGCCGCGGCGAGCCACCTTGTGCGGCGCCAGCCCGGTGATGTCCTCCCCGTGCAGCAGGATGCGGCCCCGGTGCGGCGGGTAGAAGCCGGTGATCGCGTTGGTGATCGTGGTCTTGCCGCTGCCGTTCGGGCCGACCAGGCCAAAGATCTCGCCGCGGCCGACGTGCAGGTTCACTCCGGTCACGGCCACCAGGCCGCCGAAGCGACGCTCGACATCGCGGCACTCCAGCACGGGGGGCGCTGCGTTGGCGCCCGGCGTTTCCACCTGCATCGTCTCTTTTTTGTTCTGCAAGTCCATGGCTTAACGCAACAGCTCGCGGCCGATCAGCATGCGCCTGATCTCCGACGTGCCGGCGCCGATTTCGTAAAGCTTCGCGTCGCGCAGCAGGCGGCCGGCGCCGTACTCGTTGGTGTAGCCGTTGCCGCCCAGGCACTGGATCGCATCCAGCGCGCATTGGGTCGCCCATTCGGCTGCCAGAAGGATGACGCTCGCGGCCTCTTTGCGCAAGGCCTCGCCCCGGTCGGCACGGGCGGTCATCGCCTGCAGGTAAGCGCGGCTCGCGCCGAGGCGGGTGTACATGTCCGCGAGCTTTGCCTGGACGAGCTGGAATTCGCCGATCGGTTGGCCGAACTGCTTTCGCTCGGCGACGTAGGGCAGCACGATGTCCAGCGCCGCTTGCATCAGGCCTACGCAGGCCGCGGCCGCGATCAGCCGCTCGTAATCCAGCCCGCTCATGAGCACCCGCACGCCGTGATTCAGCTCACCGAGCAACTGCGAGGACGGCACATGGCAGCCGCTGAAGACGAGTTCGCACGTGCCCGAGCCGCGCATGCCGAGGTTGTCCATGCGCTGACGGGTTTCGAAACCGGCGCTGTCGCGCGGCACGATGAAAGCCGTGATGCCTGCCTTGCCCGCGTCGGGATCCGTTTTCGCGTAGATGACAAACGTGTCCGCGTACCAGCCGTTCGTGGTCCAGAGCTTGGTGCCGTCCAGGCGGAAGCCGTCGCCCTGCGGCGTCGCGCGCAATTTCATGGCGACCACGTCGGAGCCGGCGCCGGCCTCGCTCATCGCGAGCGCCCCGACCGCCTCCCCGCTCAGGAGCGGCGGCAGGAACCGGCGCTTCTGCGCAGCCGTGCCGTGCAGCCGGATCTGGTTCACGCACAGGTTCGAGTGGGCGACGTAAGAAATGCCCACGGAGCCGGATGCGCGCGAGATTTCCTCGGCGATCACGGCATGCTCCTGGTAGCCCAGGCCCGGCCCGCCAAATTCCTCGGGCACGGTAGGTCCGAGCACGCCGAGTCGGCCGAGACGCGGCCAAAGCTCCCGCGCGAACCAGTCCTCCTGGTCGATCTTCCTGGCCAAGGGCGTGATCTCCGCCGCCGCGAAACGGCGCACCGCCTCCCGCAGCTCATCCATTAGCGGGCGGCTCGTGGAATTTTCCAGTCTCATGTCTCCTCGATGGCTGCCGGTGACGATTGCGTCCATCCGGCGATATGACAACATGCGGCGGATGCTAGGGTTGAACCATGCCCCACGCAAGGGCGCGTAAGCACCTAGCTCTCATGGATTACGCTAAAACGCCGGCGACCGGCCGCGCTAGTGCGCCCGGCCGGGCGAGCGCTCACAGCCGGCCCGATAGGCAACATGCTGCATAACTCCCACGCGCCTTGCGGCGCCCGGCTCGATTGCCGACGGAGTCGCTGGAGTGTCTCGCAAGCGTCAGGCATCACGGTACACCGGCGCGCGCTTTTCCGCGAAGGCGCGGATGCCCTCCATCGCATCGTCGGTCGCCAGCACCTGGGCGAAAGCCCGGCGCTCCTCGGCAAGCGCGCCGGCCAGTTCCTCGAATCGGGGGCGGCGCAGCAGCGCCACGCAGGCCCGCACGGACCGCGGCGCGCCTGCGGCAATTTTCTGGGCCAGCTCGAGCGCCTGCTCGAGCAGGAGTTCAGGCGCGACAAGCCGGCTGACCAGCCCCGCCTGGAGCGCGCGCTGCGCATCGATGGGCTCGCCGGTGAGGATCATTTCGGCCGCGAGCGCGGCCGGCACGGTGCGCGGCAGGCGGGTGCAGCCGCCCGCCCCGGCCAAGATCCCGACCCGCACCTCCGGCAAGCCGAAGCGGGCATTCGTGGCAGCGATGCGCACGTCGCAAGCCAGCGCCAGTTCCAGCCCGCCGCCCATCGCCGCGCCGTTGATCGCCGCCACCAGCGGCTTGGTCGTGACGTTGCGGTGCGTCACGCCGCAGAACTGCGGGTCGTCGCGGCCGGCGGCGATGTTCTCCCTCAGGTGCGGCAGCAGCGTCGGGATGTCCGCGCCCACGCAGAACGCCTTGTTGCCGGCGCCGGTGATCACGATGCAACGGACCCGCGGGTCCGCCTCCAGCGCGGCGAGCGCGACGCCCATGGCATGGTCCGTCGGCGGGTCGACGGCGTTGAGCCGATGCGGCCGGGCCAGGGTCACCAGGGCGACGCCGGGGCGCGGATGAGTTGTCTCGACGGTGGCTTGCATGCGCTTTCCCTCGCTCGCGTGTGCGGGGATTCATGCTAGCATCAAAAAACGGACGCGCGACCGGTTTTTCGTTCAAGGAGACGCCCATGCCCGCCAGCCCTGCCGATGCCTTCGTGTTCAGTCCCATGGAAACGCGGCCGTGGCAGCAGCTGCAGGCCCGGCAGCTCGAGCTGTTGCAGGCGCAACTGGCCTATCTCGGCGCGAACTCCATCTTCTATCAGCGCAAGCTCGCAGGCGCGGGCCTGCCCTCCGGCGGCATCCGCAGCCTGGACGACCTGCAGCGCATCCCGTTCACCACCAAGCAGGAGCTGCGCGACAGCCTGCAGGCCGCGCCGCTGCTGGGACTGCATCGCGCGGCGCCGCAGGCCGACATCGTGCAGATCCAGGCCTCTTCCGGGACGACCGGCA
>JAGRPN010000056.1 GCA_019449555.1 Ramlibacter sp.
AACGACTGGGTCGAGCTGTTCAACGTGAACGGCGCCATCGCGGCCCGGGCCGTGGTGAGCCAGCGGGTCAACCCCGGCATGGTGCTGATGTACCACGCCCAGGAAAAGACCATCAACACGCCCGGCTCGCAGATCACCGGCATGCGGGGCGGCATCCACAACTCGGTGACGCGCATCGTGCTCAAACCCACCCACATGATCGGCGGCTACGCCCAGTTCAGCTACGGCTTCAACTACTACGGAACCATCGGCACGAACCGCGATGAATTCGTGGTGGTGCGCAAGATGAGCAAGATCGACTGGCTCGACGACGAAGTTGCCGCGGAAGGAGAAACAGCATGAGCCCCCACGCTCACATTCGTTCGCTGCCCCCCGAGGGGGCGCTTGCCTCCCTTGAGGCGGCTCTGCGGGAGGCAGCATGAAAGTCCGCGCACAGATCGGCATGGTCCTGAACCTGGACAAGTGCATCGGCTGCCATACCTGCTCGGTGACGTGCAAGAACGTGTGGACCAGCCGGCCCGGCGTGGAATACGCGTGGTTCAACAACGTGGAAACCAAGCCCGGCATCGGGTACCCGAAGGAGTGGGAGAACCAGGGCAAGTGGAGCGGCGGCTGGCGGCGCCTGGCGGATGGCTCGATCGAGCCGCGCCAGGGCGGCAAGTGGCAATTGCTCATGCGCATCTTCTCCAACCCGAACCTGCCGCAGATCGACGACTACTACGAGCCCTTCACGTTCGACTACGACCACCTGCAGTCGGCGCCCGAGATGAAAGCAGCGCCCACCGCGCGCCCGCGCAGCCTGATCACCGGCCAGCGGATGGAAAAGATCGAGTGGGGCCCGAACTGGGAGGAAATCCTGGGCGGCGAATTCTCCAAGCGCGGCAAGGACGCCAACCTCGCCGACTTCGACAAGGTGCAAAAGGAGATGGTGGGCCAGTTCGAAAACACCTTCATGATGTACCTGCCGCGCCTGTGCGAGCACTGCCTGAACCCGGCGTGCGTGGCGTCGTGCCCGTCGGGCTCGATCTACAAGCGCGAGGAAGACGGTATCGTGCTGATCGACCAGGACAAGTGCCGCGGCTGGCGCATGTGCGTGTCGGGCTGCCCCTACAAGAAGATCTACTACAACTGGCAGTCGGGCAAGGCCGAGAAATGCATCTTCTGCTATCCGCGCATCGAGGCGGGCCAGCCGACGGTGTGTTCGGAAACCTGCGTGGGCCGCATCCGCTACCTCGGCGTGGTGCTGTACGACGCCGATCGCATCCAGGAAGCCGCCAGCGTGGAAAACGAGAAGGACCTGTACCAGGCCCAGCTCGACATCTTCCTCGACCCGCATGACCTGAAGGTGATCGAGCAGGCGCGCAAGGACGGTATCCCCGAAGCCTGGCTCGAAGGCGCGCGCAACAGCCCCGTGTACAAGATGGCGATGGACTGGAAAGTGGCCCTGCCGCTGCATCCGGAATACCGCACGCTGCCGATGGTCTGGTACGTGCCGCCGCTCTCACCCATCACGTCGGCGGCCAATGCCGGCCATCTCGGCGCGAACGGCGAGATCCCGGACGTGAACCAGATGCGCATCCCGGTCCAATACCTGGCCAACCTGCTCACGGCCGGCGACACCGGCCCGGTGATCCGCGCGCTCGAACGCATGCTGGCGATGCGCGCCTACCAGCGCGGCAAGCACGTGGACCAGGTCGAGAACATGGCGGTCCTGAACCAGGTCGGCCTGACGGTGCGCCAGGTGGAAGACATGTACCAGGTGATGGCCATCGCGAACTACGAGGACCGTTTCGTGATCCCGAGCACGCACCGCGAATACGCGGAGAACACGTTCGACATGAAGGGCGGCTGCGGCTTCTCCTTCGGCAACGGCTGTTCCGACGGCAGCACCGAAACGAGCCTGTTCGGCGGCAAGAAGCGCCGGACGATTCCCATCAAGTCGACCGTCTGACACAGCACCCAAGATGAAAAACAACCGACACACCCTGCGCGCCCTGGCGCTGCTGCTGGGCTACCCCGACGAGAAGCTGCGCGGCCTGCTGCCGCAGCTCGCCGATGCCGTCGACGCCGAAAAGGCGCTGCCGACTTCTCGGCGCACCGAGCTGCGCGCCTTCGTGCGCGAGATGGAGCGCTCCGACCCGATGGACATCGAGGCGCGCTACGTCGAACTGTTCGACCGCGGACGAGCGACCTCCCTGCACCTGTTCGAGCACGTGCACGGCGATTCGCGCGATCGTGGGCCGGCAATGATCGACCTGACGCGCACTTACGAGAAGGCCGGCCTCATCCTCGGCCCGAACGAACTGCCCGACCACCTGTGCGTGGTGCTGGAGTTCGCGTCCACCCAGCCGCCGCAGCTCGCGCGGGAGTTCCTGGCCGAGATGGGCCACATCCTCGTTGCCATCTTCAGCGCGCTGCGCAAACGCGAAAGCCGCTACGCGATCGTGCTGGCGGCGATCCTCGAGCTGGCGGGCCAGAAGGTCGAGGCCGTGCCGGTGGCCGACGACGAGCCCCTGGACGCCACGTGGGCCGAGCCCGTCGCCTTCGACGGCTGTTCCGTCAAGGGCCAGGCCGCGCCCGGTGAGCCCCAACCCATCCACATCGTCCGCAAGACCCCTCCCGAGGAAGGAGCACGCGCATGAACTACGTCAATCAACTCCTGTTCGGCTATTACCCGTACATCTGCCTCACCGTTTTCCTGCTCGGCAGCCTGATCCGGTTCGACCGCGACCAGTACACCTGGAAGAGCGACTCGTCGCAACTGCTGCGCGCGGGCCAATTGCGCTGGGGCAGCAACCTGTTCCACGTCGGCATCCTGTTCCTGCTGGCGGGCCACGGCGCCGGCCTGCTGACGCCGCACTTCCTGTACGAGCCGTTCATATCGGCGGGCAACAAGCAGTTGCTGGCCATGATCTCGGGCGGACTCTTCGGCCTGCTCGGTTTCATCGGGGTCACGATCCTGTTGCACCGCCGGTTGTCCGACCCGCGCATCCGCATCAACTCGAAAACCAGCGACATCGTGCTGCTCGTGCTGCTGTGGTTGCAGTTCGCGCTGGGCCTCGCGACCATTCAGCAGTCGGCCCAGCACCTGGACGGCAGCATGATGATGAAACTGGCCGAGTGGGCCCAGCGCATCGTCACTTTCCGCGCCGGCGCGCCGGAACTGCTGGCCGATGCGGGCTGGGTGTTCAAGGCCCACATGTTCCTGGGCATGTCACTGTTCCTGATCTTTCCGTTCACCCGCCTGGTGCACGTCTGGAGCGGTTTCGCCACACTCGGCTACGTGGTGCGGCCGTACCAGGTGGTTCGCACCCGGCGTTCGCTGTCGCGCACCCGCACTGTCCCGGCCGCCCCCGCCACGTCGGCAGCGCAGCCGATCCGCGACGTGCAGCTCGAACCCGGAAAGGCCGCTTCATGAGCGGTTCATCGGGATGCGGCGGTGGCGCCTGCACCTGCGGCGGCACCGCCGCCGCGGGAGAAGCGAAGACCGACGCGGCCCGGGCCGACGCGCCCGTGGCCATGATCAACGGCATCGCGCTGCATCAGCCGGGGCGGCAGCTCGATCAGAGCCAGCTGCGCGAGCGTGCATGGGCCGAACTGCTTCGCCAGGAAGCGGTGCGCCAGGGCCTCTTGCCGCGCCATCCCGGACTGGAGGCGCCGGTCCTTTCGGCCGCGGACCGGCAGGTAATCGAAGCCATGCTGGACCGCGCGGTCCAGGTACCGCAGCCCAGCCCCGAGGAATGCCGCCGTTACTACGACGCGCGCACGGACAACTACATCGAGGGGCGGCTCGCTCACGTGCGCCACATCCTGTTCGCCGTCACGTCCGGCGTGAACGTGCATGCGCTGGCCGTGCGTGCCGAGCAGGCCCTGCTCGAACTGAGCCGGCAGGGCGTCGATCCCGGCCGGTTTGCGCAACTGGCGCGCGAACTCTCCAATTGCCCCAGCGGCGCCCAGGGCGGCGACCTGGGCTGGATCGGGCCCCAGGATTGCGCCGACGAGCTCGCCAACGAATTGTTCCACCAGAAGAACCCCTTACGGGGTATCGGCCTTCGCCCGCGCTTGGTGCACACACGGTATGGTTTCCATATCGTCGAAGTGCTGGGCCGCAAGCAGGGCCGGCAGCTCGCGTTCGAGGAGGTCCGCGACCGCATCGCCGTGCAGCTGGCGCAGCAGGCACGCGCCAAGGCGCTGCACCAATACATGCAGCTGCTGGCCGGCCATGCGCTGGTCCAAGGCGTTTGCCTGGAAGGCGCGGACTCGCCGCTGGTACAGTAAGCGGCTGGCGCGAACCACAGCGGGAGCCGCCCAATGGGCGCGGCCGAGAAAGCCGTCTCTACTTGATGAATAGCAAGGAGGCGGCCCGCCGGCTTGGGTAGCCTCGGCGGTGGCCCTCGGGCCATGGCAATCTTTTGGAGTTTTTTTGGACAATTTCTCGTTGGCTGACGCCGCGGCCGTGGCCGCCCGGCTGCACGCGTTGTGCGGCGACTCGGGCCTGCGCCCATGGGAATTCATGGGCAAGTCGCTGCTGCCCGTCGTACAGGGCGGCATGGGCGTCGGCGTTTCCGCGGGCGGGCTTGCCGGGGCCGTAGCGGCGCTGGGCGCCGTCGGCACCATTTCCTCGGTGGACCTGCGGCGCCACCACCCCGACCTGATGGCGCTCACCGGCAACCTCGAGAAGGAGCCGGACGCGCGTGAGCGCATCGACGCGGCCAACCTCGAGGCGCTCGCGCGCGAGATCGCCCGCGCGCGCGAACTCTCGGGCGGACGCGGCCTGATCGCGGTGAACATCATGCGCGCCGTGAGCGCCTACGAGGCCTACGCGCGGCACGCGCTGGCATGCGGCGTCGATGCCATCGTCGTGGGCGCCGGACTGCCGCTGGACCTCCCCGAGATCGCGCGCGACTTTCCGAAAGCCGCGCTGATCCCGATCCTGTCGGACGCCCGCGGCGTGCAGCTCATCGTTCGCAAGTGGGAAAAGAAGGGGCGGCTGCCAGATGCGATCGTGATCGAGCACCCGCGCCTGGCCGGCGGCCATCTCGGCGCCGCCAAGGTCGAGGACCTGAACGACCGGCGCTTCGATTTCGACGTCGTGTTGCCAGCGGTGCTGGAATTCTTCCGCTCGGCCGGCATCGAAGGCCGCATCCCGCTCATCGCCGCGGGCGGCATTTCCAGCGGTGACGACATCCGCCGACTGCAGGCGCTCGGCGCGACGGCGGTGCAATTGGGCACCGCGTTCGCGGTCACCAAGGAGTGCGACGCCCATCCCGAGTTCAAGCGGATCCTGGCCGAAGCCAAGCCCGAGGACGTGGTCGAATTCATCAGCGTGGCGGGCCTGCCGGCGCGGGCGGTGCGCACGCCCTGGCTCGACAAATACCTGCGCATGGAGCCGCGCCTGAAGTCCAATGCCCACGTGAAGCCCTGCACCATGCGCTTCGACTGCCTGGCGCACTGCGGCCTGCGCGACGGCAATGCCAACTGGGGCCAGTTCTGCATCGACAAGATGCTGGGCCACGCGCTGGCCGGCCAGACCGGCCTGGGGCTGTTTTTCCGCGGCGCGGGGCGCCTGCCGTTCGGCACGCAGATCCGATCCGTCTACGAATTGATGCAATGGCTGGTGGGAGGCATCCTGCCGGCCGGCCTGTTGGAGAACCATGCATGAAGCGTGACGAAGCCGCCCTGATCCCCCTGACGGTCCAGCCGATCAGCCGGGACGTGCTGCAGGAGAAGTACCTCAAGCCCGGCGAGAACGACCTCGAGGAGCTGTTCGGGCGAGTGGCGCGGGCGCTCGCGTCGGTGGAGGCCGAAGGCCAGCGCGATCACTGGCAGAAACTGTTCCATGCCAACCTGCGCGCCGGTGCGATCGGCGCCGGGCGCATCATGAGCGCCGCCGGCACCGCGCTGCAAGCGACGCTGATCAACTGCTTCGTGCAGCCGGTGGGCGACTGCATCCAGGGGGTGGACGCGGACGGCTATCCCGGCATCTACGAAGCGCTGCGCGAAGCGGCCGAGACGATGCGCCGCGGCGGCGGCGTCGGCTACGATTTTTCGCGGATCCGTCCGCGCGGCGCCGAGGTGAAGGCAACCGCCTCCATCGCATCGGGGCCTTGCAGCTACATCGACGTGTTCGACCATTCCTGCGCCACCGTGGAGAGCGCCGGCGCGCGCCGCGGCGCGCAAATGGGGGTGCTGCGCATCGACCACCCGGACGTGGTGGAGTTCATCACCGCCAAGCGCAAGCCGGGCCGCTGGTCCAACTTCAACGTGTCGGTCGCGGTCACGAACGAATTCATGGAAGCGCTCGACACGGCAGGCGAGTGGTCGCTGGTGCATCGGGCGCGTCCCGGCGCAGCGCTGCTCGAAAAGGGCGCCCACCAGCGCGCGGACGGCAAATGGGTCTACCGCACGCTGCCGGCGGCCGAGTTGTGGGACACCGTGATGAAGTCGGCGTACGACTTCGCCGAGCCGGGCATCCTCTTTCCGGACACGATCAACCGCGACAACAACCTGCGCTATTGCGAGGACATCTCGGCCACCAATCCGTGCGGCGAGCAGCCGCTGCCGCCGTACGGCTGCTGCGATCTCGGCCCGGTGATCCTCACGCGCTTCGTGCGCCAGCCCTTCGGTTTCGGCGGCACGCCCGAATTCGATTTCGACGCCTTCGCCGCGTGCGTGGCGCTGCAGGTGCGCGCGCTCGACAATGTGCTCGACCTCACGTACTGGCCGCTGCCGCAGCAGCGCGCCGAGGCCATGGCCAAGCGGCGCATTGGCGTCGGCTTCACCGGCATGGGCGACGCGCTCACGATGCTCTGCCTGCGCTACGACGAGCCGGCGGGCCGCGACATGGCGGTGCGCATCGCCCGCTGCATGCGCGACGCCGCTTACAAGGCGTCGGTGGACCTCGCGCGCGAGAAGGGCGCGTTCCCGGCATTCGACGCGCCGCGCTACCTGGAAAGCGGCACTTTCGCGAGCCGACTGGACGAGCCGCTGAAGCAGCAGATCCGCCAGCACGGCATCCGCAACAGCCACCTGTTGTCGATCGCCCCGACCGGCACCGTCAGCCTCGCCTTCGCCGACAACGCTTCCAACGGCATCGAACCGGCGTTCTCCTGGAGCTATCGCCGCCGCAAGCGCGAGGGCGACGGCAGCGTCACCGAATACGACGTCGAAGACCACGCCTGGCGCCTGTACCGCACCCTGGGCGGGGACATGGCCAAATTGCCGCCCTATTTCGTTTCCGCCATGGAGATGCCCGCCGCCGCGCACGTGGCGATGATGGAAGCGGTGCAGCCGTTCGTCGACACGGCGATCTCCAAGACGGTGAACGTGTCCGAGGACTACCCGTACGAGGATTTCAAGAGCCTGTATCACGAAGCGTGGAAGGCCGGCCTGAAGGGCCTCGCGACGTACCGGCCCAACAGCATCGTGGGCGCGGTGCTGCAGACGGACGCGCCGAAGCAGGCGTCCGAAACGCCCGCGCCACCGATCGACCTGATGCGCACCGTGATCGCCAGCCGGCCGAAAGGCGCGTTGCCGGCGATGGCCGAGAAGATCGAGTACTGGACGCAGCAAGGACGCCAGCACCTGTACCTGGTGGTGTCGTTCCTGCCGCTGCCCGACGGGCGCCAGCGCGCCATCGAGTTCTTCATGCCGGTGGGGCAGAACGGCGAATCCCAGCAGTGGGTGACCGCCAGCATGCGGCTGCTGTCGCTGGCGGCGCGCGGCGGCTTCCTCGACCGCGCCCTGGCCGACATGCGCAAGGTCGCGTGGGACCGCGGGCCGGTGCGGCTCGGCACCTATCGCAAGGCCGACGGCACGCATGTCCCCCTGTGGCACGACTCCGAAGTCGCGGCGATCGCGTACGCGTTGCAGAACCTCATCGCCGGCCGCAACGGCCAGGCCATCGAGACGCCCGCGCCCGAAGCCGGCAGCACCACTCCCACGGCCGTGCCGATGAGCGGATCGAAGTGTCCGGAGTGCGGCGCCTACGCCATGATCCGCAAGGACGGCTGCGACTACTGCACGCAGTGCGGCCACATCGGCGCCTGCGGATAAGGCAAACTGCAACCCTGGCCCCCTCGCCAAGACCCCGGTGATCCTCGAACCACCGGGGTCTTGTTCTTTTCGAAGGCAGGAAGCCTCCGGGGCGCATAGCCGTGGCCGGCCAGGACTCGCCGCGGACCCGGAGAGCAGGAGGGTCAAGGCGCGGGCGCGCGCACCTCGACCATAGAATGCGCGCGTGACAGCTCGCTGCCGCCCCTCCCGATCGCAACGCCTGGCCGCGTGCCTGGCGTTGCTGGCGCTGTTCGCGCAACTGTGGATGGGCCAACTCGGCACCGTCCACCTGGCGCGCCTGCTGGGTGACAGCGCAGCCTGGCTGGATATCTGCGGCTCGTCGGAGCCCTCCGGCGCCACCCAGGATGACACCGCGCCGGCGACGCAGCACATCGGTCATTCGGCCGCCTCGCTCCACTGTCCGGTATGCGGCGCGGCCGCCGCCAGTTTCGCACCGACCGCCACCGTGCCGCCGCCCCTGGCCGCCCCGGCATGGACGCTGCGGCGCGTCCGATGGGCCGCCGCGCCCGCGCATGGACGGTGGCGCTCCGGGCTGCGGCCCCCGGCGCAGGCGCCTCCGGCCGCCTGATCTTCCGCCTCCCCGTTTCGCACGGCCTCGCCCGCCCGTCCAGCGCGGGCCGAGGATGCTTGGGCCTGCGCCTGTCCCTTATTGCAATTGACAAACATGAAATCGAGTCCGAATTCGCACCAACGCGCGGGCGCTGCGCTGCCCGCCAGGCTGCGCTCCCCCGCCTTGCTCTCGGCGCTGCTCGCTGCCATGCCCTTGCCGGGCTGGACGCAGGATGCATCGCTTGCCCCCGTGACCGTCAAGGCTGCCAGGAATCCCCGGCAACCGTTCGACGCGGCGTCCGTCCAGGCCGAAACCCTGCAGGCCGGACGCGCGTCCAGCAGCGACACCGCCAGCCTGCTGCGCGGTGTCCCCGGAGTCAGCCTGAACGGCGCCGGCGGCGTCTCCAGCTTGCCCAGCCTGCACGGCCTGTCCGATGACCGCCTGCGCATCCAGGTCGACGGGATGGACCTGGTTGCTTCCTGCCCCAACCACATGAACCCGCCGCTGTCCTACCTGGACCCGACCAACGTAGGGACCCTGAAGGTTTATGCCGGCATCACGCCGGTGAGCGTCGGCGGCGACAGCATCGGCGGCACGATCGTCGCCGAAACGGCCGCTCCGCAGTTTGCCCCCGACGGCCAGGCTTTGCTCACCACGGGAGAGCTCGGCGCCCACTATCGAAGCAACAACCAGGCTGTGGGCGCCAATGTTGCCGCCACGCTGGCGTCCGACCGGTTCAGCCTGAACTACACGGGCGCCACCGCCAAGGCCGACAACTACAAGGCGGGGGGCAATTTCAAGGCGACCGGCGCCACGGGCCGCCCCGGCCACGAACTGCCGCTCGACGAAGTGGGCTCGACGGCCTACGAGACACGCAACCACACGCTGAACCTGGCGCTGCGGGGCGACGGTCACCTGGTCGAGGCCAGGCTCGGCTACCAGGACGTGCCCTACCAGCTCTATCCAAACCAGCGCATGGACATGCTCGCCAACGAGCAGCAGCGCATTGGCCTGCGCTATCTCGGCCAGTTCGACTGGGGCGCGCTGGAGGCGCGCGCGTACCACGAGAAGGTCAGCCACTACATGGACTTCGGCCCGGACAAGCAACTCCTTTACGGCGGCCTGCCCGGCATGCCGATGCGGACGGAAGGCAGGACTACCGGCGCCACACTCAAGGCGACCATCGACCTGACCGGGCAGGATCTCCTGCGCGTCGGCGGCGAATTCCAGCGCTACCGTCTCGACGACTGGTGGCCGCCCGTGGCCGGCAGCATGGGAATGGGTCCCAACACCTTCCTGAACATCAACAACGGCAAGCGCGATCGCACGGCGGTGTTCGGCGAATGGGAAAAGCGCCTGGGCCCGCAATGGCTGACGCTCGTGGGCGCGCGCCACGAGCGGGTCAGCGCCAATGCCGACCCGGTCCACGGCTACAACCAGGACACGTTCCCGAGCGCGGCGCCGGCGACCGACAGGATGAACCAGGGCCGGGACGCCGCCAGTTTCAACAACGCGAACCGCGGCAGCACCGACAAGAACTGGGACCTGACCGCGTTGGCGCGTTACACGGCAAGTCCGAACCACGACGTCGAACTCGGCGTCGCCCGCAAGGTGCGCTCGCCCAACCTGTATGAACGCTACACGTGGTCCAGCGCGAACATGATGGCGGTCATGAACAACTTCGCCGGCGACGGCAACGGCTACATCGGCAACGTCAACCTCAAGCCGGAGACGGCGCACACCCTTTCGGCAACTTTCGACTGGCACGCGGCCGACCGCGGCTGGGAATTGAAGGCGACGCCGTACTACACGCGCGTGGCCGACTACATCGATGCCGTGCAGTGGAACGGCGCAGCCAATGCACCAGCCGCCGCACTCGTCGCGAACAAGTTCGTTGCGCTCCGGTACGCCAACCAGTCGGCACGCATCTACGGCCTCGACCTCTCCGGCCACGCGTCGCTGGCAAGGAACAGTCTGGGCGAGTGGGGCTTGAAGGGCCTGCTCAACTACACCAGCGGCAAGAACCGCGATACGGGCGACGTGCTCTACAACATGATGCCGCTCGAGGCCAGGCTGATGCTCACGCACAGGCTCGGCGCCTGGGACAGCGGGGTCGAGCTTGTCATGGCCAGGGCCAAGAACCGCACCAACGACGTGCGCAACGAAATCAGGACGCCGGGCTACGGCCTGGTCAACCTGCATACCAGCTACACGTGGCGGAAGCTGCGTCTCGATTTCGGCATCGAGAACCTGTTCGACAAGTTCTATCGCCTGCCGCTGGGCGGCGCGTACATCGGGCAAGGCACGACGATGGGCATCAATTCGGTGCCCTGGGGCATCGCCGTCCCCGGCATGGGGCGCTCGGTCAATGTGGGCGCGACCATGAAGTTCTAGGCGCGTGTGATGGAGGCAGCCGCTGACTGGACTCCTTCCGGGGAGCCCGGTCAGCCGTGGCGATAGCGAGTCGAGCCCTGTGCGTAGAATGCAGACACACATGCTTGGCCGCGCCGCCCAACCGGAATGGCATTGGCGCCACGTGCTGGTCGCCCCCCACCGGCTCGGCTTCCTCCTGGCCATGATCGTGCTCGCCGCCTCGGGAGTGTGGTGGTTTGCCGTGCAACTCGACCGAAGCGGTTTCGGCCCTGGTTTGTCGTATGCGGTGTCGCCATCACTGGTCCACGCCGCCTTGATGACCTTCGGCTTCATGCCGCTCTTCTTCTGCGGGTTCCTGTTCACGGCTGGGCCAAGATGGCTCGGCGTGCGCGGCCCGCAGGCCATCACCATCGCCCCGGCGCTGCTGGCCTACGCCGGCGGCTGGCTGCTCTGGCTGGCGGGCAGTCATTTGAATAGGGCGCTCGCGGCAACGGGGCTCGCGCTGGCCGCCGTCGGCCTGACGATGATCACCATGCGGTTTGCGAGACTGGTCGCGGCCAGCCGCGAGCCTGACCGGATGCACCCCATGATCGTGGGCCTGGCGTTCGCGGTGGGCTGTCTCTGCCTGGCCGGCGTGGCGGCGTCCGTCATGGCGGGTGCGGACGCGTTGGCCCGACTGTTCGTTCTCACCGCCCTGTGGGGCTTCGTCGTGGTGGTCTTCGTCACGGTCGCCAACCGCATGATCCCGTTCTTCGGCTCGAGCGCGGTGCCGATCGCCAAGGCATGGCCCGAGTCGTGGGTGCTGTGGGTGACGCTGGGTGCCGCCTTTTTCGAGGCGGTCGCGGTCTGGGTGGATGCATTCGCCGGCGACCCGCCAAACTGGCGGTTGTTTCGAGGCGTGATGGAACTCGCTGCGAGCGTTCCGCTCGTCGGGCTGGCCGTGGCCTGGGGACTGGTGCACAGTTTCAGGATCCGCCTGATGGCGATGCTGCACCTGGGCTTCCTGTGGCTGGGGCTGAGCCTGGCCTTGAGCGGCGTCTCGCAGTTGCTGGGCTGGGCCGCCGGGACTTCCTTTTTGCCACTGGCGCCGCTGCATGCCATGACCATGGGATGCCTCGGCTCGCTCATGCTCGCCATGGTCTCGCGCGTCACCTGCGCTCACACGGGGCGTCCGGCGCCGGTGGTGGCCGATAATCTTGTCTGGAGCATGTTCCTGCTGCTGCAAGTGGCGACCCTATTGCGCATTGCTGCCACCGTTCCCGACTGGCCGGGGCAGCCGCTATTGACGATCGCGGCGCTGCTCTGGTCGGGACTGACGCTCATCTGGGGAGGCCGATATGGCGCATGGTACGGACGCCCGAGCACAAGCCCGCTGCGGCGCTGAGCCGGGCTCGCCCCAATGGGCGGCCCAGCTCATCCAGCACCGCCAGACGATCCTGCCGAAACGGCTGGTCGATCCCGGACCGGACGTGTCGCAGCTCGAACTGATCTTCGGCGCCGCCGCCGCCGCGCCGGATCACGGCGAACTGGTGCCATGGCGCTTCGTCGTCATCCCGATGCCGGTTCGCCGCGCGCTGGCGGACGTGTTCGCCGCTTCCCTGCTGGAGCGCGATCCTGCCGCGACCGGCGAGCAGGTCGCACAGGCGCGCGAAAAGGCGTTTCGCGGACCGGTGCTGATGCTGGCCATCGTCGATCTCGGCGCGCCCGATGGCGAGGTGCCGCCAGCCGAGCGCCTGATCTCCGCCGGTTGCGCGATCCAGAACATGCTCCTCATGGCGACATCGCTGGGCTTCGGCTCCGCGCTGACGAGCGGCAAGGCCCTGCAGTCACAGGGGCTGCGCGAATTGTTCTCGCTGCGCGCCGGCGAACAGGCCGTATGCTTCGTCAGCATCGGCACCCCGCTCGGACGCAAGCCCCGTCGCCTGCGTCCGGAACCCAGTCGCTATATCGGCTTCCTGGTGCCGCCCTCGCCATGAGCCAACCCATTCGCATGTCGTCGCTCGTCCCGGGCCCCGCACCGGGGTTCGAGCAGCCGTTCGAGATGCTGGAAGCCTGCCACGAGCGCGTGCAGCGCATGCTGGCGCTGCTGCAGCGGCTGCGCGAGCACCTGCCCGGCCACGGGGCGGACACCAACGCGCAGCAGGCGGCGCGCGACGTCATGCGCTACTTCGACCAGGCCGCGCCGCAACACCATCGCGACGAGGAATTGCATGTGTTTCCGCCGTTGCTGGCGCAGGGCGACCCCGCGACGCTCGTGCTGGTCGGGCGGCTGCGGCAGGACCACCTGCAGATGGAAGCGCGCTGGGCGGGCGCCCGCAAGGTGCTCGACGCCGTCGCCAGCGGCGTACTGGATGCGCTCGCACCCGAGCACGAGGCGGCGCTCGACGCGTTCGCCGGTCTTTACGCCGATCACATCGCCGCGGAGGAGCAACTCGCCTATCCGGCGGCGGCCGCGTTGCTCGATGCCCAGGCGCTGGCCGCGATGGGCGAAGAGATGATGCGCCGGCGCGGCGTGGTCTGAACGCGGCGCGGCCTACCGGATGCGAGGCGGCGCTTCCAGCTGCTCGGGCGTCGTGAAGTAAGCCGAGGAGGAGCCGCGCCGTTCGCGGGCGCGGGCCAGTTCCTGGCGCGCGATGGTGCGCAGGTGGACTTCGTCCGGGCCGTCCAGGAAACGCAGCGCACGGCCCCAGGTCCACAGCCAGGCCAGCGGCGTGTCCGGCGACATGCCCATGGCGCCGAACACCTGCATCGCGCGATCGACGACACGCGTCTGCAGACGCGCGGCGACCACCTTGATGGCGGCCACCTCGGCGCGCCACGTGGACGGGCGTTCGCTCTGGTCCAGGGCCCAGGCGGCGCGCAGCACCAGCAGGCGAGCCTGGTCGATTTCCATGCGCGATTCGGCCAGCCAGTCTTGCACGTTCGCCTGATCGGCGAGGTACTTGCCGAATGCCTGCCGCTCCAGCGCGCGGTCGCAAGCCAGCTCCAGCGCCAGCTCGCATTGGCCGATCGTGCGCATGCAGTGGTGCACGCGGCCCGGTCCAAGTCGCCCCTGCGCCATGGCGAAGCCCTCGCCCCAGGTGCCCAGCAGGTTGCCTTGCGGCACCCGGACGTCGCGCAGCAGGATCTCGCAGTGCCCCTCGGGCGAGTGGTGCTGCATGATCGGGATGTTGCGCACCACGGTCACGCCGGGCGTGTCCAGCGGCACCAGCACCATGCTGTGGCCGGCGTGGCGGGAAGTGCTTTGCGCTTCGCCCTCGTTGCGGCACATCACGATGAGCAGCCGGCAGGCCGGATGCGACGCGCCGGTGATGAACCACTTGCGCCCGTTGATCACCAGCTCGCCTGGCTCGCGCCGCACGCCGGTCTGCAGATTGGTCGGATCGGAAGAAGCCACGTCGGGCTCGGACATCGCGAACGCCGAGCGGATGCGCCCTTCCAGCAGCGGCATGAGCCATTGCTCGCGCTGCGAAGGCGACGCATGTCGCTGCAGCAGGTCCATGTTGCCGCTGTCCGGGGCGCTGCAATTGAAGACCTCGGCCGACCAGGGCAAGCGCCCCATCGCTTCGGCCAGCGGCGCGTAATCCAGGTTGCCCAGCCGCGTGCCCGGCTCGTCCTCGCGCAGCCCCGGCAGGCACAGGTTCCACAGCCCTTCGGCCCGCGCGAGCGCCTTCAGGTCTTCCATGAACGGCGGCGGGAAAATGCCCTGGCTCGCGCAGCGGTGCCAGGCGGCGTTGTGCGGCAGCACGAAGCGCTCAATGAAGGCTTCCAGCTGCTGCGAAAGCGCGCGGGCGGTGGGGGACGGCTCGAAATTCACCAGGCCAGCTTAGGGGCGCGCCCGGGTGGCCGGCATGATCTCCGTCAAACGCGCGTCGCGCCGGCTGTCGCCTACGCTACAACGGTGACGCGCACGTCGCCCTCCTTGCGCACGACTTCGATCCCGACGTTGCGTTCGTAGCGTTGCAGCAGGAGGTCGGCGCTCGGCCCGGGCGCGCCCAGGCGCGTGATGCGGATCCAGTCGATGAACGCGGGCAGCCGCGGCGTGCGCAGCGTGATCTCGGCGTGCTCCACGTCGATCTCCAGGCCCAGGCAGGCTTGCAGCATGCCGAATGCCGCGGCGGCGGCCCACGCCTGCGGCGAGCACGCGACCGGGTACAAGGTGGGTCCCGCGCCGGAGCGGCGCGGGAAGCC
>JAGRPN010000057.1 GCA_019449555.1 Ramlibacter sp.
CCCCACAGGCTGATACCGTCGATCACCAGCACTTCGGCGGCGACCCTCGGGTCGTCCTTGATCAGGTGCCCCAGCGTCAGGGCGATGTCGCCGTCGACGATGAAATACAAAGGCCGTGCGGACTCGAGGCTGCGCGGCAATGCCGCCAGCAATCCCTGCGCCAGCGCCGCCAGCCGCTCGTAGCTCGGCGAGCCGCTCCAGCGCAGCGACACCGCGTTGTCCTGCGCGCCTTCGACCAGGTCGTGGCGCAGGAACGAACGGGCCAGCGCCTGCTGCACTTCGGCCGGGACGATGCGTTCTTCCAGGGTCAGCCCCAAGGGCACGACCTGGAGGTTCTTGCGCGGCAGCAGCAGGCCGGGCTCCGAGATGAAGGTCGTGTTGCCGCTGAGCTGCACGCTGTATTCCGAAGCCCCCAGCACCGTGGCCCGGATGCATTCGCCGGCTTCCAGCAGCGGCCAGGGCAAGGCGCCGGCGTCGAGCCGGGCCCGAATGGCCTCGCCAAGGCGTTTGCCCAGGTCGCCGAAATCACGTGGCTCGCGCCCGTACACGTACTCGCCCACGCCGCCCGAAAACATGATGCCGTCCACGCCGTCGACCGGCGGCAGCGGATCGGTCAGCAGCAGCTGCCGCAGGTCGCTCTCGGTGAACTGGGACTTCAGGATGCGCAGCAGCGCGTCGGCCATCGCTTCGGCGACCCGCGTGAGCTGCTGCGCCTCGGTCATGCTGCCGACCTGCCAGTCGAAGCCGGCACGCAGCGCATGGGCCCGGCCCGCCGGGTCCAGCCGGGTGATGCGTCCGGTGTCATCCACGACCAGCAGCCGCCCGCCCACGTGCACTGCGGCAGTCGCCTGCAATTCGCCGTTTTGCACCAGGGCGAGTTTGCTGGTGCCGCCGCCGATGTCGATGTTGAGGATGCGGCTGGAACCATCGTAGGAGCGCCGGGCCGCGCCCGAGCCGTAGACCGCCAGCATGCTCTCCATGTGATGGCCGGCCGTGGCGCAGACGAACTCGCCGCCCTGCTCCGCCAGCACGGCGGCGATCGCCTGGGCGTTCTCGCGGCGCAGGGCCTCTCCGGTGAGGATCACCGCGCCGGTGTCGACCTCGTCGGCATGCAGCCCGGAGGCGGCATACGCGTCCTCGATGATCGCGCCGAGCGCCGCCGTGTCGATCAAGGTGTCGCTCTGGTAAGGCGTGAACGCGATCGGCGACTGGTAGAGCGTTTCGCGCGACACCACCACGTAACGCGTGGACAGCTGGTCCGAGATGCGCTGCAGGTGGATCTTCGAAAACACCACCTGCGTGCCGGCCGAGCCGATGTCGATGCCCACGCTGTGCAGCACGACGTTGTCCTGCGCCCACAGCGACTGGTCGACGTCGCTGAGCGGCCCCTCGAAATCGTGGTCGTGGTCGTGATCACTGCCCTCGCCGTGATGGTGGTCGAGGTCGGCGCCCCCCTGGTGATCGGCGAGGCTGTGCCCGCCCGCCGCGTCGCCCGCGCCGGCGCACGCGCGCTGCGGCCGAAGGATGGGATCGGACATGCGAGCCTCAGATCTTGAAGAATTCGAGCGATTCGGGAGCGAACAGCTCATCGGGTGTGAGCAGG
>JAGRPN010000058.1 GCA_019449555.1 Ramlibacter sp.
CACGACGATGATGAGGTTGGAACCCATCAGAGGAGTGACCTGGATCACCGGCGCGGCCAGCACGCCGGCCATCGCCGCCAGGGCGGCGCCCGCGCCGTAGGTGAGCATCACCATCAGCGGCACGTTGACGCCGAAGGCCTGGACCAGTTTGGCGTTCTCCGTGCCGGCGCGCAGATAGGCCCCCAACCGCGTCCGCTCGATCAGAAACCAGGTTCCCAGGCATACCACCAGCGATGCCACCACCACCCAGGCCCGGTAGTTTGGCAGCACCATGAATCCCAGGTTGGTGGAGCCGGCCAGCAGGTCCGGGACCGGATACGACTGGCCCGTCGAGCCATAGAGTTCGCGAAAGGTGCCCTCGAAGATCAGCGCCAGGCCGAACGTCAGCAGCAGCCCATACAGTGGATCCAGCCCGTACAGCCGCTTGAGGAACAGTCGTTCGATGATGACGCCCAGGATTCCGATCAATAGCGGCGACAAGACCAGGGCCAACCAGTAGTTGATTCCCCAGCGCTCGAGCATGAACCAGGCGGCGAACGCGCCGAGCATGTACAGAGCGCCGTGGGCGAAGTTGACGATGTCCAAAAGGCCGAAGATCACGGCGAGGCCGAGACTGAGCATGGCGTAGAACGCGCCATTAACCAGGCCCAGCATCAGCTGGCCGAGGAATGCCTGGATCGGAATTCCGAAGATTTCGGGCATTGTGAAGAGGCGTTTGGGGTAGGGCGGAGCGAGGGGGTCAGGGCAGTGGCCGGGACCGGCAGTCTTTCCTGGCCCCCCGCCCCGTTGTCGTCCTTATTTCCAAAGCGGACACTTGCTGTCGGCCTTGGTCGTCCAGGCGGCCTCGCCCTTGAGGGTCTCGACCACGTTGTAGTAGTCCCAGGGCTCGGTTGACTTGTCGGGTGCCTTCACCTGCATCAGGTACATGTCATGCACCATGCGGCCGTCCCCGCGGATGAACCCGCCCTTGGCGTACGCGTCGTTGATCTTCGTCTTCTTCATGTACGCCAGCACCTTGTCGGCATCGTCGGTGCCGGTTGCCTTCACGGCACGCAGGTAGTTGAGCGCGGCCGAGTAATTGCCGGCCTGCACCGAAGATGGCATGCGCTTCATCTTCTCGAAGAATTTGCGGGCCCAGGCACGGCTCTCGGCATCGTGGTTCCAGTACCAGCTGTCCGTCAGGTACATGCCCTGCGTCGTCTTCAGGCCGAGCGCGTGGATGTCGTTGATGAACATCAGCAGGCCGGCCAGCTTCATGGTTTTGGTGATGCCGAACTCGTTGGCCGCCTTGATCGCATTGATCGTGTCGCCACCTGCATTCGCGAGCCCCAGGATCTGCGCCTTGCTGGCCTGTGCCTGCAACAGGAACGACGAGAAGTCGCTGGCCGATAGCGGATGCCTGACGGAGCCGAGGACCTGGCCGCCCGCGGCCTTGACGACGGCAGCCGTGTCGTTCTGCAGCGCCGTGCCGAACGCATAATCCGCGGTCAGAAAGAACCAGGTCTTGCCGCCGGCCTTCACGACGGCGCCGCCGGTGCCCTTCGCGAGCGCCACCGTGTCGTACGCCCAGTGCACGGTGTAGGGGTTGCACTGCGAGTTGGTCAGGTCGGAGGTCGCGGCGCCCACGACCAGGAACGGTTTCTTCTTCTCCTTGGCTACGGTCGCCATCGACAGGCCGGTGGAGGACGTCGTGCCGCCGATCAGCATGTCCAGCCCCTGCGTGTCGAACCACTCGCGCGCCTTGGATGCGGCGATGTCCGGCTTGTTCTGGTGGTCGGCGGACAGCACTTCGATCTTCTTGCCGTTGATGGCGCCGCCCATCTCGGCGACGGCCATTCGGACCGCTTCCACGCCACCCTGACCGTCGATTTCAGAGTACAGGCCCGACATGTCGGTGATCAACCCGATCTTGATCACGTCGCCGGAAATCTGGGCGGTGGCCGGCGACGAGGCGCCGAACATCGTTGCGAGGGCCACTGCACAGGCCGCGGTCAGCTTCTTGAGTTTCATGACGTTGCTCCTTTGATTGATGTGAATGGCGTTTTCGGGCAGGCGCCCTCAAACCCCGAGATACTCCTGCAGCATGACCAGGTTGTCCTGCAGTTCCCGGCGCTCGAACTGACGGACGATCCGGCCGTGCTCCATGATGTAGAAGCGGTCCGCGAGCGTCGCGGCGAAACGGAAGTTCTGCTCCACCAGCACGATCGTGTAGCCCTTGGACTTGAGCGTGGTGATCATCTCGGCGAGTTTTTGCACGATCACCGGCGCCAGCCCTTCGGACATTTCGTCCAGCAGCAGCAGGCGCGCGCCGGTGCGCAGGATGCGAGCCACCGCAAGCATCTGCTGTTCGCCCCCCGACAGCCGCGTGCCCGGGCTGCCGGCGCGTTCCTTCAGGTTGGGGAACATGCCATAGATCTCGTCCACGCTCATGCCGCCGGCGGCGATGACGGGCGGCAGCATCAGGTTTTCTTCGGCCGAGAGGCTGGCGAAAATGCCGCGCTCCTCCGGGCAGTACCCGACCCCCAGCCTTGCAATCTTGTGTGGCGGGAGCTTGATGGCCTCCTCGCCGTTGATGCGGATCGACCCCTTGCGCGTCCCGGTGAGTCCAAGGATCGCGCGCATCGTAGTGGTGCGCCCCGCGCCGTTGCGGCCCAGCAGGCACACCACTTCGCCCTCGTTGACCGAGAGGTCCACGCCATGAAGGATGTGCGATTCCCCATACCAGGCATTGACACCTTCGAGGCGAAGTAGCTCCCTGGACATCAGTGCGCTCCCTGCAACTCGGCGTCCGGGGTGCCCATATAGGCTTCGATAACGAGCGGGTTGGCCGAGACTTCAGCGTAGGGGCCGTCGGCGATGATCGCGCCGCGTTGCAGCACCGTGATCCGGTCGGCGATCGATGCGACGACATTCATGTTGTGTTCGACCATCAGGATGGTCCGGCCCGCCGAGACTTTCCGGATCAGCTCGGTCACGCGGTGCACGTCCTCATGGCCCATGCCCTGGGTGGGCTCGTCCAGAAGCATCAGGTCCGGCTCCAGCGCCATCGTGGTTGCCAGCTCGAGGGCCCGCTTCCGGCCGTATGGCAGGTTCACGGTCAATTCGTCGGCGAATGCCTGCAGGTCCACCGAGGCGAGCAGCTCGAGGGCGCGCTCGTGCAGCGGGAACAGTGACTTCTCGGGTTTCCAGAAATGAAAGGAAGTGCCCAGGCCGCGTTGGAGGGCGGCACGCACGTTCTCCAACACCGTCATGTGCGGGAACACCGCGGAGATCTGAAACGAGCGCACGATTCCCCGGCGCGCCGTCTGCGCCGGCTTTTCGTGCGTGATGTCCACACCTTGGTACGTAATGGTGCCGCGGGTCGGCGGCAAGAACTTGGTCAGCAGGTTGAAGAACGTCGTCTTGCCCGCGCCGTTAGGGCCGATCAGCGCATGGATGTGGCCGCGTCGCACCTTCAAATCGACGTTGTTGACGGCGACGAAGCCCTTGAACTCCTTGGTCAAGCCTTTCGTCTCGAGAATGAACTCTGCTGCCAAAAAACCCCTCCTGCGGGTGCGAAGCGCCCCGTGGGCCGCGCTTCGGGATGGCGAATGCTAGGGACCGATGCTGCACTGCGGTAGCGGGTAATACCTTAGGTAGTTTTGCGTGGCGCAAAGGACCCGCGCACGCGTAACACCCAATGTTGGGCCATAGTTGCTACGAATGCAATAGCAACGGCACGGGGCGCTGGCTGTCAGAACGCTGACTGATTCCTCAGCGGGCCGGACGCGCCGCGAGCGCACGCGCCCTGGCCAGCAGTTCCGGCGGGAAGGGACATGCCTTGCGCGCCTGCGTGTCCATGTGCACGCCCAACAGCGTGGTGGCGGCCGCCATTTCGCCCGTCTCGTCGTTGCGCATCTCATGGCGAAAGCGGATCTTCTTGTCGTGCAGTTCGAGCACTTCGGAGCGAACCGTCACCACATCGCCCGCCTTGAGCTCGCGCTTGTACTCGATGTGCTGATCGACCGCGGCCATGCCGCGCCCGTTGTCGCGCAGGTACGCGGGGCTGATACCCATCAGGTGAAACAGGCTCCAGGTCGCCTCGTCGAACTTGCCCACGTACCACATGACGTTCATGTGCCCCATATGGTCGCAATGCCAGGGATAGACGGCGCCCCGGTACGTGATGGCGGCTTCATCGGTCATGGCGTCCCCGTCACATGTTGCGGCGGTACTGGCCGCCCACTTCGAACAGCGCATTGGTGATCTGTCCGAGCGAGCAGCAACGCACCGCATCCATCAGCACCTCGAATACATTTCGGTTGTCGACCACGGCCTGCTGCAGCTGCCTCAGTATCGCGGGCGCCTGCCCGGCATTGCGGGCCTGGAAGTCCTTGAGCCGGCGCAACTGGCTTTGCTTTTCCTCCTCGGTGGAGCGCGCCAGTTCGAGCTTGTCGTGCACCGCGTCGCCGTGGGGGTTTCGGAACGTGTTCACGCCGACGATCGGCAGCTCGCCGGTGTGCTTGAGCATCTCGTAGTGCAGCGACTCGTCCTGGATGCGCCCGCGCTGGTAACCCGTTTCCATCGCGCCGAGCACCCCGCCGCGCTCGGCGATGCGTTCGAACTCTGCCAGCACGGCCTCCTCAAGGAGCTCGGTGAGCTCTTCGATGATGAACGCACCCTGGTTCGGGTTCTCGTTTTTCGCCAGGCCCCATTCGCGGTTGATGATCAGCTGGATCGCCATCGCCCGGCGCACGCTGTCCTCGGTGGGCGTGGTGATCGCCTCGTCGAACGCGTTCGTGTGCAGCGAGTTGCAGTTGTCGTAGATCGCGATCAGCGCCTGCAGGGTGGTGCGGATGTCGTTGAACTGGATTTCCTGCGCATGCAGGCTGCGCCCCGAGGTCTGGATGTGGTACTTCAGCTTCTGGCTGCGCTCGTTCGCCCCGTACTTCTCCTTCATCGCCACGGCCCAGATGCGGCGCGCCACGCGGCCCATCACGGTGTATTCCGGGTCCATGCCGTTGGAGAAGAAGAACGAAAGGTTCGGCGCGAAGTCGTCGATATGCATGCCGCGCGCGAGGTACGCTTCCACGAGGGTGAAGCCGTTGGACAGCGTGAACGCCAGTTGGCTGATCGGATTGTCGCCGGCCTCCGCGATGTGATAGCCCGAGATGGACACCGAATAGAAATTGCGCACGTTGTGGTGCACGAAGTATTCGGCGATGTCGCCCATGACCTTCAGGCTGAATTCCGTCGAGAAGATGCAGGTGTTCTGGCCCTGGTCCTCCTTCAGGATGTCGGCCTGCACCGTGCCGCGCACGTTCGCAAGCACCCATTCCCGGATCTTGGCTGCTTCGGTGTCGGTCGGCTCGCGCCCGTTGTCGGCCTTGAACTTCTCCAGGTTCTGGTCGATCGCGGTATTCATGAACATCGCCAGGATCGTGGGGGCCGGACCGTTGATCGTCATCGACACCGAGGTGCTCGGGCTGCAAAGGTCGAAGCCCGAGTAGAGCACCTTCATGTCCTCCAGCGTCGCGATCGACACCCCCGAGTTGCCCACCTTGCCGTAGATGTCGGGGCGCGGGTCAGGGTCGTTGCCGTACAGGGTCACGGAGTCGAACGCGGTGGACAGGCGCTTGGCCGGCATGCCTTCGGAGAGCAGCTTGAAGCGCTTGTTGGTGCGGAACGGATCGCCCTCGCCGGCGAACATGCGCGTCGGATCTTCGTTCTCGCGCTTGAAGGCAAAGGTGCCGGCGGTGTAGGGGAAGCTGCCCGGCACGTTGTCGAGCATCAGCCATTTGAGGATTTCGCCGTCGTCTTCATATTGCGGCAGGCACACCTTGCGGATCGTCGTGCCGGACAGCGACTTGGTGGTCAGCGCCGTGCGGATTTCCCGGTCGCGGATCCTGACCACGTACTCGTCGCCGGCATACGCCGCCTGCATCTGCGGCCACTGGGCCAGCAGCTTGCGGGCCGCCGGATCGAGCCGCCCCTCGCGCTCGCCGGCCAGGCGCAGCACCGTTTGACGGGCGCCGTCGCGCGTGGCGTCGTCGTCCTGAAGCATGCGGGCGGTCTCGCGCAACTGCTGCAGTTCCCGTGCGAGCTTTGCTTGCGCGCGAGCCGTCTTCTTGTAGGCGCGGACCGTGTCGCTGATCTCCGCGAGATAGCGGGTGCGCCCGGCCGGAATCACCGGTGTCTGGTTCGTGCTGTGGCGCACGTTCACCTGCGGCAAGTTGCCGTCTTGGAGCTTCAGGCCGAGCTGCGCCAGACGCGGCTTGAGTGCCTGATACAGCGCCGTGACGCCGTCGTCGTTGAAGCGCGCGGCCATCGTCCCGAACACCGGCATCTCTTCGGGTTTCTTGCCCCAGGCTTCCTTGTTGCGCTGGACCTGCTTGGCCACGTCGCGCAGCGCGTCGAGCGAGCCCTTGCGATCGAACTTGTTGATGGCGACGAACTCGGCGAAATCGAGCATGTCGATCTTCTCGAGCTGGCTGGCCGCGCCGAATTCGGGCGTCATGACGTAGATCGGGATGTCCACGAGCGGCACGATCGCGGCATCGCCCTGGCCGATGCCCGACGTCTCCACGATGACCAGGTCGAAGCCCGCTGCCTTGGTCGCTGCGATGACGTCGGGCAGGGCGGCAGAGATTTCGCTGCCGAAATCCCGGGTCGCGAGCGAACGCATGAACACGCGCGGACCCTGGCTCCACGGGCCGATCGCATTCATGCGGATGCGGTCACCCAGCAGCGCGCCGCCGCTCTTGCGGCGCGACGGGTCGATCGAGATCACCGCGATCCGCGCGCGGTCGCCCTGGTCCAGGCGCAGCCGGCGTACCAGCTCGTCGGTCAGCGAGGACTTGCCCGCGCCACCGGTGCCGGTGATGCCCACCACGGGAATAGACCGCGCCGTGGCGGCGGCCTGGACCGAGGCCATCAGCTTCGCATCGGCCCGGCCGTTTTGAAGCGCCGTGATCAATTGGGCCAGCGCGCGCCAGTTCATCTCGCCATGGCCCTGGATGGCTTTCGCGTCCATGGGCGCATAGGCCGTGAGGTCCTTGTCGCAGCGCATCACCATCTCGCCGATCATCCCGGCCAGCCCCATGCGCTGGCCGTCCTCCGGGCTGAAGATGCGCGCGACGCCATAGGCCTGCAACTCGCGGATTTCCGGCGGGACGATCACGCCGCCGCCGCCGCCGAACACCTGGATGTGCTCGCCGCCGCGCGACTTGAGCAGGTCCACCATGTACTTGAAGTACTCCAGGTGCCCGCCCTGGTAGGAACTCACGGCGATGCCCTGCACGTCCTCCTGCAAGGCGGCAGTGACCACCTCGTCCACGCTGCGGTTGTGGCCCAGGTGGATCACTTCCGCGCCCATGCCCTGCAGGATGCGCCGCATGATGTTGATCGCGGCGTCGTGCCCGTCGAACAAGCTGGCCGCCGTGACGAAACGGACCTTGTGGGTGGGACGGTAATTCGCGAGCGCCTTGAATTCGGCGGACAGGTCGGTCATGGGTGGTCTCCGTCGCGAACCCGAACGGCCGGGCATCGACTTGACGTTTACGTAAACGTCAATCTTAGCGGGTTTCGGCCAAATGAAAAGAGGGGGGCCGCCGGCCCCCTCTTTCGATGCGGCGTCAGCTCATTTGTACAGCAAACCGGGCAGCCAGAGGCCGATCCCCGGGAACGCATACAGCAGCGCCAATGCGATCAGCTGGATGCCCATGAACGGCATCATGCCGGCGAAGATCTGGTTCAGCGTGACATGCGGCGGGGAGACCCCTTTCAGGTAGAACGCCGCCATCGCGACCGGCGGCGACAGGAACGCGGTCTGCAGGTTCAACGCCACCAGCAAGCCGAAGAACAGCGGGTCGACGCCGAACTTGGGCAGCAGCGGAATGAATATCGGCATGAAGATGACGATGATCTCGGTCCATTCCAGCGGCCAGCCGAGGATGAAGATGATGAACTGGCTGAGCAGCATGAACTGCACCGTGTTCAGCCCGAGCGACAGTACCCAGCGCTCGACGATCTCCTGGCCACCCAACAGCGCGAACGAAGCGGAAAAGATGGAGGACCCGACGAACAGCCAGCACACCATCGCACTGGTCTTCGCTGTGAGGAACGACGACTCCTTGATGATGCCGCCGAGGTCTTGCAGCGTGGACCAGACGGCATTCTTGGGAGCGGACTGGCGTGCCGAGATGTACCGGTAGATGCCGGCGAGGACCAGGCCGCCGAGCGCGCCCACCGCAGCCGCTTCGGTCGGCGTGGCGAGCCCGAAGACGATCGAGCCCAGCACTGCAACGATCAGTATGGCCAGCGGAAAGAACGACGCCAAGAGCATCTTGAATACTTCAAGCCGCTGCCAGCTCATCAGCCAGCAGACCAGCACGATACTCGCGAGGCCGACGGCCAGAACGATCCAATACCACAGCGGCACGGGCAGTCGTTCGCCGATCGCCGCAACGTCCTGCCCAGCCTCGGCCCGCGTAGCGGCAACGGGCGTCGAGGCCGCTGCTGCAGGCGCCGCCTGTGCGGCTGGCGCCTGCGCGGCCGGCGGCTCCTTGGCGTCGTCGCCGTCCTTGGGCGGCTCCTGCAATCCGGACTCGTCCTGCGGCGGCTCCGCGAGCCCGGATTTGTCCACGGGCGCATCCTCCGCGATGACGTTCGCGTCGCCCGCTTGCACCAGGCCGGTCGTGTCCACGGCCGCTATCGGCGCGGTCGCAGCCGCATACATGACAACGAGCAGCGCAGCGACTGAAATCGCGGGCAGGACGGAGACAAAGAACTGGCTTGCGACTTTCGGCTTCGGCAGCGCCGGATCGCCCAGTGCAGCGAGGAGACCCGTCAATGCATTGCGACCGCGGGGTGCAAGCGCCTGCGACAACGGCGGCAGCGGCACCGTGCGCTCGGTCGCCGAGAGCGGCGGCGCCAGATGCGGCTTCCATTTGGCCACGACGATCACGTACGCCACATACAAGCCCGCCAGCATGATGCCGGGGAAGAACGCGCCAGCATACAGCTTGACCACGGACACGCCGGCGGTCGCGCCGTACACGATCAGCAGCACCGACGGCGGGATCAGGATGCCGAGGCAACCTCCGGCAGTGATGGCTCCCGCGGCCACCTTGATGTTGTAGCCGGCGCGCAGCATCGCCGGCAATGCGAGCAGCCCCATAAGCGTGACCACGGCGCCCACGATCCCGGTCGCCGTTGCGAAGATGGCGCAGGTGACGATTGTGGCCACGGCCAACGCCCCCGGCACGCGCGCGAGCGCCAGGTGCAGGCTCTTGAACAGCTTCTCGATCAGGTTCGCACGCTCGACCAGATAGCCCATGAACACGAACAGCGGTATCGCGATGAGCACGTCATTCGACATCACCGAATACGCCCGCTGCACCATGAGGTCCAGGATCTGGCGATTGGCCAGCGCCGGATTGACGCTGCGGTACGCGAGCCAGCCGAAGAACACGCCCATGCCCATCAGCGTGAATGCGGTGGGAAATCCCAGCATGATCGCCACGACGATCAGCGCCAGCATCAGCAGTCCCAGCGCCCCGAGGTCGGCGTGGTCCAGGTGTCCGTCGATGAAGCTGGTCCATGGCGTGTAGATCACCACCGGCACCAGGATGGCAGCCATCAGCGCGAAACCAAACCACAATTCCTTGCGGATCTTCATTTCGTGCTCCCGTGCGGAGTGACCAGGTTGTCCAGGCCGGCGATGTCTTCATCCTTCACGTGCACCATCTCCTTGAGCTTGTCGACGTCGACTTCCTCGACGTCCTGCTCGCGCGATGGCCACGATCCTTGCTTGATGCACACCACGCAGCGGATGATTTCGACGATGCCCTGCAGGAAGAGGATCGCGCCGGCGATGGGAATGATGGTCTTGAACGGGTACACCGCCGGCCCCTCGGAAGTGATGTTGGAATGTTCGTTGATCGCCCAGCTTTCGGCCGCGTACGTATACCCGGCCCAGGCCAGCGCGAACACGCCGGGAATGAAGAACAGCAAGTACAGCAGCAGGTCCACAGTCGCCTGCGTTCGCGGCCGGAAGAAGCCATACAGGACATCTCCGCGCACATGGCCATTCTTCGCGAGCGTGTAGGCGCCTGCCATCATGAACATGGTGCCGTACATCATGATCATGATGTCGAACGCCCAGGGGTGGGGATGGTCCAGCGCATAACGAGAAAAGACCTCCCACGAGATCAGCAACGTGAGCGCGACGATCAGCCAGGAAAAAGCCCAGCCTACCCACGTGCTGAGCCGGTCGACGAAGAGGAGGAGTTTTTGCATGAAGCCTCTGGCACGGGGAGAGTTGTTGCATCGACTGCGATGCAAAAAAAACAGCCATCCTGCGAGTGCCGGATGGCTGCTGCGTCCCAATCGGATCAGGCCTTTTTGGGCGCTGCCTTGCCGAAATAGTGGTTATAGGCCATGCGGCGGTTCACGTTGTTATCCATGTCCCACTTGACCGTCCGCGCGGCGAACGCTCTCTGCGACGCTGCGATTTCGGCAAACAGCGGATTGGTCTTCGATTTTTCGGCGACGACCTGGTCGTATACCTCGAGCTGCCTTTGCAGGATGGCATCCGGTGTCTTGTAGAACTTGACCTTGTCCTTGGTCTGCATCTCCACATAGTCTTTCGAATAGCGATCCATCCCCTTCCAGGTTAGCTCCTGCGATGCGGCACTGACGGCGTTGGTGATGATCGCTTTCATCTTGGCCGGCAGCCCGTCGAACTTGGTCTTGTTGAACAGGATCTCGAACTGCTCGGCGTTTTGGTGGAAGCTTTGCAGCATGCACACCTTGGAGACATCGGGGAAGCCCAGCACACGATCGGAAGTCATGTTGTTGAATTCCGCCGCGTCCAGCAGGCCGCGGTCCATGGCGGGCACGATTTCGCCACCGGGGAGCGCGTTCACGGCCGCTCCCATCTTGGTAAATATGTCGATGGAGATGCCCACCGTACGGTACTTGAGGCCCTTCATGTCACTTTCCTTGGTGACCGGCTTCTTGAACCAGCCCAGCGGCTGGGTGGCCATCGGCCCATACGGGAATGACACGACGTTGGCCCCGATCGAGGCGTACAGTTTTTCCATCAACTCCTTGCCGCCACCCCACCGGTGCCAGGCCAAGAGCATGTTCGCGTCCATGCCGAAAGCCGGCCCCGACCCCCACAGGGCGAGCGCGTTCTGCTTGCCGTAGTGATAGACCATCACGCCATGGCCGCCGTCCAGCGTTCCCTTCGAGACCGCGTCGAGCAGGCCGAACGCCGGCACGACTGCACCCGCCGGCAACACCTCGATCTTGAGGTCACCGCCGGTCATGTCGTTGACCAGCTTGGCGAAATCGAGCGCGTATTCGTGGAAGATGTCCTTGGAGGGCCAAGTGCTCTGCCAGCGCATCGAAATCGGCCCCGTCTGGGCCTTCGCGATCATCGGCGCGCTCATCGCGCCAGCGGCGACCGCCGCGCCCTTCAGTACATTGCGGCGGCGCGTGGTCTTTGAGTCGGTCATGCTCTTCTCCTGTGGGTTTGGGTGTGACTGCTAACAAGCGGA
>JAGRPN010000059.1 GCA_019449555.1 Ramlibacter sp.
CCGGCATGCGCGCACCGACGATCGGGTTCGTGGTCAAGGCCGCGAGCGTGAGCCCGGCGCCGAGCACCAGGGATCCGTCCGCCGTTTCCTCCACCGCCGCGAACCCGCCCAGGCCGGACAGATCGATGAGCACAGGCGGCGACTCCAGCCCGCGGCGCAGGTTGGGCAGCAGGTCGGTGCCGCCCGCGATCAGCCGCGCCGCCGGCTCGGAGGCCAGGAGCGCGGCCGCTTCGGCCAGGCTGGCGGGCCGCTGCAACGTGAATTCGGGAAGGGAATGCATCAGGCCTCCTGCTTGGCTTTCTTCAATTTCAGAAGGCGCTGTTCGCGCCGGCGGACCTGCAGTGCGTCGAACACCTTGTCAGGCGTGACCGGCAACTGGCTCAGCCGCAAGCCCAGCGCATCGGCGATGGCGGCGGTCAGCGCGGGCGGAAAACCATGCAGGCCGCCCTCGCTTCCCTCTTTCGCTCCGAACGGCCCGAGCGGGTCCATGCTTTCCACCAGCGTGACGTGGATCGGCGGCGACTCGGCGATGGTCGGGATGCGGTAGTCGAGGAAATTCGAGCGCACCGGCAGGCCGTCCTGGTACTGCGTCTCCTCCGACAGCGCCTGGCCCATGCCCATCCAGACTGCGCCCTGCACCTGCCCTTCGACGGCCAGCGGGTTGAGCGCGCGTCCGCAGTCGTGCGCGACCCACACCTGCTCGACCCGCACGGCGCCGGTGTCCTCGTCGACTTGGACCTCGACCACCTGCGCGGCATAGCTGAAGCCCGCAGTGGACCCGACGGCGGCGCCGCGGAACTTGCCGCCTTGCGTTTCGGGCGGGGTGGACCAGGCACCCTTGACGGTGACGGTGCCCGACTCGGCCAGCAGCGCCTCCACGCATTGCGCGAAATCGAGCTTGCGCTCGGTGCCGGTCACCCAGCACGATTCGCCGCCCCATTCGATGTCGTCGGGCTCGGCTTGCAGCCGCCGGGCCGCGGCCTGCACCAACATGCGCTTGAGCGATTCGGCGGCGCGCAGTGCGGCGTTGCCCACCATGAACGAGACGCGCGACGAGTACGAACCGTTGTCCTTGGGCGTGAGCGCGCTGTCGGCGGCCACCACGCGGATGCGCGCCATCGGCAGCAGCAGCACCTCGGCCACCACTTGCGTGAGCAAGGTAGTGGAGCCCTGCCCGATGTCGGAAGCGCCGGTCAGGATCGTGATGCCGCCGTCGAAATCGAGCTTGAGGTTGACGACAGCGTGCGGCTCGCCGCTCCAGTGCACCGGCTTCGCCGAGCCGCTGACGTAGTGCGAGCAAGCCAGGCCAAGACCGCGCCCGGGCGGCAATTTGCCGCGCCGCTCGCGCCAGCCCGATGCCTTCTCGACTGCATCGAGGCATTCGGGCAGGCCATACGAGTTGACCTGCAGGTCGTTGAGCGTGCGATACGGTGCCTCGATGAGGTTGGCACGCCGCACCGCGAACGGATCCAGAGCGAGCTGCGACGCCATTTCGTCGAGCAGCGACTCGACAGCGAACCGTACGTTCACCGCGCCGTGGCCGCGCATCGCGCCGCATGGCGGCAGGTTGGTATAGACGCGGAAACCGCGGTAGCGCACCGCGCCTACTTTGTACAAGGCGTGCAACAGCGCGCCGGCATAGAGGATGGTGACGAGCCCATAGCCACCGTACGCGCCGCCGCGCTGCACCACTTCCGCATCGAGCGCCGTGATCTCGCCGTTGCGCTTCAGGCCGATCTTCACACGCACGTCGGTGTGGGGGCGTCCGCGGTGGGTGAGGAACACCTCCTCGCGCGTCAGCTCCAGCTTCACCGTGCCGCTGGCCGCGCGGGCCAGCGCCGCTGTGATCATCTCGAAGTTGAGCGGCTCCACGCGGTGCCCGAACCCGCCACCGACGAAGGGCTTGATGACGCGCACCTGCGAGCTGTCGATACCCAGCGTCTGCGCCAGCATCAGGTGCAGGTAATACGGGACCTGCGTCACCGATTGGACGGTGAGGCGCTCGCGCTCGGGCTCCCACTGCGCGATCGTGGCATTCAGTTCGATCTGGCCGTGCGCCACTTCGGCGCACTCGTAGGTGCGCTCGAGCACCAGGTCGGCCGCCGCGAAGCCGGCATCGACGTCGCCGAAGTCCTGCTCGACCTTGCGCTCCAGGTTGCCGGCCTTGTTGTCGTGCAGCAGCACGGCCCCTTCGGCGCGCGCTTCGGCGGACGTGAACAGCGCCGGCAGTTCGTCGAACTCGACTTCGACCGCCGCCAGGGCCGCGCGGGCCACGGCTTCGGTTTCGGCGGCCACCGCGAACAGCGGCTCGCCGCGGTAGCGCACCTTGCCGCGCGCCAGCGGCCACTCGTTCTGCGCGATCGGGATCACGCCGTAAGGCGCGGTGAATTCCTCGCCGGTGATCACGGCGCGCACGCCGGGGATCGCCATCGCACGGCGGGTGTCGATCGAGCGGATGAAGGCGTGGGCCACCGAACTGCGTCCGATCAGTCCGACGAGGGTCTGGCCCACCGGCAGGTCGGCCGTGTAGCGTGCCCGGCCCGTGACTTTCTCGATGCCGTCGACCAGCGGCGTGCGCTCGCCGATCGAGTGGGTGGGCGGCGCCGGCGGCCGCTCCAGCGCATGCGGTTCGCGCTTCATGGCGTCACTCCCGCGGCGGCCTGCACCGATTCGATGATCTTGACGTAGCCGGTGCAGCGGCAGATGTTGCCGCCCAGCGCTTCGCGGATCTGCGCCTCGGTCGGCTGCGGCTCGCGGCGCAACAGCCCTTCGGCGGCCATCACCATGCCCGGCGTGCAGAAGCCGCACTGGGTGCCCAATTTCTCGTGGAACGCCTGTTGCAGGCGGCTCATGCGGCCGGCCTGCACGAGGCCCTCGATGGTTTCGACGCGCTTGCCCGCGACGCTGGCGGCCAGCGTGATGCAGGCCAGCCGCGGCTCGCCGTCGACCAGCACGGTGCAGGCGCCGCATTCGCCGCCGTCGCAGCCCTGCTTGGTGCCGGTCAGGGCGAGCTCGTCGCGCAGCACCTCGATCAGCAAGGCGCTGCCCGGCGCGGCGACGGTGTGCGCACGCCCATTGACTTCAAGATGGAGTATTTGCTTGGTCATTTCAGTTTTCAAACCTCTTTGGGCCGCAGGTCGCGCACCCGCACGGCCTTGCCCTGCGAACGCGGGATCGTGCCGGCGGTTTGCACCGTGACGTCGGTGGTGATGCCGATCATCGACTTGATGTGGTGGGCGACGTCGCGCGCGATGGCACGGAAGCCGTCGGCGGGCACGCCCGGCAGCGCCTCGACCTCGATGCGCACGTCGTCCAGGATGCCCTTGCGCTCGACCACCAATTGATAGTGCGGCGCGAGGTTGGGCCGCGTGAGCAGCACCGCCTCGATCTGCGACGGGTACACGTTCACGCCGCGGATGATCAACATGTCGTCGTTGCGGCCCGTGATCCGCAGGATGCGCGCA
>JAGRPN010000005.1 GCA_019449555.1 Ramlibacter sp.
CCGACGGCCGCGGCCCTGGCTTTCGGCCTGGACAAGCAGGAACGGGGTGACCGCAAGATCGCGGTGTACGACCTGGGCGGCGGCACCTTCGACATCTCGATCATCGAGATCGCCGATGTCGACGGCGAAAAGCAGTTCGAGGTGCTGTCCACCAACGGCGACACGTTCCTGGGCGGCGAGGACTTCGACCAGCGCATCATCGACTACATCATCGGCGAGTTCAAGAAGGACCAGGGCGTGGACCTGTCCAAGGACGTGCTCGCCCTGCAGCGCCTGAAAGAAGCCGCGGAAAAAGCCAAGATCGAGCTGTCCAGCAATTCGCAGACCGACGTGAACCTGCCGTACATCACGGCCGACGCGAACGGCCCGCGCCACCTGAACATCAAGCTGACCCGCGCCAAGCTGGAAGCGCTGGTCGAAGAGCTGCTGGAACGCACCATCGCGCCGTGCCGCACCGCGATCAAGGACGCGGGCGTGTCGATCTCCGACATCCATGACGTGATCCTGGTGGGCGGCCAGACCCGCATGCCCAAGGTGCAGGAAAAGGTCAAGGAGCTGTTCGGCAAGGAGCCGCGCAAGGACGTGAACCCGGACGAAGCCGTTGCCGTCGGCGCGGCGATCCAGGGCCAGGTGCTGGGCGGCGAGCGCAAGGACGTGCTGCTGCTGGACGTGACGCCGCTGTCGCTGGGCATCGAGACCCTGGGCGGTGTGATGACCAAGATGATCCAGAAGAACACGACCATCCCCACCAAATTTGCGCAGACCTTCTCCACGGCCGACGACAACCAGCCGGCCGTGACGATCAAGGTGTTCCAGGGTGAGCGCGACATCGCATCGGGCAACAAGCTGCTGGGCGAGTTCAATCTGGAAGGCATCCCGCCCTCGCCGCGCGGCCTGCCCCAGATCGAGGTGAGCTTCGACATCGACGCCAACGGCATCCTGCACGTCGGCGCGAAGGACAAGGCCACGGGCAAGGAGAACAAGATCACCATCAAGGCGAACTCCGGGATCTCGGAGGAAGAAATCCAGAAGATGGTCAAGGACGCCGAACTCAACGCCGCCGAGGACAAGAAGAAACTCGAGGTCGTGCAGGCGAGAAACCAGGGCGAGGCGCTGGTGCACAGCGTGAAGAAGAGCCTGACGGAGTACGGCGAGAAACTCGATGGCGGCGAGAAGGAAAAGATCGAGGCCGCGATCAAGGACGTGGAGGAAGCGCTGAAGGGCGAGGACAAGTCCGCGATCGAGGAAAAGACGAACACGCTGATGTCGGTGAGCCAGAAGCTGGGCGAGAAGATGTACGCCGACATGCAGGCGCAGCAGGCTGCGCAGGCCGCGGCCGGCGGCGGCGGCGGCGCGGGCGCGGCTGGTGCAGAATCTGCGTCTTCCAAGCCGGCCGACGACAATGTCGTGGACGCCGAAGTCAAAGAAGTGAAGAAATGAGCTTGATGCCGGACGCGTAGCGCCGGCTCGAGTCGCCGCGTTCGACGCTCACCCTGCGGGGAACGTCAACGCGGCGTTTTCGCTGGTGCGACTGATTGCCGGATTGCTGTATGGTTGACGAAGAAACAATGGCCACCAAAAGAGACTATTACGAGATCCTGGGCGTTCCCAAGAACGCTTCGGACGAGGAGATCAAGAAGGCATATCGCAAGCTGGCGATGAAGTACCACCCTGACCGCCACCAGGGCGAGGACAAGGGTGCGGAAGCCAAGTTCAAGGAGGCCAAGGAGGCGTACGAGATGCTGTCGGACGCCGACAAGCGCGCAGCCTACGACCAGTACGGCCATGCCGGCGTGGACCCGAACATGCGCGGTGCCGGCCCCGGCGCCGAGGGCTTCGGCGGCTTCGCCGAGGCGTTCGGCGACATCTTCGGCCAGCAGCGCGGCGCCGGCGGGCGCGGCGGGCGCCAGGTCTATCGCGGCAGCGACCTGTCGTACGCGATGGAGATCACGCTGGAGGAAGCGGCCTTCGGCAAGGAAGCGCAGATCCGCATCCCGTCGTGGGAGCAATGCGAAACCTGCCACGGCAGCGGCGCCAAGCCGGGCACCCAGGCCAAGACCTGCACCACCTGCCACGGCCAGGGCGTGGTGCAGATGCGCCAGGGCTTCTTCAGCGTGCAGCAGACCTGTCCGCACTGCCGCGGCTCGGGCAAGATCATTCCCGAACCCTGCACCACCTGCCATGGCCAGGGGCGCGTCAAGAAGCAGAAAACGCTGGAAGTGAAGATCCCGGCCGGCATCGACGACGGCATGCGCATCCGCAGCGCCGGCAACGGCGAGCCGGGCACCAACGGCGGCCCGCCCGGCGACCTGTACATCGAGATCCGGCTCAGGAAGCACGACATCTTCGAGCGGGACGGCGACGACCTGCACTGCGTCGTGCCGATCAGTTTCACGCGCGCCGCCCTCGGCGGCGAGATCGAGGTGCCGACGCTGCAAGGCAAGGCGGCCATCGACATCCCCGAAGGCACGCAAGCGGGCAAGCAGTTCCGCCTGCGCGGCAAGGGGATCAAGGGGGTGCGTTCGAGTTATCCGGGCGACCTGTATTGCCACGTCGCCGTCGAGACGCCCGTCAAGCTCACGGAGCACCAGCGCAAGCTGCTCAAGGAACTGGACGAGTCGCTGAAAAAAGGCGGCGCCAGGCATTCCCCCACCGAGGAGAGCTGGGCCGACAAGCTGCGCGGGTTCTTTAGTGCGTGAGCGCTAAAGAATAGACGCGCAACTTGCGGCGGAGGCTAACAACTGCCCCGCAGGGGCTTGTTATGCCGCAGCCACAAGCCGCGAGTTCCTGGCGCTTAGCTGAAAAGCCGTGAAGCTTGCGGCGCAGGCTAACAACTGCCCGCAGGGGCTTGTTATGCCGCAGCCACAAGCCGCGAGTTCCTGGCGCTTAGCTGAAAAGCCGTGAAGCTTGCGGCCCCGCAGGGCTTTTTGTGCCGCAGCCACAAGTTGCGCGGGTTCTTTAGTGCGTGAGCGTGAGCGCTAGCTAAAGAATAGACGCGCAACTTGCGGCTCCATACCCCCTCGCCTTCCGAAGTTTGCCTATTCGCGCCGGCGGCCGAAGCAGGCAGAATGCGGGCATGTCGCTCAAGCTCTTCCGTTCGACCGGCTATTCCTCCATCCTGGCGGCGGGTGAAACCAGTATCGCGATGCATCCGGGTTGGTTGATCCTCGCAACCAGTGTCTGGGTGGGCTTCGCGTGCAACGCGGTGCTGTGGCGGCAATTGCGCGCGCCGGGCACTTTCACCCTGTCGCAAGTCCTGGTGTTCGGCACTTTCGTGGCCGCAAGTTGCGGGCTCGTGCTGGGCATCCTGGGCTGGCGCAACACGCTCAAACCGGCCGCGACCCTGATCCTGTTCGTGGCTGCGCTCGGAGTCTGCGCCGTCGAGGGCACGGCGCCTGCGATCGTGATGGCCGACATGCCGCCTGTCGCCCTGCTGCTGCCGTCATGGAACGACCTGTTGCATTGGCAAGCGTGGGCCACGCTTGGCGGCCTCGCCCTGCTGCCCGCCGTGTGCATCCGCAAGACGCGTGTGCGCCGGCTTCCCGGCGGCAAGCAGTTCAGCACCAATGTGATGTGCGTCCTGGCAGCCGCCATGGTGCTGGCGCTGAGCGGCCTGCTTCTGTACGGACGGCTTTTCTAGCGAGCCGCGCCACGCGGGGGCTGCCCGCCCGCCTGTTTGCACGCACCTGGCCCGCCGCCATCGGGGAAAGCCCGAACTCGCGCTCGGGTGTTGACTGCGATCAGGAAATCTCGCCTGAGACTGATACAAAAGGACTGCTGCCGGCGGTTTGGATGTATCACTTCGAATTCATGCTGTGCCAGCCCGAATTCCACCTTTCGCCCAGGATCGCGGGGATCAGGCGGGGCCTCGTCCTGCGGGCGAACTCCGTGCTGATCACGATCTTCGGCGACTCGATCGCCCCGCGCGGGCAATCCGTGTGGCTGGGAAGCCTGATCGACCTGTCACGGATGTTCGGTCTGTCGCCGCGGCTGGTGCGCACCAGCGCCGCGCGGATGAAAGCGGCCGACTGGCTGGTGTCCGAACGCATCGGGCGGCGCAGTTTTTACGGCCTGTCCGACCTCGGCATGCAGCGGGTGCGCCGTGCGGACCGGAGGATCTACGATTTCAATCTGTCCGACCTGGACGGCTGCTGGACACTCGTGGTCCTCAACGAGGCAATGCGCGCGAGCGCACGCCAGCGACTCGAGCGCGAACTGCTGTGGGAAAGCTTCGGTCGCCTGGCTCGCGGGGTCTTCGCGCATCCGCACGCCGATCACCAGTCGCTGCACGAAATCGTGTCAGCGGCGGGCGCCCAGGACTTCGTGGCCGTGCTCAGTGCCCGCAGCATCGAGGCGTACTCGCGCACGTCGCTGCCGTCGATCATGCGCGGCACCTTCCGGCAGGCCGATGTCGAAAGCGCATGGCGGCAGTTCCTGGGGCGGTTCCGGCCCGTGGCCGAGGACCTGGATGCCCTCACGCCGGGGGAGGCGTTCTTCGTTCGAACGTTGTTGATCCACGAGTACCGCCGCGTGCTGCTGCGCGATCCGAACCTGCCCGAGGCACTGCTGCCGGCCGGCTGGCCCGGCATCGAGGCGCGGCAGCTGTGTGAAAGCCTCTACCAGGAACTGCTCGGCGGCAGCGAGCAGTTCCTGCAAGCGCACGTGCGTACGTCGGATGGGCCGCTCATGGAAACGCCGCGCGCGATCGTGCGGCGGCTCGCGGGCGCCGTGCCGCTTCGCCTCGCCGCGTGAGGCGTCATTTGCGGAATTTGCCGCTCGCGTCGAGGATCAGCAGGTCGACCAGCTTGCCCGAACTGTGCTTCGTCGGCGACAGCTCGACGACGTAGCCGCCGAGGTCCAGCCGCCTCATGTCCTCGAGCGCCTTGATCAGGCTTTCACGGGTGGGAACCCGGCCGGCCCGCTTGAGCGCATCGGTCAGCACGTTGGCGGCGAGGTAACCTTCCATTTCACTGAAGGTGAACTCGTTCAGCCCGGCAGCGCGCGCAAGATTCTGGAACTCGCGCACGAGCTTGACCGACTGGTTCCACGGCGACGGCACCACCTGCGAGATCACGATGCCCCTCGCGCGCGGCCCGAGCACCTGGACCAGCTGGGTATTGCTGGTCACCGACAGCATGTAGAAGGTGCTGCGATGCCCCGCTTTCAGGTACGCGTCGATGAAGTCCACGCTCGGTTTGCCGGCGCTCACGATGATGACGGCGGGCGGCTGGGCCTTTGCCGTGGCGGCCACCGTCGCGTCCAGCTTCGAGCCGTCGACCTCGAGGGCCGCCTTTGAAAGGATCTCCACGCGATGCGCCGCCGCGGACTTTTCGACCTGCGCGAGCCCACCGGTGCCGAAGCTGTTGTTCAGGTACACGACGGCGGCCTTGTTGATCCCGATCGAGCCGATCTGCTTCACCATGGCCTCGAGTTCGTCCCCATAACCGGCCTTGATGTTGAAGACGTAGCGGCTGAACTTATTGCGCAGCGCATCCGAGCCCGTGAAGGGCGACAGGAACGGGACCTTCTTTTGCTCCGCGATCGGCACCGCCGCCAGCGAGCCGGGCGTGCCCGCATACTGGAACAGCGCGAGGACGTTCTCTTCCTCGATCAATTTGACCGTGTTCTCCGCGGCCCGTTTCGGATCGTACGCATCATCGAGCGCGATCACCCGCACCTGCCGCCCGTGGATGCCACCGTTGCGGTTGACCTCGTCGAAGTGAAGCTTGGCGCCGGCACGCACCTCGCTGGTCAGCGCGGCGAGCGGGCCGGTGAGCTGGCACGACTGGCCGATCAGGATCTCGGAGTCGGTGACGCCCTCGCTCTTCGCAAGCGCAAGGCTCGGCCTGATCCACGCAGCAGCCAGGGCGGCGAGCATGGCGCGGCGGCGGGCAAGCCCGCCTGACGCCCGGTTGCGGGCGCCAGCAGTGCAATCGATCATGGTTGTCTCCTTTGGGCCCACCCCTATCAGGGGCTGGGGGCCGCCTCGATACGACTTCGGCCGAGACAATGTTAGTGACGCGCAATGACTCACACAAACGGATCATGTGTGTCAGGTCGAGCCGTGCCCCGACGCGGGCTAGAACAGGTGGCCCTGCCCTTGCCCACCCGGCCTGCGGAAAGCCGTGGTGTCGAGATTCACGCGTTCACGGTTAAACCCGAGCCTTCGGCTCGCCTTGAGGAAGCGCTGCGCCGTCAATTCGGCCCAGGGGCCGCTGCCCTTCATGCGGGTGGTGAAATCGCTGTCGTAGTCCTTGCCGCCGCGCATGTCCTGGATGCGCGCCATCACGCGCGCGGCGCGCTGCGGGTAGTGCAATTCCAGCCATTGGCGAAACAGCGGGCTGACTTCCCACGGCAGCCGCAGCACGTGGTAGAAGGCGCTGCGCGCGCCCGCGTCCCAGGCGGCCTCCAGCACCTGTTCCATGTCGTCGGTGAGAAACGGGATTTGCGGTGCGAGGCTCACGCCGCAGGGCACACCGTGTTCCGCGAGCGTGCGCAACGTGCGCAGGCGCCGGTGGGGCGCGGCCGCACGCGGCTCGAGCTTGCGCGTGAGCCCCGCATCCAATGTCGTGATCGTGACGTACACGGCGGCCAGGCGCTGCGCCGCCATCGGCGCGATCAGGTCCAGGTCGCGCTCGACCCCACTCGATTTGGTCACCAGCGAGAAAGCATGCCGCGTCTCGTGCATCAGCTCGATCACCGAGCGCGTCAGCCGCAACTCGCGCTCCAGCGGCTGGTAGCAGTCCGTCGCCGTGCCGATCGCGATAAGCCGCGGGTCGTAGTTCTTGCGCGAAAGCTCGGCGCGCAACAGCGGCGCGATATTTCGCTTGGCCACGATCTTCGTCTCGAAGTCCAGCCCCGGCGACATGTTCAGGTAGCTGTGGGTGGGCCGCGCATAGCAGTAGATGCAGCCGTGCTCGCAGCCGCGGTACGGATTGATGGAGCGGTCGAAATACACGTCGGGCGACTGATTGCCGGTGATGATGCTGCGCGCGTCTTCCCAGATGACTTCGGTGTGCGGCGCTTCATGTGGCTGCGACAAGCCTTGCTCGAGCGAGCCCCAACCGTCGTCGAAGTTGGCACGCGTGTCGCGCTCGAACCGGTGCGCCATCCGCGTGGCGGAACCGCGCCCTTTGATGGCCTCCACGGGTATGCGCGTCTCACTCACGAAAGCCACTCCAGATACTGTACGTAAAACCAGTATAGAACCGGAAGCCACACCGCAAGCTGGACAGCAGCGGGCCGCCCATAATTGCAGCATGGATACTCTCCTGCTCTCGCGCATCCAGTTCGCGGCGAACATCGGCTTCCACATCCTGTTCCCCACGATCAACATCGCGCTGTGCTGGTTCCTGGTGTATTTCCGGCTGCGCTACAACCGCGCGAAAGACACCGCTGCGGCCCGCGGCTGGGAAGAGGCTTACTACCTGTGGACGAAAATCTTCGCGCTGAGTTTCGCGATCGGCGTAGTCACGGGGATCACCATGAGCTTCCAGTTCGGCACCAACTGGCCGGGCTTCATGGAAAGGGCCGGCAATATCGCGGGTCCGCTGTTGGGCTACGAGGTGCTGACGGCGTTCTTCCTCGAAGCGACCTTCCTGAGCGTCATGCTGTTCGGGCGGGACCGGGTTTCGGACCGCGTCCATCTTTTTGCGACCTTGATGGTGGCTGCCGGCACCACACTGTCGGCTTTCTGGATCCTCAGTCTCAACTCGTGGATGCAGACGCCGACCGGCTACCAGATCCTCGACGGCCGGTTTCATGCGACCAGCTGGCTCGAGGTGATCTTCAATCCCTCGTTCGCCTACCGCCTGGTGCACATGTTGCTGGCCTCCACGCTGACGGCCGCGTTCCTCATCGCGGGGCTTTCGGCGTGGCAACTGCTACGCAACACCGCCAACGACGGCACCCGCCGCGCGTTACCTGCGGCGGTGATCGCGGCCGCGGTTGCGATCCCGCTGCAAATCCTGGCCGGCGACACGCATGGCCTGAACACGCTGGCGCACCAGCCGGCCAAGATCGCTGCGATCGAGGCCATCTGGCAAACGGAAAAAAGCGCGCCGCTCACGCTCGTCGGCTGGCCCAACGAGAAGGAGGGCCGCACCGATTACGCGATCCAGGTGCCCAAGCTCGGCAGCCTGATCCTCGCGCATGACAGCGAAGCGCAAATCAAGGGCCTGAACGAGTTTCCCAATGGCCATCCGCCGGTGGCGGCAGTGTTCTGGAGTTTTCGGATCATGGTGGGCATGGGCGTGCTGATGCTGCTGGTGTCGTGGTGGGGCGCGTGGACCTTATCGCGTAGCAAGTCGGGGTATCCGCGCAGCCTGCTGTACGCATTGGCCGCGATGACGTTCTCCGGATGGGTCTCCACGCTGGCGGGATGGTGCGTCACGGAGATCGGCCGCCAGCCTTTCATGGTTTACGGCCTTCTGCGCACCGCCGACCTCGTCGCAGATCATCCGGCGCCGATGGTGCTGTCGACGCTGCTCGCCTATCTTGCGCTCTACGTCTTCCTGCTGGCAGCGTTCGTGCTGGTGCTCATGTACATGGCCAGCCATCCGGCGCAGCCGACGCCGCACACCCCGCAAAGCCCCAAGGCCGCTACGCCGGTCGGCGGGCCTGCTTGAGAGGGAGCAACAACAACATGGACTTCACCTGGGCGCATATTCTGCCGCTGGTCTTCATGGCGGTGATGGGACTGGCGCTGCTCGCCTACGTGGTGCTGGACGGCTACGACCTCGGCGTGGGCCTGCTGCTGCCGTTCGCCACCGACGATGAAAAAGACGCGATGGTGTCGAGCATCGGACCGTTCTGGGACGCCAATGAGACCTGGCTGGTGCTGGGCGTCGGCGTGCTGCTGGTCGCCTTCCCGCTGGCCCACGGCATCGTGCTGTCGGCGCTGTACCTGCCGGTGGCGGTGATGCTGATCGGGCTGGTCCTGCGCGGCGTCTCCTTCGACTTCCGCGTCAAGGCGCGGGCCGCGCACAAGATGACCTGGAATCGCCTGTTCGCGCTCGGTTCGCTGATGGCCGCGGCGGCCCAGGGCTGGATGCTCGGCAGCTACCTGACGGGATTCGACCATGGCTTGCGCTCGACGCTGTTCAGCCTGGGCATCGCACTGACGCTGCCCACGGGTTACGCACTGCTAGGGGCCGGCTGGCTGATCATGAAAACCGGGGACGCGCTGCAGCTCAGGGCGGTGCGGTGGGCGCGCACCATGCTCTGGCCGATGGGCGCCGCACTGGTCGGAATTTCCCTGGCGTCGCCTATGATCAGCCAGACGGTGTTCGATCGCTGGTTCAGCATGCCGCAGTTCATCGGGCTGCTGCCGATCCCGGTCGCCTGCGCCGTGGCGTTCTATGCCGTGTTCCACGTGACCAGCCGCCCGAACGTCGTGGCTGCCGGTTACGGCTGGATCGTGTTCGCCAGCACCGTGCTGATATTCGTGCTCTCGTTCCTGGGTCTGGCCTACAGCCTCTATCCGTACATCGTGATCGACCGGCTCACCGTGTGGCAGGCCGCCAGCGCGACGAAATCGCTGTTCTTCATCTTCGTGGGCGTGGCGATCACGTTGCCCGCCATCATTGCGTACACGATCTACATGTACCGCGTGTTCTGGGGCCGGGCCCGCGAACTGAGTTACGGCGGCAATTACTGACGGCCGTCAGGCGGCGACTGCTTCGCCCTGCGGCAGCACGCGCTGCTGCGCCTCGCGGTACTCGCGCTTCAGTCGCGCGACGAGCGCCGCCGTGGAGACCACTTCGGTCACCGCGCCGATGCCCTGCCCGCAGCCCCAGATGTCCTTCCAGGCCTTCTTCGCATCGCCGCCGAAGCTCATCTTGCTGGGGTCGCTCTC
>JAGRPN010000060.1 GCA_019449555.1 Ramlibacter sp.
CATTTTCCCGATAGAACTGATCAATCAGGGGCAGCTCATCCACGCAAGGGGGGCACCAGGTGGCCCAGAAATTGACTAGCAATGGTCGTCCGCGCAGTGCCTGCATTTTCAGCGTGGTGCCCGCCGGCGTGTCGAAGCTCAACGGCCAGAGCGCCGCCGCGTCGTCCGATGTTTCATCAGGACGCCACTTGCGCCAAGCCAATCCCGCGCCTGCGGCAGCCGCCAAGGCGGCAACGCTGGCATAGAGCAATCCGCGCCGCCTCGCGGACGGGTTGTCGGTCGGCTTGGCTGCGTTCATCACCGCCTATTTTCCAGCAACGCCCGCACGGCCGCCAGATCGCCGCGCGGCGTGCGGCCCCTGGCGTCGCGCTTGAGCGCGCCGCGGACGTCATCGTGGTCGTAGATCATCAAATGGACGCCGATCGCCTCGCCCAGTTCCCGGCTTACGCTCGACACGCTCAGCGCCTCCACGGGCTCGCCATTGAACCCGGTGACGGTGCGGGCTTCGTAACCCACGTTCTGCTCGATCAAAGCGAGCTCGGCCGATTTCGGGTCGTCGCAGAACAGCTGGATGTAGATATCCGACAGCCGGGTGGCCGTCCCGTGCCAGACCGCTCCGCCGAGGTACGGCCGGAACTGCTCCAGCCGCTCCATCCAGCGCACCGCGAGCTCGCGCAAAGCAGCCAGCTCAGCCGGCTGGGTGTCGGCACAAAACAGGTCGATGTACTCGCGAACCGCATCTTCCACCGCCTCGTTGTCGGGCAAAGCGCTGCGCACGTTCAGGCCGAGCTGGCGGACCGCCCGGCGCTTCGCCGGCCCGTACTCCAGGCCCTCTTCCACCACAATGCGCGCCGCGGCCGCGGCGATTTCCGCCTTCACGCTATCCATGCGGGACATTCTGCATTGATTGCGATTGGCCGCGCCCGTACAGTGCCTTGCACCTACTGTCCTGTTCCAGGGCAGCACACTGGGAGCCCCTATGCAAAGCACGATGATGAAGGACCCGCTGTCGCTCAACCACCTGCTCGAGCGCGCGGGAAAGCTTTTTGGCGGCAACGAGATCGTTTCGCGGCTGCCCGACAAAACGCTGCGGCGGCACAGTTATGGCGAGTACTACCGCCGCACCCGCGCACTCGCTTCGGCCTTGCAGGCGCTGGGCCTGAAGAAGGGAGACCGGGTCGCCACCCTGTGCTGGAACCATCACGCCCACCTGGAGTGCTACTTCGGCATCCCGGCGGCCGGCGGCGTGATGCACACGCTCAACCTGCGGCTCGCGCCGCGCGAAATCGGATGGATCGCGGGCGATGCGCAGGACCGGTTCCTCGTCATCGACGACGTGCTGCTGCCGCTGTATCGGCAGTTCGCCGACTTGCACCGCTTCGAGAAAGTGATCGTGTTCCCGTTTTCCGGCGCGCCGGTGCCGGCCGAATTCGCCAACTACGAGGCGTTGCTGGAAGCCGCCGATCCCGAGGCGTTCCAATATGCGCCGCACGATGAGGACGACCCGGTGGCGATGTGCTACACGTCCGGCACCACCGGGCGGCCCAAGGGCGTGGTCTATTCGCATCGTTCCACGGTCTTGCACACACTGGTGGCGAGCCTGGCCGACTTCTGGGGCCTGCGCGGCACCGACGTGGTCCTGCCGGTCACGCCGATGTTCCACGCCAACAGCTGGGGCATGCCGTATGGGGCGGTGATGATGGGCGTGAAACTGGTATTCCCCGGACCGCACCTGCACCCTGACGACCTGCTCGACTTGATCCAGCAGGAGCCGCCGACGCTGTCGCTCGGCGTGCCGACGATCTGGATGAGCCTGATCCAGGCGTTCGACGCGGCGCAGGCGGCGGACTCGCCCAACCACGGCCGCTGGAAATTGCCGCGCGGCATGCGCTCGCTGGTCGGCGGCGCGGCGGTGCCGGAGGCACTGATCCGGGCTTTCGACCGGCATGGGATCTGGATCCTCCAGGGCTGGGGCATGACCGAAACGTCGCCGGTGTGCACCATCTCGTACCCTCGCGCGGAACTGCGTGGCGCTACCGCCGACGAGCGCTATCGCCGCGCCGCGACGGCGGGCGTGCCGGTGCCGCTGGTGGACCTGCGCGTGCGCGGCGACGGCGCGTCCGACCAGCCTTGGGACGGCAAGAGCGTGGGCGAGATCCAGGTGCGCGGCCCGTTCATCACGGGCAGTTACTACGGCATCGCCGCCGAAGCCGAGAAGTTCACACCGGACGGCTGGCTGCGCACCGGCGACGTCGCGTCGGTGGACCCGCTGGGTTTCGTCAAGATATCCGACCGCACCAAGGACTTGATCAAGTCGGGCGGCGAGTGGATCAGCTCGGTGGACCTGGAGAACGCGATCATGGGCCATGCCGCGGTCGCCGAGGCTGCGGTGATCGCGATTCCCGACGAGAAGTGGAGCGAGCGGCCGCTGGCCTGTGTCGTGCTCAAGCCGGGGCGCAGCGCCGCCGCCGGCGAGTTCGACGCGCACCTGCTGCAGCATGGCTTTGCCAAGTGGCAGTTACCGGAGCGTTACGAGTTCATCGATGCGGTGCCGCGCACATCGACCGGCAAGTTCTGGAAATTGAAGCTGCGCGAGCGATTCCCGAAATAGCGCGGTGAATCGCTTGCCGGCGGCGTTCATGCGGGCGCATCCGGCGCACGATAATCACGCGGATGCACATCCACATTCTCGGCATCTGCGGCACGTTCATGGGAGGCCTCGCCGCATTGGCCCGCGAGGCGGGCCACAAGGTCACGGGCTGCGATGCAGGCGTGTATCCGCCCATGAGCGACCAGCTGCGCTCGCTGGGCATCGAGCTGATCGAAGGCTACGGCGCCGACCAGCTCGCCCTGCGGCCCGACGTCTGGGTGGTGGGCAACGTGGTCTCGCGCGCACGGCAGGCCGACGGAACGCCCCGCTACCCGCTGATGGAAGCGATCCTCGATGCCGGCCTGCCCTATACCAGCGGTCCCCAATGGTTATCCGAGCACGTCCTGCAGGGCCGGCACGTGCTCGCGGTGGCCGGCACGCATGGCAAGACCACGACTACGTCGATGCTCGCGTGGGTGCTGGAGCACGCCGGGCGCGAGCCCGGTTTCCTGGTCGGCGGCGTACCGAGCAACTTCGGCATCTCGGCCCGGATCGGACAACCCGGCGCGACGGCCGGTCGACAGCCCCTGTTCGTGATCGAGGCCGACGAATACGACACCGCGTTTTTCGACAAGCGCAGCAAGTTCGTGCACTACCGGCCTCGCACGGCGGTGCTGAACAACCTCGAGTTCGACCATGCCGACATCTTCGATGACCTGGCCGCAATCGAACGCCAATTCCATCACCTGGTGCGCACGGTTCCCTCGACGGGTCGCATCGTCGTCAACGGGCTCGAAGAAAGCCTCGCGCGCGTGCTGCACATGGGCTGCTGGAGCGAACAGCGCACCTTCGGCGCGGCCATCAGCGACTTCTCGGCGCGCGGCGAGCCCGACGACTTCGACATCCTCGAAGCCGGCCGGCCGGTGGCGCACCTGGAGTGGCAATTGACCGGCGTGCACAACCAGCTCAACGCGCTCGCCGCGATCGCGGCGGCCCAGCACGTCGGCGTGGCGCCGCAGGCATCGGCGCGGGCACTGCGTGAATTCCTGAACGTGAAGCGGCGCATGGAACTGCGCGGCAATGTCGACGGGATCGCCGTCTACGACGACTTCGCGCATCACCCGACGGCGATGCGCACCACGCTCGACGGCCTTCGGCGCAAGCTAGCGGCGTCGCGCGACGGCGCTGCCGAAACCGTCCGCATCCTGGCGGTGTTCGAGCCGCGCAGCAATACGATGAAACTCGGGGCGATGAAGGCACAGCTTCCGTGGAGCCTGGAGAGCGCGGACCTCGCGTTCTGCCATACCGGCGGGCTGGGCTGGGATGCGGCCGAGGCGCTGGCGCCGATGGGAGACCGCGTGCGCCTGGCGGACAGCATCGACGCCCTGGTGCGCCAGGTCACCGAGGCCGCGCGCGCCGGGGATCACGTCGTTTGCATGAGCAACGGGGGCTTCGGCGGGATCCACGACAAGCTGTTGCAGGCGCTGGCACAGCGCCACCCCGCTTAGGACCCCTCCGGGTCGTCGGCGAGCATGCGCCTGTGTTCCAGCGTGGCCGGAGCGGTGAAGTCGGTCGCCGGGTGAGCGGCGGCCTCCTTGTTCAGCAGTGAATCGAGGTCGGGCGCGGTGGAAGCATTCGGTTCGCTGTCGCGTCGCCGGCCCATCGGCTTGGCGGCTTTGTCGCGCGTCGTCGTGATCGAGCCCGCGTAATACAGGCAGGTCAAGTCATACCGCGTGCTGCTCAGGGTAAAGCCGGTGCGCTGGCGCAGCCCTTCGAGCGTGCTCGGCTCCCCCGCGAGTTCGCGCACCAGCATCAGCTGCGAGTCGCTTAACCATTGCAGCGGCACTTTCGGCACGTGGCGGAAGTAGATCAGCTCGCTGCCGTAGCGCGGCGGCAGCAAATCCCGGTCGGTACGCCGAACGTACGCCCACGCAAACTGGGTTGGGGTGAATCGCGCGAAGCCCGGGGGCAGACCGCTGGCACCGGCGGGGCGCCGGTCCCAACGCGCTTCCCAGAGGTCGACCGGGTGGGCGTCAGGCGAGAGGCTGGCATTGCCGGTCCTGAAGTCCAGTACCGCCAGCAGCGTGCCCCCGTGACTCACGTGGAAGATGCCGTGGCGCAACTCCCAGCTGCGCTGGATGATCCGGGCGCCGAGCACGAAGTGGCTGCGCACCGGCCGCAGCCAGCTGTCGAACTGCAGCAGCGCCGCCTGGATGCTGGGCCTGGAATCCACACTGAACGTGCACCGCGGCTCGAACTCTGGCGGCAACGGCGTCGCGAAACCTATGGGCCGGTGCGCGTCCTTCAAGTTGAGTTTCAATGCGTGTTCTGTCGGCAGCCCAGCGGCGACCTTCAGGTTGCCGCCCGGCAAGACGCTGACCTTCGCCCCGTTGACCCACCAGGCGTCCGCATCACCGAATGCGCAGGTGCGCCACTGCGGGAGCGCCGTCGATCGCCGCAGTGAAGCGTCCAGCGCTGCGCGCTGTTGCGGGCCGAATCCCGACATGCCCAGCCAGAGGATCGGCTGCTCCGGCGCGACGTCGGCCAGCAACACCTCTGGTTGGGAATGCGGTTCCGGTTCGCGAGTTGGATGATTGAAAAAGAGCATGCCAGGAGGTGGCGAGCGGCATAAACACGAGTTAAAAATATAACCGAAATGTGACAATATGTAAATTAACCCTAATTCTTACCGCCACGTCGCCTGGCAAGCTCGAATAGCCACTTTCATTTCCGCTCGACGTCCGGTGCCCGGCTGCGCCGGGCTTTGACCGCGTCGGACAGGAGCTCCAGCACCTGCACCGACGCCGGCCAGCCGAGGCACGCATCCGTGATGCTCTTGCCGTACTCGAGACGGGCGGGATCGTCCTTGCCCGCCGTGAACTTCTGGGCCCCCTCGTGCAGATGGCTTTCCACCATGAGGCCAAACACGGTCTTCGACCCGCCGGCCACCTGCCCCGCGATGTCGCGGGCCACCTCGACCTGGCGATCGTGCTGTTTGCTGCTGTTCGCATGGCTGCAATCGACCATCAATGTGAGCGGCAGCCTGGCCGCCTCGAGATCGCGGCAGGCCGCGGCGATGCTGGCCGCGTCGTAATTGGGTGTCCTGCCGCCGCGCAGGATGACATGGCAGTCGCGGTTGCCGTTGGTCTGCACGATGGCGACCTGCCCGTTCTTGTGCACCGACAGGAAGTGGTGGCCGCGCGCCGCAGCCTGGATGGCATCGGTCGCGATACGGATGTTGCCGTCGGTGCCGTTCTTGAAACCGATCGGCGCGGACAACCCCGAAGCGAGTTCGCGGTGCACCTGGCTTTCGGTCGTGCGCGCGCCGATCGCACCCCAGGAGATCAGGTCGCCGATGTACTGCGGCGAAATGACGTCGAGGAATTCGCTGCCTGCCGGCACGCCCATGCGGTTGATCTCGATCAGCAGCTGGCGGGCGATGCGCAGCCCCTCGTCGATGCGGAAACTCTCGTCCAGGTACGGGTCGTTGATCAGGCCCTTCCAGCCGACGGTTGTGCGAGGCTTCTCGAAATACACCCGCATCACGATCTCGAGGGTGGCGCTGAATTTCGTGCGCGCCTCCCTCAGCCGACGCGCGTAATCCAGCGCGGCGCCCGGATCGTGGATCGAGCACGGGCCGATCACCACGAGGAGGCGGTCGTCGCGTCCGGCCATGATGTTGTGGATGCTCCTGCGCGTATGCGTGATCAGCGCTTCCACCGCCGTGCCCCGGATCGGGAAGAAGCGGATCAGGTGTTCGGGCGGGGGCAGCACGGTGATCTCCTTGATGCGTTCGTCGTCGGTCTGGCTGGTCTTGTCGACGGGCTTCGCATACCAGGAATCGCTGGCGGTGGCTTTGGCGTTCATTCGAGGTTCCTCTCGGTTCAATTCGTTCGGGCAATAAAAAACCGCCGGGGGTCCGGCGGTTCTTGGGGAGTTCGGTCGCGTTGCTCTGGGTACGCTCAGATCTCTCTACCGCCGGGGGCGCTTGAGAACCAGAAGTAGCCAAAAAAATACGCGGAGGCCGTATGCATGAAGGCAATGTAACACAGGCTTGCCCGGTCGCCGCGGCGCGATCGCGGAAGGCACAGGGCCGGCGGTCAGAGCCGCAGCTTCTTCCACCACTGGATGGCGCGTTCGAGCTGGGGTTCGTCGATCGAGCCGAGGGCGGACTCGTTCTGAAGCTCGCTGGTCGTCCACTGCTCGTACATGTCGATCAGCAGGATGCCTTCGCCGAGCGTGCGCCAGGCGATCAGTTCGAAATCCTCGGCGGTCAGCAGCAGTTCGGCGCTGCGCGGCCCGCCGTCGAGCAGCCACTGGCCGACCAGCACGCGGAAATTATTCAGCGCCTGCAGGTAGGCGGCGTATTCGTACAGGCCGCGCCACGGCAGCCCGAGGTTCACCACCAAGTGGCGATGGGCCCGCAGCACCGTGAGCAGGTCCACCAGCATGGGCGCGACGGCCGTGCGCACCCGGTTCAGCCGCAGGCCGGCGATGATCGCTTCCACCTGCGCGGCAAGTTGCGCCATGCTTTCCGAAAACTGCAGGCTGTCCTCGTCGGCGACCGAGCCCCGCAGGAAATTGCTGAGGTCGCCGAACGAATTGATGCTAGGCCGGTTGGTGGACGGGTCGATGCGAAGGCGCGAACTCGCAGACATGGGGTTGCAGTGCTGCCGCGTCGCGCCCGGCCGCTCAGGCGGTGCCGCCGACCGTCAGCCCGTCGATGCGCAGCGTCGGCTGCCCGACGCCCACCGGCACGCTCTGGCCTTCCTTGCCGCAAGTGCCCACACCGGTGTCGAGCTTCATGTCATTGCCGATCATGGTCACCCGCGTGAGTGCGTCGGGCCCATTGCCGACGATGGTTGCGCCCTTGACGGGGTACAGGATCCGGCCGTTCTCGACCCAGAACGCCTCGCTCGCGGAAAACACGAACTTGCCGGACGTGATGTCCACCTGTCCGCCGCCGAAGTTGGTGGCGTACAGGCCTTTCTTGACGCCGGCCAGCACCTCTTCGGGGGAGCGGTCGCCGCCCAGCATGTAGGTGTTGGTCATGCGCGGCATCGGGATGTGCGCGTAGCTCTCGCGCCGACCGTTGCCGGTGGACTTCACGCCCATGAGGCGCGCGTTGAGCGAGTCCTGGAGGTAACCGCGCAGGATACCGTCCTCGATCAGCACGTTGCGCTGCGTGGCATTGCCTTCGTCGTCCACATTGAGCGATCCGCGCCGGTCGGCGATCGTCCCGTCGTCCAGCACGGTCACGCCTTTGGCGGCCACGCGCTGGCCGATCCGGCCGGAAAAAGCGCTCGACCCCTTGCGATTGAAATCGCCTTCCAGCCCATGCCCGATGGCTTCGTGCAACAGGATGCCGGGCCAGCCGGGGCCGAGCACCACCGTCATCTCGCCCGCCGGAGCCGGCCGCGACTCCAGATTCGTGGTGGCCGCCTTCACGGCGTCGTCCACATAGCTTTCGATGCGCTCGTCGTCGAAGTACGCGAGTCCGAAGCGCCCGCCGCCGCCGCCCGAGCCCATTTCGCGCCGGCCGTTCTGCTCGGCGATGACGGTGATCGACAGGCGCACCAGCGGCCGCACATCGGCCGCCAGCGTGCCGTCGGCCCGCGCCACCATCACGACGTCGTACTCGCTGGCCAGCCCGGCCATGACCTGGGCGACCCGTGGGTCCTTGGCCCGCGCCAGCTTCTCGGCGCGTTCCAGCAGCCGGACCTTGGCCGTGCTGTCGAGCGTGGCGATCGGATCGAGTGCCTGGTAGAGAGAGCGGCCCCCGGCGATCTTTTTGGTTCCCACCTTCACCCGGCCGTTGCCCTTGCTCGCCGAGATCGTGCGCACGGTGCGCGCCGCATCCAGCAGCGAAGTTTCGGAAATGTCGTCCGAGTACGCGAACGCCGTTTTCTCGCCGCTGACCGCGCGCACGCCGACGCCCTGGTCGATGCTGAAACTGCCGGTCTTGACGATGCCCTCTTCCAGGCTCCAGCCTTCGCTGCGGGTGTACTGGAAATAAAGATCGGCATCGTCCACACGATGCGCGGTGATCTCGGCCAGCGCGCGCAACAGATGGGTTTCGTCCAGGCCGAACGGTTCGAGCAACAGGCGCTGGGCCGTGGCCAGGCGCTCCAGGGTGGGTTCGCGGGAAATCATCGGGCCATTCTAGACTTGCAGGCCCGCGCGCGCATTCACTCGGCCGGGTGCGTCGAGACAGGCAGCAGCGCCCGTTGCCGGAGCTCGTCCAATAGCGCCTGCGCCGAGGGATAGCGTTGCTGCGGCTGTTTCGCCATGAGACGCTCGAGGATAGGTTGCAAAGCCGCATGAGGCGCCGGCAATGCGGGCGTCGGTGCCGAGCGATGCCGCGCCAGCAGCACACCGAGCGAATCGGCGCGGAAGGGCCGCTCGCCGGTCAGCATTTCGAACATCGTTACGCCGAGGCTGTAGAGATCGGATTGGGGCGTGAGCGGGCCGCCCGCCGCCTGTTCCGGACTGAGGTAGTAAGGCGTGCCCACGATGTCCGCCTGCCCGGACGGCGCGGACGGCAGCGGCCCCGCCTCGGGCAGGGACTTCGCGATCCCGAAGTCCGCCAGGGCGACGCTGCCGTCGGCGCGCCGCATGATGTTCTCCGGTTTGAGGTCCCGATGGATGACGCCGTGCCGGTGGATCGCCGCCAGCGCCTGAGCCACTTGAGCCACGACCTGCAGCGCCCGCTCCTGGCTGAGCGGCCCGGCGGCGATTTCCGCCCGCAAGTCGCCCTGCTCGAAGTATTCCATCGCGATGTACGCGTGATCTTCCGTGAACCCCTGGTCGTAGATGCGCACCACGTTCGGGTGGTCCACGCGCGACAGCAGCGTGTACTCCTGGATGAAGCGCGACAGCTGTTCCCCGGCCGCGTGGCCGCTCGCGTCGAGTACTTTGAGGACGACGGCCAGACCGTCGTCCTCGCGCACGGCAAGATACACATCCGTCATGCCGCCGGAGCCGATCTTGCGCGACAGGCGGTAGCCCTTCAGTCGCAACGGCTCCTCGTTGCCCGCGAACCGGTAGCCCTTGAACGCCGAGAGCTTGGATCGCAGTGCGTCCTTCACGGCCCGCGCGGTGATCTCGGAATTGATTTCCACCGCCTCGGTCAATTCGGCGGCCCGCTCCGTCAGGCAGGCCATGCCATGTTGCCGGTCTTGCGGGGAGACTTCCAGGCCCACGATTTCAGCCACATCGACGAAGCCGTTCTTGCCCCTGACGCCGAGCGAGGTCATCCCGCCGGTCTGCACGCCTGCGCCGGCATGGTGCAGCACGGCGCTGCTGGCCACGACGGTCCAGCCGAGCTCCTTGCTCGCCGATTCCAGCCGGGCGGCGACGTTGACCGTATCGCCGATCGGGGTCGTCTCCTTGGCTTGCGCCGAGCCCAGCCGGCACAAGCTGACCTCGCCGGCGTGCAAACCGACGCCGATGGCGAAGGCCGGCAATCCGCGCTGCGCGAACCGCTCGCCCATCCACGCGCGGAATTCATGCGCGGCCAGCACCATCCCGAGCGCCGCCGAGATCGCGCGTCGCGCAGCGGGCAAGGGCAGCGCGTCGACCGTCGCATGCTCGAAAACGCACATCAGGCCGTCACCGATGAACTTCAGGTGGTGGCCGCCGTTCTTCAGGACCGGCTCGCAGACCTGCTCCAGGTATTCGGTCAGCAGCTCGGCCACTTCGCGCGAGCTGAGCTTCTCGGCGAGCGACGTGAAATTGCGGATGTCGGAAAACAGCACGGTCGCTTGAACCACCTGATCGGCGACCGCGCCGGTGGGCGCTTCCAGGCCAAACGGGTCCGCCGGTTGCCCGCCGCCGAGGCTCTCCGTGAAGGCACGGCGCAGGTGTTCCTCACGTTCGCGCACCGCCGAGCGGATGCGCTCCTCGATACGACCCTTCTTCTTCAATAAGCCGGCCAGCGCCTCCAGCAGTTCCACCCGGGTGAAGGGCTTGGCGAGGTAATCGTCGGCGCCGACCGCCATGCCGCGGCGCATGCTGGCCCGGTCGTCCAGCGCGGTGAGCAGCATCACGGACGTCGCCGCCAGGCCGCGCTCGCAGCGGATCGCTTCCACCAGCGCGAAGCCGTCCATGCCGGGCATGCCGACGTCGGAGATCACCACGTCGGGCCGCGACTGCCGCGCCAGTTCCAGTCCCGCACGCCCGTCCGCGGCCGAGAGCGTTTCATAGCCCTCCAGCTTCAGCAGCCGGGCGACGTTGTTGCGGATGTCGTCGTCGTCCTCGACGATCAGGACGCTGGTCATGCTTGCGTGAAGTCTCCGTCCACGCAGTCTAACGAATAGTTCGCTCGATGCCGGACAGCCACCGGAACAAGGCGGCATCGTCCAGCCCGGCTAAACCGGCCGCCGCGGCGCCGGCGAAGGCGTCGCGGGCCGCGGTGCCGAGCGGCCCGGCAAAACCCGCCGCGCGCGCGGCCTCGACCGCGAGCCGCGTATCCTTTTGCAACAAGGCCAGATGCGCGCGCGGCTCATAGTCGCCCACGATCGCGCGCCGCATCCGGTCCGACCCGATCCAGCTCTGCCCGCTGGATTGCTCGATGACGTCCAGGGTGCGAGCCAGTTCCAGTCCCATGCGCTGCGCCATCGCCATGGCCTCGGCGGCGCCGGCCAGGTTGATGCCGGCCAGCAGGTTGTTCACGAGCTTGGTGCGCGCGCCGTCACCCGGCCGCGCACTGATGCGAAACACCTTGCGGCTGAGGGCATCGAGCAAATTGCGGGTGCGCTCGAAGGCGGCGTCCGCGCAGGCGACCATCAGGCTCATCGAGCCGTCTCTCGCCCTGGCGGGGCCGCCGGACATGGGGGCGTCGACCGCATCGATGCCCTGCGTGGCGAGCCGCTGGGCGAAGCGCTCGACATCTTCGGGGGCGATGGTGGGGCACAGCAACACCGCCTGCCCCGCCCCCATCACGGCGGCCGCACCCCCGGGGCCGAACAGCACGTCTTCGGTCTGCGCCGCATCCACCACGCCCACGATCAGCGCCGCGCAACCGGCGGCAGCGCCCGCCGCATCGGGGCAGGCGGCGGCACCCTGCCGCTGTAGCGCGCGGACCTTGGCCGCTTCGAGGTCGCAAACCTGCACCGGCCAACCCTCCTCCAGCAAGTGAGCAGCCATCGCGCCGCCCATGTTGCCCACGCCGACCAGGCCGACCGCGGGTTTCATGTGGGAGTCAGGACTGCACCAGGCGCTTGGCCTTGGCGATCGACATCAGGATCCCGAGCCCCATGCCCAGGGTGACCATCGCCGTGCCGCCGTAGCTGATGAAGGGCAATGGGACGCCCACCACGGGCAGGATGCCGCTGACCATGCCCATGTTGACGAAAGCATAGGTGAAGAAAATCATCGTGATGGCGCCGGCGAGCAGGCGCGAGAACACGGTGGATGCTTCGAGCGCGATCGCGAGCCCGCGCAGGACCAGGAACAGGAAACCCGCGATCAGGCACAGGTTGCCCACCAG
>JAGRPN010000061.1 GCA_019449555.1 Ramlibacter sp.
CGGCCCGCCCCTGCAGGTCGAGGCGCAACAGCCGCTTGTTGACGTTGAGCGCCTGCCACTCGGGCGGCGACAGGTCGGCATCGGGCGCTTCGATCTTCACGACAGCCGCGCCCATGTCCGCCAGCACGCGCCCGGTCAGCCAGCCGAGGCGGCCGGTGCAGTCGAGAACGGAAAGGCCCGTAAGCACGCGATGCGCCCGGTTTCCGTCCTGCCTAGCGGCCGGTGCGGGCCAGCGAAAGCACCCAGCCGCTCATGCGCGACTTCATGGTCGCGATGTCCTTGGCGCTGAAGAAGTCCTCGGGCTTGACGCGGTCGACGCCGTACACCGGCCGGTGAAAGTCGTTCTCGTAGCCGTAGGGCACGGTGGCGTCGATGCCCATGCCGCCTTCGAACTGCGTGTTCGAGGCCGTCCACTGCTTGTCGCCGGATGTCATCCGCTCCGAGGGCATGAAAGTCTGGCCGCGACCGCCCGGGATCGGGTTGAGGATGTCGGCGCGCGGATTCACCCGCGTCGTCAGGCACCACATGATGTCGTCCATGGAGTAGATGTCCACGTCTTCGCTCACGGCGATGGCCAGCCGCATCCCTTGCGAGCACGACAGGATCGCGCTCAGGAAGTTGCGCTGCCAGCCCTCTTCGATCTGGTTGCGCTTCTTGACCTGGATGATGCAGCCACCCCAGTCGGTCATGCAGTACGGGATGTGCACGTTCTGGATGATGCCGGGCTGCAGGCGCTCGCACAGCGCATAGATGGCCGACTCGCGCACCGAGGTGTCGATGTTCGAGTCGTCGGCGGTGTGCACGCCCAGCGGGAAGATGATCGGCCGGCTCTCGCGCTTGCGCATCGTGATGGCCGTGACGTGGAAGGTCGGCGCCTTGTAGGCCTTGCCCATGTAGCCGGCCCATTCCGGATGGAAGTGGTAGCGGCCCTGCACGTCTGCCTTTTCGGATTCGGCGGTCTCGTAGCGCTTGTCGCGCGGGTGCAGGTAGCCCTCCAGCACGTATTCCGCGTCGGCCAGCGTGTAGGCGTCGATCGTGCGGCACTTCACCAGCCGCATCGGCGAGCCCTGGATCGCGCCGGCGATGCCGACCTCGTCGCAGCCCTTGGGCAGGATCGCATAGTCGAAGCCGGCGCCCGCGACGTACGTGGCGGCAGGCGGCACCCCGAAGCACATGGTGAGCGGAATCGGCTGCTCGTCCTTGTAGTGCTCGGTCATCACCTGCCACATGTGCGAGCCGGGCGAGATCATGAAGGTGCCGACGTTGCCCCAGCGGAAATTCATCCGGTTGTAGCCGATGTGGCTGCCCCCGTCGAAGTAGTCGCCGATCACGCACGAGATGCCCGATCCGATCGTGATTTCGCTCTCGAGCGGCGTGTGGCGGATCGCCGTCAGCCATTTATTGACGTCGAGGTCGTCGGTGATGACCTCCTCCTGCACCGGCGCCTCGTTCTGCTCAACGATGATGGACTTCACCGGATGGTCGATGGCGCGGGCGACCTTCTTCACGCGCTCGAGCGAATCCTTCCAGCCGAACATCTGTTCGACCACGCGGATGTCGCCGAACAGGTTCGTGATGGCGCGCGCGTGCGGCTTGCCCTTCACGTTGTTGAACAGCATCGGCAGGCTGCCGTCGAAGATCTTCTGCAGGCCGGTGATCTCGAGGTCCGGATCGACCATCTTGTCGGTTTCGATCAATAGCTTCTGCGAGCGCAGCCACTCGATGGTCGCGCGCAGGCTGGTGACGTCGTGCTTGAGCACCGCGGGGTCAATGGATTTGTTCATGCTTGTCCTTTGGAGTGGGGTCGGTTCTATTTCAGGCGCCGCACTGCCTGGGTGTGGTCCATCCGGCCGTCCCAGCGCTTGGCGAATTCCGCGTCGATGCCGAACTGGTCGAGCATGCGTGCGACGATGTGATCGACGATGTCGTCGATCGATTCGGGCTTGTTGTAGAAGGCCGGCATGGGCGGCAGGATGGTGGCACCCATGCGCGACAGCTTGAGCATGTTCTCGAGGTGGATCTCGGAGAGCGGCGTCTCGCGCGCCATGATCACGAGCTTGCGGCGCTCCTTCAGCACCACGTCGGCCGCTCGCTGCACCAGACCGTCGCCGAATCCGTGTGCGATCCCGGCGAGCGTCTTCATCGTGCACGGCGCGATGATCATCCCGTCGGTGTGGAAGGAGCCGGAAGAAATCGTCGCGGCCATGTTGCCGCTGCCATGCACGACGCTGGCCAGCGCGCCCAGTTCCGCGGAGCCCAGGCCGGTCTCGTGCTCGACCGTCTGCAGGCCCCACTTGGAGAGCACGAGATGGGTCTCGACCTGCGCCGCCTTCAGGGCCTGCAGCAGGCGCACGCC
>JAGRPN010000062.1 GCA_019449555.1 Ramlibacter sp.
GCACGCTCTTCCTCGACGAGATCGGCGACCTGCCGGTGGCGATGCAATCGAAACTGTTGCGCGCCATCCAGGAGCGCCAGGTGCGTGCGCTCGGCTCGACGCAGGAAGACGCGGTCGACGTGCGCATCGTGAGCGCGACGCACAAGGACCTGGTGGCCGACGTGCATGCGGGCCGCTTCCGGCAGGACCTTTACTACCGGCTCAACGTGATCGAGATCATGGTGCCGCCGCTGCGCGACCGGCGCGAAGACCTGCCGTCGCTGTGCGAGGCGCTGCTGGCGCGCATCGCGCAGGACTCGGGCATGCCGCCGCCCGTGCTGTCGCCATCGGTCATCGAGCAGCTTTGTGCGCACCCGCTCGGCGGCAACGTGCGCGAGCTGGAAAACCTGTTGCATCGCGCGGTCGCCCTTAGCGACGGAGAGGAACTGCAGGTGGACTTCGCGCCGACGCTGTCCGTGCCCCAGGCCGCGGGCGAGCCGGAAGCTGCGCCGCTCGGCTCGCCCGCGCCGCCCCCGGCTGCGCCCGCGCCGACGGCCGTGCCGAGCGATCTGCAGGCCTACCTCGACCAGCAGGAGCGCGAGATCCTGGTCAAGGCGTTGCAGGACAGCGGATTCAACCGCACCGCCGCGGCGCAGCGCCTGGGCCTCAGCCTGCGGCAGATCCGCTACCGGATCGCCCGGCTGGCCATCGCCGCGCCCAACGGCGACGAGCCGCATGACGACCGCAGCTGAGAGCGGCGCATCGGGTCTGTGGCAGGCGGGCTGGTACCGGTTCGCTCGCCGGCTCGCGTCGCCGAACTTCGGCGCGCGACCCGCCGGGGCCGGCGTCGACCTGATCGTGATCCACTCGATCAGCTTGCCGCCGGGGCGTTATGGCGGCGATGAGGTGCAGCGGCTGTTCACGAACACACTGGACTGGAACGCGCATCCCTATTTCAAGACCGTCGAAGGCATCGCGGTCTCGGCCCATTTCTTCATCCGCCGCAATGGCGAGCTGTGGCAGTTCGTCGGCTGCGACGACCGGGCGTGGCACGCCGGCGCGTCCGAGTACCGCGGCCGCGGCGAGTGCAACGACGATTCGGTCGGCATCGAACTCGAAGGGCTGGAAGGCGACTTGTTCGACGCCGCGCAGTACGAGACGCTGGCCGACCTGTGCGCCGCGATCGCGCAGCGCTACCCGATCGAGCACGTCGCGGGACACGAGCACATCGCACCCGGGCGCAAGCGCGACCCCGGCGCCGGCTTCGACTGGCAATTGCTGCGGCGCTGCCTGGCCTGGCCGGCGCACTGCTTCCCGGCGCAGGCGTAGCGCCCTTCGCGCCCCGCGAGGCGCACCCGGTAGGCGTTTGCACTCTTGGTAAAAACACTACATGTAGTGGCTTGCGCTTGCCTTTGACCCTATATATAGTGTGCCGCTTGCAGAGCCCCTCCGCCCTGCCGGCGCCCCGCCAGCGCCTGGCAGCCCAACAAGAAGTTCGCGAAAGAGCCCACAGATGCAAACAGCCTCGAGTGCCCCAGCCCCCGCCCATTCCGCCTTGGCCGGCGCCGTCCACGCCGGCCCGGCGGCCAGCGCCGCCGCGAGCGCGCTGGCGCATTACCAGATCATCCGGCGCAACGGCGCCGTCGTGCCGTTCGAGCCGAACAAGATCGCCATCGCCATGATGAAGGCCTTCCTCGCGGTGCATGGCACCCAGGGCGCGGCTTCGGCGAGCGTGCGCGAAACCGTCGACGGGCTCACCCAGGCCGTCATCCGTGCGCTGGTGCGTTCGCGTCCCGGCGGCGGCACCTTCCATATCGAGGACGTGCAGGACCAGGTCGAACTCGGGCTGATGCGCGGCGGCCACCACGAGATCGCCCGTGCCTACGTGCTGTACCGCGAGCGCCGGGCGCAGGAACGCGCCAAGCAGGCCGTGCAGCAGGCGCCGAAGACGCCGACACTGCACGTGCTGGACGGCGGCGAGCGAGTTCCGCTCGACATCGAGGGCCTGAAGTCGCTGATCGAAGCGGCCTGCCAGGGGCTGGGCTCCGACGTGGGCCCCGAGCCGATCCTCGGCGAGACGATGCGCAACCTCTACGACGGCGTGCCCATCGACGAGGTCTACAAGGCGGCCATCCTCGCCGCGCGGACCCTGATCGAGAAGGACCCCGACTACACCTACGCCACCGCCCGCCTGCTGCTGCACACCATCTTCAAGGAAGTGCTGGGGCGCGACCTGCCGCCCTCCGAAATGGCGCAGAGCTACGCCGACTACTTCCCGGGTTTCGTCAGGAGGGGCGTGGACAACGAACTGCTCGACGAGCGGCTGCTGCAATATGACCTGGCGAGGCTGGGCGCGGCCCTGAAGGCCGAGCGCGACCTGAAGTTCGACTATCTCGGCCTGCAGACGCTGTACGACCGCTATTTCCTGCACGTGCGCAAGACCCGGATCGAGCTGCCCCAGGCGTTTTTCATGCGCGTGGCCATGGGCCTGGCACTGAACGAGATCGACCGCGAGGCGCGCGCGATCGAGTTCTATGAAGTGCTGTCGAGCTTCGACTTCATGTCCAGCACCCCCACTCTATTCAATAGTGGCACGCTGCGCTCCCAACTGTCCTCCTGCTATCTGACAACCGTGCCGGACCACCTGGACGGGATCTACGAATCGATCAAGGAGAACGCGCTGCTGTCCAAGTTCGCCGGCGGGCTGGGCAACGACTGGACCCGGGTGCGCGCCCTGGGCTCCCATATCAAGGGCACCAACGGCGAGTCGCAAGGCGTCGTCCCGTTCCTCAAGGTGGTCAACGACACGGCCGTCGCGGTCAACCAGGGCGGCAAGCGCAAGGGGGCGGTCTGCACCTACCTGGAGTCGTGGCACCTGGACATCGAGGAGTTCCTGGAGCTGCGCAAGAACACCGGCGACGACCGCCGGCGCACCCACGACATGAACACCGCCAACTGGGTCCCGGACCTGTTCATGCGCCGCGTAATGGAAAAGGGCGACTGGACGCTGTTTTCGCCCTCGAGCGTGCCCGACCTGCACGACAAGTTCGGCGTCGAGTTCGAGAAGGCGTACGTCGCCTACGAAGAGAAAGCCAGGCGCGGCGAGATCAAGCCCAGCCGGACGCTGCCGGCCACCGACCTGTGGCGCAAGATGCTCAGCATGCTGTTCGAGACCGGCCATCCCTGGATCACGTTCAAGGATGCCTGCAACATCCGCTCGCCGCAGCAGCACGTGGGCGTGGTGCACTCGTCCAACCTGTGCACGGAGATCACGCTGAACACCAGCGACAGCGAAACGGCGGTCTGCAACCTCGGCTCGGTGAACCTCCTGAACCACCTCAAGGACGTGCCGGCCGGCACCACCAGGGTGCTGGACCAGGACAAGCTCAAGCGCACGATCACCACGGCGATGCGCATGCTCGACAACGTGATCGACATCAATTACTACGCCGTAAAGAAGGCGCGCGACTCCAACCTGCGGCACCGGCCGGTCGGTCTCGGGGTCATGGGTTTCCAGGACGCGCTGTACGAGCTGCGCATCCCCTACGCGTCGGCCGAGGCGGTCGATTTCGCCGACCGCTCGATGGAAGCCGTCTGCTATCACGCGTACTGGGCCTCGACCGAACTGGCGCGCGAGCGCGGCAAATACTCCAGCTACAAGGGCTCGCTCTGGGATCAGGGCGTCCTGCCGCCCGACACCCTCGACCTGCTGGCACGCGAACGCGGCGGCTCCTACGTCGAAGTCGACCGTTCGGCGTCCCTGGACTGGGACGCGCTGCGCCGCAAGATCGCCGCGGACGGCATGCGCAACTCCAACTGCGTGGCGATCGCCCCGACTGCGACCATCTCGAACATCGTCGGCGTGGACGCCTCGATCGAGCCGTGTTTCGGCAACCTGTCGGTCAAGTCCAACCTGTCCGGCGAGTTCACGATCATCAACCACTACCTGGTGCACGACCTGAAACGGCTCGGGCTGTGGGACGACGTGATGGTCATGGACCTGAAGCACTTCGACGGCTCGCTGCGCCCGATCGACCGGGTGCCCGAGGAGGTCAAGGCCCTGTACGCCACCGCCTTCGAGGTCGAGCCGGTATGGCTGGTGGAGGCGGCGGCGCGCCGCCAGAAATGGATAGACCAGGCCCAGTCGCTCAATATCTATATGGCGGGCGCCTCGGGCAAGAAACTGGACGACACCTACAAGCTGGCGTGGCTGCGCGGCCTGAAGACCACTTATTACCTGCGCACCAGCAGCGCCACGCACGCGGAGAAATCCACCGTGCAGTCGGGGCGGCTCAACGCGGTGTCGTCCGGCGGCTCGCACGGGATGAGCGCGCTAGATGCGGCGGCCGCCGCGGCCGCATCGCAGATGAATGCGCAGGCGCCGGCGACCGACATCAAGTTCTGCGCGATCGACGATCCGGGCTGCGAAGCCTGCCAATAGTCATGAGGCCCCTTGTCCACCGCAAGCGGTGTCCGTCCCCCGAGGGGAGCAAAAAGTCTCGGGAGCGGCCCAGCGATTTTTTGAAAAAACTGTCGGCGTTCTCCGACAGAACGCCGATGCAATTGAGCAACACAATCGGGCAGTGATGTGAACGGACACTTTGCAATTTGCATCACTGCTCACATAATCCGAGCATTGGAAAACTTATGTTGACCTGGGACGAAGAAGTCAAGCCCACATCGCCAGCATCGAACAGCGGTTTCTTCGCGAACCGCGAGGTGACTCACTCCCTCCGCGAAGCGCCGCACACACCCGTAGCGCAAACCTCCTCCCCGATTCTCCAGACTGCGCTGCACGCGCTCGACGATGTCGCGATCGCGCCGCCACAGCGCATCGCGGCGGCCCAGCCGGCCGCGCAGCGACGTGTCAACGCGGCCGACAAGCGCATCATCAA
>JAGRPN010000063.1 GCA_019449555.1 Ramlibacter sp.
CGCGATGTTGGCGGGCAGCAGGCCCACGATCGCGAACCAGGCGACGTTGCCGATCGCTATCGGGATCAGCGTGATGTACGTGATGACCACCAGGGTGGTGGTCGAAGGCACGAACCACTGGCCCTCGCCGAACCAGAAAGAGCCGATGACGACAGGCACCGCGGCAATCAGCAATTGCCATGCCGTCAGCACCAGCGGTGATGCGGGCACCGGGCGGCGCTTCAGGATGATGGTGCCCGCCGCCCATCCGAGTCCTGCAAGCAATCCCAGTGCGAAGCCGAGCGGTGCCTTCGCATAAGCACCGGCGCCGTCGACGATCAACAGGGCGACGCCCAGGCCGCCGATGGCGAGCGCCACCAGCACACGTGCACCCGGCCGCTGGCCCAGGAAGGCCCACGCGATCAGGGCCGCCCACAGCGGCATCGTGAAGCCGAGGATCGCCGCCTGCCCCGACGGGATGAGGAGGGCGGCGTAGGTGCTCGCCACGTTCCAGACGACGAGGTAGGTCAGCGACGCCGTGACCATCGTGCCCCAGTGCGCGCGCGCAATGACCAGCGACTCCCCGCGAATGCGCGCGAACGCCAGCAGCACCACACCCGCGCCGACCAGGCTGACCGCGCGAAAGGTCCAGACCGACACTTCGCGCACCGCGATGGGAAACAACGGCCAGGTGGTGCCCCACACGAGCGTGAGGACGAGGACGAGCGGGATGGCTTTGTGCAAGGGATAGCTGGCGTGGGTGCGTTGTTGCCATCAATCGTAGACTCCCGCCTGCTTTTCGACGCGATATGCACTTGTAGAATCAAGCAAACACTACCGGAGGGAATCCGATCTCATGAGTGATTCACGTTCTTACAGGGCCGGCCTTGCCGCGCTCTTGATGTGCCTTGTGGCAGGCAAAGCCTCGGCGGACATCGTCCTGGGTCATTCCGGGGATCTGTCCGGCAATACCGCTGCCCTGACGACAGACTACGTGCGCGGCATGAATGCCTATTTCGATGACCTCAACAAAAAAGGCGGCATCCGGGGGGAAAAGATCAAGTTGATCAGCATGGATGATGGATTCAATCCCGACAAGACCGCGGAAAACACGAAGGCGCTGATCGAGACCCAGAATGCAGTCGCCCTGGTGGGATACCGCGGCACCGCCAACATGCTCAAGATCCTGCCCATGCTGAAGGTTGCCGGCATCGCCGAGATTGGCAACACGAGCGGCGCGAAATCGCTGCGGGACCCGTATGTTCCGGGCGTGTTCCACCTTCGCGCGAGCACCACGGACGAGATCGAAGCTGCTGTCAACCACGCCTGGACCATTGGCATCAACAAGATCGCGGCGGTTTACCAGGACGATGCATTCGGCAAGGAAGGCCTTGAGGCGCTGAACGGGTCGATGAAGAAACGGGCGGCGTCGCTTGCCGCAGTGGCAACGGTGCCGCGCGGCACGTCCGAAGTGGCCAAAGCCGTCGAGGTGATCGCCGCGGCCCAGCCACAGGCTGTGATCATGATCGGCCAGGCGAAGCCAGGCGCTGCATTGATCAAGGGCCTTCGCGCCAAGGGTGTGAGGCCGCAGTTCTTCGTGCTGAGTGTGGCCTCGGGCCTGTACGCGGAGCTGAAGGAACCGGCCGAGGGCGTCATCGTGAGCCAGGTCGTTCCCTATCCGTTCACCGAACTGGGAAACCCGGTGGTGCGGGAGTACCAGAACATCGTCTCCAAAACGTCGGATACCAAGTTCAGCTACAACAGCATGGAAGGTTATCTGAACGCCAAGCTGGCGGCACGGGCGCTGCAGAAAACAACGGGCCCGATTACACGAGCCAAACTAATCAGCACCCTCGAAAGCTTCACCAACGAGGACTTGGGCGGCTTCGCCCTGACCTACAGCAAGCAGAGCAACCTGGGATCGCACTTCGTCAACCTGACCATGATCCGCGCCGACGGCTCATTCGCCCGCTAGTGACACAGGAAAAAATCACCGAAGCGCGCCTGTGGAGTGACAACGGCTGGACGGCGCGTGTCGTCAAGAACGATGACGACGACGGCTGGGCTGTCGCCATGATTCCGGACGGCCAGGTGGAGCCCGCGCTGGTGGGGCCCTGGACGATGGGGCGCGACAAGAAGAACCCCAAGCCGCTGGATTCATCCGCATTCCATACGCTGGTCAAGACAGCCGCTGAATTCGTACGGCGGCACGAGCAGCAATTGCACGCCACGCTCCACCAGCGCATCGACATCTCGCATGGCAGCGCCCGCTTCAGCGTCCTGCTCGACATCGAGCCCGACGAAG
>JAGRPN010000064.1 GCA_019449555.1 Ramlibacter sp.
ATCGCGACGCGTCGTGGCATTACGCAAATATTATTGGAGCGGCTGAACGAGGGCGCTAGGCGGGAGTTGGCCCGACTCGCCGACTTCGGGGCCGTATCGGTGTTCCCAGAAACGCCAATCGCGTCACAGCTTATTTACCGCGCCACAAGTGCAAAGGGTTTGGTAGACGCGGCATTGGAAATGCGCGATGAGTTCGCGGCCTTTCGGCGAGCCATGGTTGAAATTGAATCGGACTTGGCAAGCGCCGCACAACCGACCAAATTGCGGCTCAAGCGGCTGAAGCAACTTCAGCAATTGGGCGACTCACTCTGGGGAGGCGAGCGGACCGATCTGAGAGCAAATGCCGTGAGCCTCTCGGAGTCGCTAGCGGCAATTCCGGAGGCAGTGATTGACCCGTCGGTCAGCTCCGTCAGTAAGGCAGCATCCAAATTGCTGACTCTGCCGGTCGACAAAATTCTGCACGTGTATCGGCGGCGAAAGATCAGGCTCCTGCTCAAGGCCAAGCGGGACTTCCTGGCCCGCGGCGATTCCACTAAGCGGATCGCGAAGATACTTGGAGTGGACGAGGAAATTGCGATGCGCTCCCGGTTGCAGCGAAACCGCAAAAATCCGTGACCCGACGCCCTTGCGCGGGGATAATCTCATCGGGTTACGCGCCAGCTACGTAAAAAACCCCGCACACGATGACAGCGTGCGGGGTTTCCAAGTGGTGCCGGAGAGATGAATCGAACACCCGACCTTCTCATTACGAATGAGCTGCTCTACCGACTGAGCTACACCGGCTTATTCTCGAACCCAAAATTATAGCGTGCTCCTGGCCGGCTATTTCATCTCGAACGCCGGCAGCTTCTTTTCGACCGGCAGGTTCTTCAGCGTCGCGAAGACCGGCAGGCCGTCCTTGTACTTCGGGTAGTCCTCACCCTGGATCAGCGGCATCAGGTAGCGCTTGCAACTCTCGGTGATCCCGAAGCCGTCTTCCGTGATGAAGTCGCGCGGCATGAACTTCTCGACGTTCGCGACCTCCGAGAGCGGCGCCATGCCGATCTTGTACTTGTAGGGGCGGTCGCTGACGCGCTCGATGGTCGGCATCACGGCGTTGTGGCCCTTGAGCGCCATGCGCACCGCGGCCCGGCCGAGTTCATAAGCCTGCTTCACGTCGGTTTTCGACGCGATGTGGCGCGCCGAGCGCTGCAGGTAATCGGCCACGGCCCAATGGAATTTATGGCCGAGCGCCTGCTTGACCATGTTCGCGACCACCGGCGCGGCGCCGCCCAACTGCGCGTGCCCGAACGCGTCGCGCGTGCCCTGCTCGGCAAGGAACCTGCCGTCCGGGTAATGGCAGCCTTCGGAGACGACGACCGTGCAGTACCCGTGCGATTTGACGAGCGCATCGACGCGCGCCAGGAATTTCGCTTCGTCGAATTCCACTTCGGGGAACAACACGACGACGGGGATGCCGTGGTCCTGCACCAGGCCGCCGGCCGCGGCGATCCAGCCGGCGTGGCGCCCCATCACTTCGAGCACGAACACCTTGGTGGACGTCTTGGCCATGGAACGCACGTCGAACGACGCCTCCAGCGCCGAGACGGCCACGTACTTCGCCACCGAGCCGAAGCCGGGGCAGCAGTCCGTGATCGGCAGGTCGTTGTCCACCGTCTTGGGCACGTGGATTGCCTGGATCGGATAACCCATCGACTCGGAAAGCTGGCTGACCTTGTAGCAGGTGTCGGCCGAATCGCCGCCGCCGTTGTAGAAGAAGTAACCGATGTTGTGCGCCTTGAAGACCTCCATCAGGCGCTCGTACTCGCGCCTGTTGGCTTCCAGCGACTTGAGCTTGTAGCGCGCCGAGCCGAACGCGCCCGAGGGTGTGGAGCGCAGCATGGCGATCGACAGTATCGATTCCCGGCTGGTGTCGATCAGGTCCTCGGTCAGCGCGCCGATGATGCCGTTGCGCCCGGCATAGACCTTGCCGATCTGGTCGGAGTGCGCGCGGGCGGTCTCGATCACGCCGCAAGCCGACGCGTTGATGACGGCGGTGACGCCGCCGGACTGTGCGTAAAAGGCGTTCTTCTTCCTGGCCATGTTGCTCCTCTTGGTGGGGCGTGGGTTTGTTGGCTGGGCGGCTGCGATCAGTCGCCCAGGGCGCGCGTGACGACCTCGCGCACGTCGTTGCTCAGGTCGGGCTTGGCGGCCACGCGCGCGATCGCCTCTCGGGCGGCGCCGCGCAACGGCTCGACCAGTTTCTTCCAGCGGTCCAGCGCGCGCGCCAGCCGCGCCGCGACCTGCGGATTGATCGCATCCAGTTCGATCACGCGGTCGCACCAGAACACGTAGCCCGCCGCATCCGGCCGGTGGAACGCGCCCGGATTCGCGCTGCAATAGCTGAAGATCACGCTGCGGGCGCGGTTCGGGTTGCGGATATTGAAGTCCGGATGATTGATCAACTGCCTGACCGCCGGCAGCACGTTGCCGCCCCGGTCGGGCGCGCCGGCCTGCAGCGCGAACCACTTGTCCAGCACCAGCGCCTCCTGGCTGAAGATCGCATGGAAGCGCTGCAACGCCGCAGCGGCGAGCTCATGGCCGCTGCTGACCAGCGCCGCCAGCGCATTGAACCGGTCGGTCATGTTGCCCGCGTCCTTGAAACGCTGGTAGGCCTTGCCGGGCCAGACCGTGTCGGACGCGCGCCGCGCGGCCAGGCACAACTGCGTGAGCGCGAGGCCGGCGAGGGCGCGGCGGCCGGACGACACCGGGTCGGGGCGGTAGGCGCCGTTTTCCCGGTGGGCGTCGAAGGCCCATTCCCAATCGTGGAACAACGCGTGCGCCATCTGCTCGCGCATGGCTTCGCGCACCGTGTGGATGCGCTGCGGGTCCACCACGTCGAGCTGTTCGGCGATGTAGGTCTCGGCGGGCAGCGTCAGCGCCAGCTCCTTGAAGGCGGCGTCGAGCGTGGGATGGCGCAGCACGGATCGCATCGCTTCCACGTAAGGCGCGTCCAGATGGATGTCGCTCGCATGCAGCCCGGGCTCGTTGATGTAGCGAATCGCGCGATTGACCGCCAGCCGCTGGCCGGCCTCCCAGCGGTTGAACGGATCGCTGTCGTGCGCCAGCAGCGTGAGCAACTGCTCGTCGGTGTAGTCGAACTCCAGGATCACCGGCGCGCTGAAGCCGCGCAGGACCGAGGGCACCGGCTGCGCCTGCAGTCCCGGGAAGCTCAGGGTCTCGCTGGCTTGCGTGAGCACGTGCATGCCCGTGGTCAGCTCCGTGCCGTCGGGCGCCAACAGCCCCAGGCTGACGGGGATGACGAACGGTTCCTTGTCCGCATGGCCCGGCGTCGGCGGGCAGCTTTGCGACAGCGTCAGGCTGTAGATGCGCGAGTCGGCGTCGTACTGCGCGACGGCTTTCACCCGCGGCGTGCCGGCCTGGCTGTACCAGAGCTTGAACTGCGGCAGCAATTGCGCGAGCTTCGATTCGGGATTGGCGTCGGCGATCGCCTGCGCGAAATCGTCGCAGGTGACCGCGTGGCCGTCGTGCCGCTGGAAGTACAGCGTCAGCCCGCGCGCGAAACCTTCGCGGCCGACCAGCGTCTGCATCATCCGCACGACTTCGGCGCCTTTTTCGTACACCGTCACGGTGTAGAAATTGTTGATCTCCAGGTACTGGTCGGGCCGCACCGGATGCGCCATCGGTCCCGCGTCCTCGGGGAACTGCGCGGTCCGCAGCACCCGCACGTCCTCGATGCGCTTGACCGCGCGGGCCGAGGGCGAGCCGGCCAGGTCCTGGCTGAATTCCTGGTCGCGGAACACCGTCAGGCCTTCCTTCAGGCTCAACTGGAACCAGTCGCGGCAGGTGACCCGGTCGCCGGTCCAGTTGTGGAAGTACTCGTGGCCGACGACGCTTTCGATGTTGCTGAAATCGGTGTCGGTCGCGGTCGCCTGGCTCGCCAGCACGTATTTCGTGTTGAAGATGTTCAGGCCCTTGTTCTCCATCGCGCCCATGTTGAAGTCGCTGGTAGCGACGATCATGAAACGCTCCAGGTCCAGCGACAGGCCGAAGCGCGCCTCGTCCCAGGCGACCGACGCCATCAGCGAGTTCATCGCGTGTTCCGTCTTGTCCAGGTCGCCGGGTCGCACATACACCTGAAGGAGATGCTCCTTGCCGGTGCGCGAGGTGATGCGCTGCTCGCGCGCCACCAATTGGCCGCCGACGAGCGCGAACAGATAGCTCGGCTTGCGGAACGGGTCGACCCATTTCGCGTAGTGACGGCCGTCCTCCAGGTCGCCATGCTCCACCAGGTTGCCGTTGGACAGCAGCACCGGGTACTTCTGCTTGTCCGCGCGCAGCGTGACGGTGTAACTGGCCATCACGTCCGGGCGGTCCAGGAAATACGTGATGCGCCGGAAGCCCTCCGCTTCGCACTGCGTGAAGAACGAATCGTTGCTCACGTACAGGCCCATCAATTTGGTGTTCCTGGCGGGCGCGCAGGTGGTGAAGATCTCCAGCTCGAACGGCTCGTAGCCTTCGGGCAGGTTTTCCAGCACCAGCTGGCCGCTCTCCATCTTGAACGAGGTGCCCTGGCCCTGCACGAGGACGCGCGCCAGGTTCAGCTCTTCGCCGTCCAGGCGCAGCGGCTGCGGCACCACGTCCGGATTGCGGCGCAACTTCATCCTGTTCAGCACGCGCGTCTTGGCCGGGTCGAGGTCGAAGCACAGTTCGACGGTGTCGATCCAGAACGCGGGCGCCTGGTAGTCGGCGCGATAGATCACGTTGCTTTGTCCTTCACGCATGGAGGCTCTCCGGTAAAAGGCTTGGGTTCATACGCCCTGCTTGAGCGAGGCTTCGATGAAGGGGTCGAGGTCGCCGTCCAGCACCTTCTGCGTGTTGGAGATTTCGACGCCGGTGCGCAGGTCCTTGATGCGGCTGTTGTCCAGCACGTAGCTGCGGATCTGGTGGCCCCAGCCGACGTCGGTCTTGGTGTCTTCGAGCTTCTGCTGTTCTTCCATGCGCTTGCGCATCTCGTAGTCGTACAGGCGCGATCGCAGGCGCTTCCAGGCCACGTCGCGGTTGCTGTGCTGGCTGCGGCTGTCCTGGCACTGCACCACGATGTTGGTCGGCAGGTGCGTGAGGCGCACGGCCGAATCGGTCTTGTTGATGTGCTGGCCGCCGGCGCCGCTGGCGCGATACGTGTCCACCCGCACGTCGGCGGGGTTGATGTCGATCTCGATCGAATCGTCGACTTCGGGATAGACGAACACGCTGGCGAAACTGGTGTGGCGCCCGCCCGCCGAATCGAACGGCGACTTGCGCACCAGCCGGTGCACGCCGGTTTCCGTGCGCAGCAGGCCGTACGCGTAGTCGCCTTCGATCTTGATCGTGGCGCCCTTGATGCCGGCCGTATCGCCGGGCGTCTCGTCCTCCACCGTCGATCTGAAGCCCTTGCGCTCGGCGTATTTGAGGTACTGGCGCAGCAGCATGCTGGCCCAGTCGCAGGCCTCCGTGCCGCCGGCGCCCGCCTGGATGTCCAGGAAGCAATTCAGCGGATCGGCCGGGTTGTTGAACATCCGGCGGAATTCGAGCGCCTCGACGTCCTTCGCGAGCTTGGCCGTTTCGGACTCGATCGTCAGCAGCCCGCTTTCGTCGCCTTCCTCCTTGCTCATCTCGAACAGCTCGAGGTTGTCCGAGAGTTCGCGCGTGAGGTTCTGCAGCGTGCCCACCACGCCGGTCAACTGCTTCTGTTCCTTGCCCAGCTCCTGCGCCTTGCGCGGATCATTCCAGACCTGCGGGTCTTCGAGGGAGGCGTTGACCGTCCTCAGGCGCTCCGATTTCGCATCGAAGTCAAAGATACCCCCGGAGGGCTTGCGTGCGGGCGGAGAGATCGGCGAGGCGAGCGCCGATCAGGTTGGTGCGTTCTGCTTCCATTGAAAAAAATCCTCGTGAACCGAGGATTCTGACATGCCGGCAAAGGACGCGTCCGCCTTCAGGCGGCGCGTTTCGGTCTGGAGCGTAGCGGTCTGATAGCGGTTACTGGCGAAAGCCGCTCAGCTTGGCCTGCGCGCCCCGATTGCCCATGGTGGCCGCGCGCTGCAGCCAGCGCACCGCCTGCGTCGAATCGCGCGGCGCCGTCGCGCCTTCCATGTAGGCGACGCCCAGGAAATAGCTCATTTCACTGCGGCCGTAGCGGATGCCTTCGGGCGTGGCCTTGCCCGAGCGCTTGACCACGGCCGGCACGTCACCCTGGCCACTGGCGTACGCGAGCATCTGCTGGATCGTGGTCTGGAAAAACTGGTCGCGCGCCTGGGCCGCGGCGGCCTTGTTGGGCATGGTGGCCACCAGCTCGTCGGCGAGGACGGGCAGGGCCTCGAAGGGCGTCATGCCGCCCGCCATGTGCGGCGAGTACCACGCACGCAGCATCACTTTGTCCAGCGGCATGAGGCCGTCGATCTTCCAGGGGAAGTAACTCAATACCGTCTGGCCGGCCGGATGGCCGCGCACGCCCATCACATGCATCGCTTCGTGGTAGGCGCAGCGCCACGCATCGCGCGAGCGCATCTGCACCACGGCCGAGTCGATCTTCGTTTCGGTGCGGAAATCCAGGTAGGTGACGCAGGGCTGGTTGTCCTCGAGCTGATTGTCGGGCGTGATCTCGACGCTGACGTTCGAAACCTGCTCGGCATCAGGCTGGTCGGAGACGTCCACCAGCTTGATGCCGGCTTCGGAGCTCACTGCGCGCAGCGCCTGCAACGTGCGGTCCCGATGAGCGGCGACATTGACGCCGAAGATACGGACGCGCATTTCGCCTTCCCAGCGCACGATTCGGGTCGGGGTGCCACTCTGGTGCCAGAGCACCTCCCACAGCGTCGCCAGCCCCTGCTGGAAATCATCGGCCATGGCCGCGCATGGAAACAGCAGAGCTGCCAGCAACAGTCCTGAACAAGTCCTACGCATTTGAGACCCCGAACACACTTGGTGACCGGAGTTTGAAGTAGGACGCGTCCTACCTCAAGTGCTGTTACTTCTTGAGCTGCAGCTCGGCCTTTAGTGCGGTAATTTGTCGCACCGGCGCATCATTTTCTTCTTCAGCCGTCCAAAAAACCCTCGAGCAGCAAAGCCAATTCCCCGGGCTGGTCGTGGTGCACCATATGCCCGGAATCGGGGACCACGGCGCGGCGCACGTTGGGGACGGCTTTTAGACGTTCGTGGTACTCCGCCAAGGTGTACTTGCCTTTCCACCACTGTGTCAGGTTGTCTTCGCTGGATTCGACGCACAGGCTGGGCGCCGTGATCGACTTGTAGATCTCCAGCACCTCGTCCACACGGTAGAGCTGGGCGTTCGTGATCTTGTGCGCCGGGTCGCCCAGGATGCGCCACATGCCGTCGGCGTCCGGTTTGGCCCAGTGCTGCGCGAGCCAGTTCGCCTTGTCCTGGCCCAGGCGGGTGTTGGTCTTCATGAGCCGGCTGGCCACGCCGGTGACGGACTCGTAGCGCTTGAGGGTCGTTTCGCCGCGATGGAACGCCTTGAGCTCATCCATCCAGCGGGCATAGCGCCGGGGCGCCTGGGAGGCACGCGTCAGCGGCATGCCGAAGCCTTCGAGGTTGACCAGCCGGCGGACCCGCTGGGGCCGGATGCCGGCATACAGCATCGCCACGTTGCCGCCCATGCTGTGGCCCACGAGGTGAACGGGTGCGTCGGGCGAATAATGGTCGATGAGGAAATCCAGGTCGGCCAGGTAGTCGGGGAACCAGTAGTTGTCGGCGTCGGGCGACTGCGTGAGGCCGTAGCCACGCCAGTCGGGCGCGATCACGTAATGATCCTGCGCGAAGGCATCCACGATGAACTGGTAGGAGGCCGCCACGTCCATCCAGCCGTGCACCATCACCAGCGGCACCTTGCCCGGCCCGGGCCGGCCCCAGAGCAGCACGTGGTAGGTGAGATTGCGGATGGGGACAAACTCGCTACGGAAAACTCGCTTGGGTTGGTACATTGGCCGGGATCATAGGAGACAGGGTCATGAGCGTCAGTCAAGGCAGGGACAACTACGCGCGCATGCATGCCGGCTTCGGCTGGCAGGTGCCCCAGGACTTCAACATCGCCGAGGCCTGTTGCGCCCGCTGGGCGCGCCGGCCCGATGCGGCCGCTCGCGTGGCGATCCGGGCGCATGGCGCGGGTGCCGGCGCGCAGAGCCTCACGTACCGCGAGCTGCAGGCGCGCGCGAACGCATTGAGCAACCTGCTGGCGGAGCTGGGCGTGCGGCGGGGCGACCGGGTGGCGATCGTGATGCCGCAGCGTTTCGAAACCGCGATCGCCTACATGGCGGTGTTCCAGTTGGGCGCGGTGGCCATGCCGCTGTCGATCCTGTTCGGGCCGGACGCGCTCGAATACCGGCTGCAGGACAGCGAGGCCGTGGTCGCGGTGTGCGACGAGAGTTCGATCGGCAACCTGCGCGCCGTGCGTGGGCAATGTCCCGCGCTGCGAACCTTGATCGGCGTGGGCGCTGCTGCCTTGCAGGCGGACCTCGGCTACGAAGCCGAAACCGAGCGGCAGCCGGCCGGGTTCACCGCCGCGCGCACGAAGGCGGACGAGGGCGCGGTGCTGATCTACACCAGCGGCACCACCGGCCCGCCCAAAGGCGCTTTCATTCCGCACCGCGCCCTGATCGGAAACCTGCCGGGTTTCGTTTGCAGCCAGAACTGGTTCGGCTTCGCCCCGACCGCCAATACTCCCTCCCCCGCGCGGGGGAGGGCTGGGGTGGGGGCGGGCACATACGGGCAAGCCCCGGCTTCGCCGGGGAGGGTTGGGGTGGGGGCGGGCATGAAAAGCGCAGAGCCCAATCTGCCGCTGCCAGAAGCGCAAAGCGTCTTCTGGTCACCGGCGGATTGGGCCTGGACCGGCGGCCTGATGGACGCGCTCCTTCCGTCCCTCTACTTCGGACGCCCCATCGTCGCCTATAGCGGGCGCTTCAGTCCCGAGGTGGCGCTGGCGCTGATGCAGGAGCACGGCGTGACGCACACCTTCCTGTTTCCCACTGCGCTGAAGGCGATGATGAAGGCGTTCCCCGAGCCCGGCCGGCAGTTCCGGCTCAAACTGCAAGCCATCATGAGCGCCGGTGAAGCGGTCGGAGACGCGGTGTTCGCGTATTGCCGCGACCACCTCGGCGTCATCGTCAATGAGATGTTCGGCCAGACCGAGATCAACTACGTGGTCGGCAACTGCAGCATCAACGGCCACACCGAGAGCGGCATCGGCTGGCCGGCCCGGCCCGGCAGCATGGGGCGGCCGTATCCCGGTCATCGCGTGGCGGTGATCGACGACGACGGCAAGGAGTGCCCGCCCGGCGTGGCGGGCGACGTGGCCGTGAACCGCTACGACATCCATGGCGACCCCGACCCGATCTTCTTCCTCGGGTACTGGAAGAACGAGGCCGCTACCCGCGCGAAGTCCACCGGCGACTGGTGCCGCACGGGCGACCTGGCCACCCGCGACGAGGACGGCTACCTCTGGTATCAGGGGCGCGCCGACGACGTGTTCAAGGCCGCCGGCTACCGCATCGGGCCG